>NZ_BMFT01000001.1:0-308203 GCF_014639155.1 Paenibacillus segetis
GACCCCTTGAAGACGACGAGGTAGATAGGTTGGAGGTGGAAGTGCAGCAATGCATGGAGCTGACCAATACTAATCGGTCGAGGGCTTATCCTAAAAGCTTTACGGTTATATCGTAAGCATAGGCGATTACACACTACACACAATGAATTTCGTATCCAGTTTTCAAGGATTAAACCTTGAACCATGTTTGGTGGCGATGGCGGAGGGGTTCCACACGTACCCATCCCGAACACGACCGTTAAGCCCTCCAGCGCCGATGGTACTTGGACCGCAGGGTCCTGGGAGAGTAGGACGCCGCCAAGCAACTGAAACACTACCTAGACATTAGGTAGTGTTTTTTTTGTGTTGATTTACTTAATATTATTGTTTTAGTACAGATGTTACTGCATATTTAATCCTATCTGATGTACAATAATAAGGGTCTTTTATCGGGAATAACAGTGCTAGAATTACTGGAGGTAGTCTGCTAGAATGAAGCCTATTATTGAGATTGCACGTTCTTTTGGTATTAATGAGGATCATCTGGAGTTGTACGGCAAGTATAAGTGTAAATTAGATTTATCCCTCGGAGAAGAGTTACAAGATGGGCCGGACGGGAAGCTAGTTCTAGTTACGGCGATGAACCCCACGCCTGCTGGCGAAGGGAAAACATTGACGACTATAGGGCTGGCACAGGCGCTAAATGCAATAGGAGAACCTACGATAGCAGCGCTTAGAGAACCATCGCTGGGTCCTTGCTTTGGGATGAAGGGTGGAGCAACTGGAAGCAATAAGGCGCAAATTATCCCCTCAGAGGATATAAACCTTCATTTTACTGGTGATATTCATGCGATAACCTCAGCTCACAATTTGCTCTCAGCAATGATTGATAATCATATTTTTCAAGGGAATGCATTACGGATAAATCCACAACGAATTTTGTGGAAACGCGCGATGGATATGAATGATCGAAGCTTGCGCAACATTGTGACAGGTCTTGGTAGTGGAAATGGAGTAGTCCAAGAGACCGGATTTATGATTACGACAGCATCTGAGATTATGGCAGTTCTATGCCTAAGTCAGGACTTGATTGATCTTGAGCAGCGGCTAGGGCAAATGCTGGTTGCCTATAACGAGTCTGGTGAAGTGGTGACAGCTTCTCAGCTTGGTGCAGTAGGTGCAATGGTCGTACTCCTTAAGGATGCAATCAAACCTAATTTAGTTCAAACAATAGAAGGCACCCCTGTAGTAGTTCATGGCGGCCCTTTCGCTAATATTGCTCATGGGTGCAGCAGTGTTATTGGAACGAAGCTCTCTTTGAAGTTAGCTAAAGTTGTCGTGACAGAGGCGGGTTTTGGAGCTGATTTGGGCGCTGAGAAATTTTTCGATATAAAATGTCGTCAAGCTGGTCTGATTCCATCCGCGTCTGTCCTTGTAGTAACAGTAAAAGCCCTTAAATATAACGGTGGAGCTTCCAAGTTGGAACTCGATCAACCAAATCAGCAGGCACTTGAATTAGGTCTACCGAATATGAAACGTCATATTGAAAATATACAAAAGTTCGGGGTACCTGTTATGGTTGTCATTAATCACTTTGCATCGGATCTTATGGAAGAGCTTGATCTGGTTATCGATTACTGTAGATCACTGGGTGTTAAGGTGGAGATTTCGAAAGTTTGGGCTGAAGGTAGTCAAGGTGGACTGGGTGTAGCTAAGACACTTACCGAGATACTGAACCAAGAAAACGCTAATTTTTCTACTTTGTATCCAGACAACATGGATACACAAACAAAGATTGAGCAAATTGTACGTGAAATTTATCGCGGAGCTGAAGTATCATTCTCTCCTGCCGCCGTTCGGAGTATGAACGAGATCGAACGTCTTGGATTTAGATCATTGCCTGTTTGTATGGCCAAGACACCGTATTCATTCTCTGATCAACCAAGTTTATTAGGTGCTCCGGAAGGATTCACTTTGCATGTTAGGGCGGTTTCCGTATCTGCGGGAGCTGGTTTTATCGTTGTTCATACTGGAAACATTGTAACCATGCCAGGATTGCCTAAGTCTCCAGCTGCCGAGCAGGTTTATCTGGATGAACAAGGTGAAGTTGTTGGTTTGGAATAGTCAAAGTAAGTTAGAAATTTACGACCTACACTGCTTAAAAACAGTGCTAGGTCGTTTTTTTTAGTAATAAAGACAACTCACCGTAATAATTCCAACCACAAATCGCAAGTTTACCTCCTCAAAATGGAAGATTAATTGCGTTAGACTGAAATAGAAAAATATGTATTAGGAAGGGGTTATAAAAGAATGAAGAGAGCAAAATCTTGGGCAGTTCTGATGGTAGCAGTTCTGATGATCGCCTCATTGGCAGCATGTGGAGGGAAGAATAATACAAGTAGTTCGAATGCTACGAATAAGCCTGCTACTACGAACACAGATACAGCAGCTCCAGCGGAAACAACAGAGCCTGTGGAGGATGTTGTACTTAGTTTCTGGTCACTTGGAACGACAAACTATGAGGATCTTGCCAAAGAATACACAGCGTTACATCCTAATGTAACATTTAAGTTCCAAAATACGTCAGACCAAACAGCTCATCACAACAATTTGACGACAGCATTGTCTGCTGGATCAGGAGCTCCTGACATCTTCATGCTTGAAATCGGATTCATGGAACGCTTTATTGGTGCTCAAGATAAATTTTATAACTTGAATGATCTTGGAGCAAAGGACATTGCTAGCAACTATCTTGATTGGAAATGGAAACAAGCTTCATCTATCGATGGTTCATTCCAATTAGGTCTCCCAACTGATATTGGCCCTACAGTTGCTTATTACCGTACAGATCTAGCAGAACAAGCCGGGTTGCCGACGGATCCGGATCAATTCTCCGCAGCAATCGATACTTGGGATAAATTTGCAACGGTTGCTAAAGCTTTTAAAGATAAGACAGGTAAACCATTTACAGACTTAACTGACCTATTGTTCAACGGTCTGCGTGACCAATCTGCTGATGAGATCTACTTCAGCAAAGCAGATGGTTCATTTATTGGAGATAAGAATCCACAAATTAAAAAAGCATTTGACTTTACAGTAAAAGGGATTCAAGAAGGTTGGGTAGGTAATACTCAGCTATGGTCTCCAGAATGGAATAAAGCAATTAATGATGGAGATTTCGAAGTTATGTTAGGGCCTGCTTGGATGGCTGGTACGATCAAAAATGCTAAGGATACTGCAGGTAAATGGAAAATTGCTCAACTTCCTGAAGGTGCAGGTAACTGGGGTGGTTCCTTCTTAACGCTTCCTAAAGAAGGTAAACATCCGAAAGAAGCATTTGAATTTATTTCATGGTTGGTAAGCAAAGAAAATCAATTGAAATCATTCGAAGCAAGTGGTTTGTTCCCTTCCATTCCAGCACTTTATGATGATCCTGCCTTTACAAAAGGAGACGACTTCTTTGGTGGTCAAGCGATTGCAGGCGAATATGCAAAATCAGCAAATCGTGTTAAACCTGTATACTACGGACCGCTACATGACCAAACAGATGCTTTCTTCAAAAACGCTCTTAAGAACGTTCTAGAGAAAAAAGCAGATCCTGCTAAAGAATGGGATAACGCGATTAAGCAAGCTAAGACTCTTGCAGATCGTAGCTAATATGAAACGAATTGAAGTATAGTTAGTCCTTCTAAATTCGCAAGAAGAGGATATCTTCTTGCGAATTTGGATTTATCTTAACTTCCTAGGAGGTGCATCCATGGCTGAACCAGCTACTGCAACGCCAGCCCAACTCATTAAAAGCAAAAAGCCATTTCTGAATGAGACAAGACGGAGTCGAATTACAGCGTATACGTTTATCTCTCCTTTCTTTATCTTGTTTGCTATCTTTGGTTTATATCCGATATTATTTACGATTTATTTGTCCTTTTTTAAATGGGATGCGCTTGGTCCTATGAAATATGTAGGGTTTAAAAATTACCATCTAATAATTGATGATCCAACCTTTTGGATTTCATTCAGTAATACACTGATCATGGCTTTAATGGGAACGGTACCCCAGCTCATACTAGCCTTATTTGTGGCAGTCATGCTCAATTCTGCGATCAATCGATATAAAAAGACTTTTCGTTTGTTGTTTTTCATGCCGAACATTACTTCCATCGTTGCCGTAACGTTAGTATTCAGTACGATGTTTGGTAACAACGGTATGATTAACTGGGTGCTAAATAGTCTGGGAATGGATAATGTAGCATTTAACTCGGGATGGTGGGGCGTAAAAATTGCAATCTCTACTATGGTGATGTGGCGCTGGATGGGATATAACGCGATTATTTTCTTATCTGGTCTTCAAAGCATTCCAACCGATATTTATGAGGCATCACGAATTGATGGAGCTAATCGAAGTCAGCAATTATTGTTTATTACACTACCGTTATTACGTCCATTTATTTTGTTTGTTACCCTAATCTCTACAATTGGTTCACTTCAACTCTTTACTGAACCGTATGTATTCCTTGGGCAATCGGGTTCAGGAGCAACTCGTCAAGAGGGCGTTACCATGGTTACTTATCTTTACAATGAGGCCTTCAGTAATGGATTCTTTGGTACGGCGGCTGCATCAGCTGTTATGCTGTTAATCGCTACTATTTTCTTCTCCGTCCTGAATATGGTCTTATCTAACCGTTTGGGTGGAGACACAGGGGGGAAAGAAGCATGAGCTCAGCAGCAGTGAATAAGAAAAAACCTGATGATGCGGGAATTTTTCTCAAGATTTTGTTTTATATCTTTTTGATTGCAGGAGCGCTTGTATCGATCTTTCCGTTCTACTGGATGTTTGTCATTGGTACAAATGATAAAACAGGAGCTTTTCATGTTCCACCGTTATTGACACCAGGGAAGGAATTTTTCAATAACTTTCAACGTGTTTTAGATCGGACGGACTTTTTCACAGCCTTAGGAAATTCAGTATTGGTTGCATCCGCAGTAACCATTTCTGTTGTATTCCTCTGTACATTAGCGGGCTATGCGTTTGCCAAGTATGAATTTCCACTAAAAAAAGTATTATTTGTCTTTGTTATTGCAACGATGCTTGTACCCGCGCAATTGGGTGTTCTTCCTTTGTATGTAATCATGGCCAAACTGCATTGGATTGATAGCTATAAAGCTCTGATCGTTCCAGCAATGGTTAATGCATTCGGAATATTCTGGATGAGACAGTATATTTCCTCTGCCGTGCATTCTGAATTAATCGAAGCAGGGCGGATTGATGGCGGGGGTCACTTCCGTATTTTCTGGAATATAGCGATTCCTGTAGTAACTCCAGCAATGGCGACATTGGGAATCCTCAATTTTATGAACGTATGGAATGATTTCTTCTGGCCGTTAGTTGTACTAAAGAATAAAGAGCACTATACGATTCAGCTTGCACTACAACAATTGTTTACAAACAAAGATGGTTTGGATTTTGGGATGATTATGTCCGCAACATTTACGGCTACTTTGCCGCTATTGATCGTGTTCTTATTGTTTAGCAAATGGATTATTGCCGGTCTAACTTCGGGTGCAATTAAAAGTTAAGAAGAACTTTTCGTCAGCATAACTTAATGTTCTACTTAATATAGCAAGGAATATGTAACATAATGAAGAATAATAGAGTTAGGAGATTATGAGGGGGATACCAGGTTATGAAGCTCCGTCGAAAAATCTTGCTGGCTATTATTCTTCTTGTCTTTATTCCGGTCATTCTGATGGGAGCCGTATCCTATTACAGTTTCTCTAAGGCAATGGAGAATAAGTCGAGCAACTTCTATTGGATTTCATTGCAGGAAAGTGATCGTAAGTTGAAGTTTGCTCTAAACGAAATAACGACGCTTTCTAATTCGGCTATTACCCAACCGGTTATTCAACAGATATTGAAACAGCCGAATTTTGTTGTTAATTATGAGAACAAGCAAGTTATAAACAATCAAATTAACCACCCCATGATTAACTCATTCGGATTATATTCTAACGATCGATTGTTATATCAATATAATGAATCCATGTCCTTTAATGAACTGAAAATACAAAGCTGGTATGGTGCGATGAAAGCAGCTGAGGGTCGCCCAATATGGGTTGGTCCAGGTGAGAACGGTTCCGCAGCTGCAGGTAGACCCGTGCTCATTCAGGCTCGATTGATCAAGGATTATGACTCATTAGAGGACATCGGAGCGTTAATTATTTACGTTAAACCGGACATATTGGATCAGGTCTTCTGGGAGGCCGCCATGCTCAAACAGGGGGATATTCTACTGGTGAACAAGCAGGGGAATATCGTTTTTGACAAGTCTGGTAATCATATTGGGGAACAAACACAATTTCCATTTTTAGCAGATGGATATTCGAACGGTAAAGGGTATTATGTTGACAAATACTTAAATGAGAAATCATTGATCACTTATTTACCCTCACAAAACAAGGGATGGTATTTAGTGGCCATCACCCCGCACAAGCTAATCACATCAGAGTCAATAAATATTCGGAATATTGCGATCATTTTAGTGCTGTTCTCGTTAATATCTGCATTCTTATTTGATCGTTATTTCGTTCGAAGAATGGTACGCAGTATTATTAGTGCAGTTAATGGGATGAAGCGCGTGAAGCAGGGGATATTTGTTCCGATTACAACTAATGTACAAACTGAGGATGAAACGGATTTATTAATTGATGGTTTCAACCGAATGAGCACGCAAATTAATGAACTGATTCAGCAGGTACAAGTCGAGCAAGCTAGAAAAAAAGAAGTAGAGCTTCAAGCGTTGGTAGCTCAGATTAATCCTCATTTCATTTATAACTCCTTAGAGTCTATTAATTCTATGGCTGTGCTTCAAGGGAACAAGAACATAAGCAAGATGGTGATTTCTCTTGGCAAGCTTCTGCGAATTAGTATAAGTGAGAATCAAGAACTTATTCCACTAAACATGGAAATGGAGCACGTTAGACATTATCTAGATATCCAAAAGTTTCGTTTTGAAGACAAGTTCTCATATCAAATTGAAATTCCTGATTCATTAAAATACTTTGTAACCCAGAAGCTGATTGTTCAGCCCATCGTAGAGAATGCTCTGTATCATGCGATTGAACCTATGGAGGGTAACGGATTTATTTCAATTGTGGCGAAGGAAAATGGGCGCGATATTCTAATTGATGTAAGCGATAATGGCCCAGGCTTTGATCAAACAACTCTTCTAAACTTGTGGAGTAAGGAACGAGGCAATCTGAAGAAATACCGTGAGAATGGCGTTGGGCTTAAAAATGTCCATGAGCGACTCAGCATCCAATTTGGTGGATATTATGGCATTTTGATATGTTCCTCTCCCGGATTTGGGTCTACTATTCGAATTCGTATTCCCAAAATACTTCCTTAAAGGGGGACATTACCATGAAGTGGATCATGAATTGGGGCTGGATATTACTGTATTCTGTCGTTCTTATGGCTTCTGTGCTGTTTATTGCAGCAGGTAATCGGGAACCGATTGAGGAGGTCCAGACGGAGAAAATAACACTGACGTTTCGTCATTTCTGGATCACGGAACATGACCGTCAGATGTTGGATATTTTTGAGGATGTTGTTCATAAATTTCAAGAATCTCACCCTAATGTTAAAGTGAACTTTGAAGGCATGGACCAGACTGTACATCGTGAACAGAAGCTGAAGAGTGAAATGGTGACTGGAACCCCGCCAGATATGTTCGTTTTATTTGGTGGAGCCGAAATTGAGCCGTATGTTAGGTCTAATCGATTGATGGATTTGAGTGATTTTGTTAAAGAAAACGGATTGCAAGATCAATTTCAGGACCTGCACTTATGGACATTTAATAACAAGATTTATGGTTTGCCTATTGAAGGAAATGCTGAGCCTCTCTACTATAATATGGAGATATTTGAGAAGTTGGGCATTCAGCCACCGGAAACGTTATCTCAATTAAACGATGCTATTGATATCTTGAAGGAGAATGGATATATTCCTTTTGCGCTTGGAAATGAGGAGCGTTGGCCAGCAGGAATCTTTGCCCATTATTTGATGGATCGATTTGCAGGTCCTGAGTTAATCAATGACTTAGTGCAAGGGCAGGAAAGTCAGCGTTTTGATAATATAGATTATTTGCGAGCTTTTGATCAACTGGAACAGTGGATTAAGCAAGAGGCGTTCAGTCCGTCTTCCAATACGTTATCAACTGAAGAAGCGATTAAGCTATTCACTAACGAAAAGGCGGCAATGTATTTGAATGGGAACTGGGACATTAATTTATTCCATGATGAGGATGCGCCGGCCAATTTTCAGGATAAGGTTGGGGTGATTCCTTTTCCCTCCTTGCTAGCTAATGGAAATAGGTCAATAGCTGGTGGATACACAATTGGAATTGGATTATCTTCAAATATGGAGGATGCCAAGAAGGAAGCAGCAGAGGATCTACTTAAGGCGTTGTTTACGAAGGAAGTTCAGAGCAATGTAGTGTATAAAGGATTGCGAATACCTTCGATGAAAGTGTCCTACGATTCGAATAAGACGGGACCGATCTTCGCACAGGTGATAGCACTGATGGACGTCAACCATCAAAGCTTCGTACCCTATGACAACATATTGTCGCCAGAGGTCAAGAAGTCTTTCCTTAAAGTCATTGAGGAAATGATCGCCGGAGACACATCTGCCAAAGAGGCATTAGAGGAGATACAGGTATCTTCTCAGGAGTACTGGAAGCAACGAAGAAACTTCTCGCCCTAATAATCGCCCAGGAGGTATATGATATGGAAGCGTTAGAGAAGAACTATCGCGTGATTCTAGTAGATGATGAACCGATCATTCTGCGCAGTTTGAAGGTAGCTATTCCTTGGAATGAACTAAATCTGACGATTGTTGGTGAGGCGAGGAATGGAGAAGAGGCACTTCGCTTAGTTCGAGAATTGTCGCCGCATATGATCATCAGTGATATTCGCATGCCTGGGATAGATGGAATTACATTGATGAAGGAAGTCTTGGCCGAGAATTCCAAGCGGTTATTTATATTTATTAGCGGTTACGGGGAATTTGAATACGCTAGGGAAGCACTTCGACAGGGTGCGTTCGATTACCTACTGAAGCCGATCGATCACGATGAATTGATTGAAATGATTTTACGAGCTAAACATGCTTTAGAGAAGCAAATGGAAGATGAAAAGCTGCTTCATTCCGTTCAGGTATTGTCTACATTGGCGCGTGAGCGGATGTTTGCGGAGTTTATTGAGGGGAATAGCAGTCCATTGCAACATATGCGCTGGCTAGAGAACAGTGAGCTAGAGCAGGATTATTTCATGGCTGTTATTCAACTAGATCATTATATGAAGCTGAATACACACTGGACTATTGGGGAGAAGAGACTGTGGTTGTTTGCAATCCGTAATATCTTGGGAGAGTGGTCACTTTCCAATGGGGGGCTTACGGTATTTCCTTTTCACAGTGGGGAATGGATACTGTTGTTCTCAGGCTTACAAAGCAGGAATAAAGAGAGCCTTGGAAGAGATGTTATTCAACAAATTAAAATGAATACCAAATTATCCTGTTCGGTTGGGTTCAGTCAAAGTACGGAAGGAATCGAGCAACTTAGCAATGCCTATCAAAGTGCGGTTAAGGCACTGTATCGACGTTTCTACCGCGGAGAAGAAGGAGTATTCGTTGATGGTGGACCAGAGCAGATCATGGATCGCTCTGAGGTAAAGTATCCAAAACATCTGGAAATTCAGTTTCTCGAAAGTATTCGTACGTTGAATAAAGAACGTATGCTCCAATTATTTGATGAGACAAAGCTGTATATTGAGAATCAAGCTCTTACTAAAGAAGTGGCAGAGCGAGTAATTGTCGAGCTGACAGTGGTATTGTATCGGCAGTTTGAGCAGATGAATCTTCTACTGGAATGGTCACTTGAAGGCCTACTACAGGAATTACATTCTCAGGGAACATTAAACGATATTATGGATGTTCTCAGAATAAACTTTGGTAAATGGATCATGGAGGGAGTTGCGAATCACTCCAAAGAGAACGTCCAGTCTGTTATTGCCAAGTCACAAGAATACATCTCCAATAATTATCATAAGGATCTTAGCATTGAAGAGGTTTCTGAGCTTGCCGATCTTAGCATAAGCCATTTTTGCATGTTATTTAAGCAAGTGACGGGATATACTTTTTTGGAGTATTTAACTCAGTGCCGTATAGAGAAAGCCAAGTATATTTTGAAGAACAGTAATGTAAAAGTGTATCAGGTTGCTCCACTAGTTGGGTACCAGGATCCAAGATATTTCACACAAGTATTTAAAAAAGTGACGAGTATGACTCCCTCTGAATATCGGGAAGAAGGGGCATGACCTAAAGGCCAATGATAACGACGAAAAGAGGACTGCCACTTAGGGCAGTCCTGTTCATTTTTAATATATATTAAGAGCGACTCCGTCTCATCATGCTCATAACCATACTAACGATCATTACAAGCACGATCGCACCAATTAGAGCTGGAACAAAGTAGAAGCTCCCAATTACTGGTCCCCAGTTTCCTAAGATAATACTGCCTAGCCAACCTCCAACGAAACCAGCGATAATATTACCAATAGCTCCACCTGGAATATTTCTGTTCATAATCAAACTAGCTAGCCATCCGATGACCCCACCAATAATTAATGACCATATGAAACTCATTCAAATCACCCCTAAATTATTAATTTTCCTTGTTGTTTACTATTAACCAAAGGTAACAATTTTAAACAAGGTAAGAGTATTTTTAGGGGGAGTTAGATAAATTGTAAAAAATAAAGAGACAGCCCGATCATGATGATTTCTCACAATTGGGGCTGTCTACTTTGGATTTTAGAGGCGTTTTCGTTTATAGAAAGCTACGAATATACAGGCGAGGATAACGACTAGGATGGATATACCGGCCGTTAGGGCATTATTGGTATTATCTTGCTCTTGACCAGGTTGATTACCAAAATCACCACCAAATTTTCCGCCAGCACCGCCGTCATTGCCCATAGGGCCACGACCTCCACCAAAACCACCTCCGCCAAACCCACCCTGTTGGGCTTGGCCCTGAGCATTTGGAGCTTGAGGGGCTTGATCGCCCTGTTGGGCTTGACCCTGAGCGTCCGGAGCTTGAGGGGCTTGATCACCCTGTTGGGCTTGGCCCTGAGCGTCCGGAGCTTGAGGGGCTTGATCACCCTGTTGGGTTTGGCCCTGAGCGTCCGGAGCTTGAGGGGCTTGATCGCCCTGTTGTGCTTGGCCCTGAGCGTCCGGAGCTTGAGGGGCTTGATCACCCTGTTGGGCTTGGCCCTGGAAACCGCCTCTCATGCCGCCTCCGCCCATACCGCCACCACTTCCAGAACCATCACCGGATGATGCAATGGTACCATCGAGCTGTTGAGATATGTTATCCACTTGACTTGCATTTGTGGAGATTAACTGAGTAACGCCTTGTTCATATTCCTCATACGTGTAAAAGGCGGTTGGATCTGCCTTCACATATGATGAGATCATCGCAGAGATCTCGTTGACTCGTGCAGTGAAGGTATCATTCGCTAGAAAGCCTTCCACTGCTTGCTTAATAACATTGTGGTACATTTCCTTGTACTCATCAACTTCCAATAGCTTTGCAACCAAAGGACGTTCAGCAACCGCGCCTTGAGTTGGTTCATCAATTAGAAGATGGCTACTTCCGCCCATTCCTCCAAAATTACCAGCATCAAATCCTTCTGGCAGGTCAGGTGGAACCATGCCATCAGCATCAAATCCTTCAGGAAGATCAGGTGGAACCATACCATCATTATTATTATCAGTAGTAGTTGTGTCGGTAGAGGTATCGTTATTTTGAGCGTCTGTCCGTTGTCCACCACGACCGCCAAAGCCACCCATACCACCGCCTCCCAAACCTCCAAAGGCCATGTTATAATCCCATGGAAGAACAGAGAAGACACCGTCGTCTTCATACAAATAATAATTTTGTTTGGTGCTGCCAATGTAACTGTCAGTATTGTTTGTAACGACATTAAGCGCAATGTATTTTAATGCTTCCTCGACGTCAATATATTTCTCATAATCGGAACCATTGTTAAGTTCATTGATCATATCGATCAGGATATCTCCATTAGTGGTGTCCGATTTCAGTGTTAGCCCCTTGTAAGAGTCGGGATTATCATCGATCCAGAGCAAATCGCCCCCGTTTCCGGACATTTCAGCTTTATACAGGGCTCCGTAAGAATTTCCAAAATGTCGCTCTAGATAAGCATCACCGATCTGTTCAACAGCTAAATAGAATCCCCACAGTTCATCATTGATATATACATTGACAAAAGAATGCTTGGGAGTGGGGAGGCCCATCGTTTCGGCTAACTCATAGGTTAGAAATTCACGCATACTACTTGCATCACTGTAGTTATTATTTAGGTTAATTTTGCTGATGCCACCTAGTGTCTGATTTACATATTCATCAAATGACAGCTTGAAGCTATAGCGATCCGAGTCGGTCATTTGAACCACGCTACGTAAAGTTAAGTTACCTTTTGTACGAATGCCGATATTATCGAAATGTTGGCCATTATAATCTACAGAGGCTGTCTTTATCTCTTCGTTACTGGCATTGTCGAGCATATCTTGGAACTCGTCTTCATCAATGGTTATTTTGACATCGACAACCTTATCCTTGGGGAATACTTCTTCATCTAACTTCTGTTCTACCGCGGACACTTTAGTTTGTTCTTTATTTGTAGTGCCACTATCAACGATATTTGCGGAGTTATTCGTTGCCTCACAGGCAACGAGTCCAAAGATCAGAAGCAAGGAGCATAGCCTTAGAAGAAGTGAGGACCACGTTGCTTTCATCTTCTTCACCTCCACTTAGGATACATAGTCCCCGTTATAGCTGATCAGTACCGCGTTCTTTACACCACCTAGCCCCGAGATCTGGTTAACAAAACGTCCTTCATTATCGCGAAGACGGACCTCGAGAGTCATTTCAATATTCCCAGGGGACACTGTTTTTTGTTTCACATTGTAACGTTTGACGAGTGAACCCATTTGGGAATGCACTAATTGTTCACTTTCATCGCCATCACAGTTAATAACGAGAAGATAAGGGGTATCAGCAGATACATTTTTAATAAAGAAGAACATAACTAGACCGATAATTACCGAACCTACGGCAGCTAAAGTAAAGAATCCTGCACCTGTCACGATACCTGCAACAGCAGCCCAGAACAGAAATATCAAATCGGTTGGATCTTTAATAGGTGTTCTGAAACGGACAATAGAAAGGGCACCGACCATACCGAGTGACAGAACTAGGTTAGAGCTGATTGCGATAATAACCATTGCCGTTACCATCGTCATACCGATGAGCGATACATTGAAGCTCTTGGAATATAACACCCCACTAAATACCCGTTTATAAAGAATGAAGATAAAGAGTCCAATAATAAAGGAGATACCGAGTGTAATTAATATTTTGGTTATACTGATATCTGTCGAGAAGCTACTAGCAACCGACTTTTTAATGATATCTCCAAAGTTTACTGTTGTATCTGTAGTTGTTGTATCCATTGATTAATAATCCTCCCATATGTTTGTTTTAAGATATTTGCGGCAAATAACATATTTGGATGCGGACTGTTGATTCAGTCCCTCTAGCTGTAATGCCACGCGGATGTATTCCGGAATGTATTCATCAAATTTCACTTCAAGTATGATTAAGTTATCATCAATCGCAGGTATTGAATTTAAGGATTCATCAAAGATATTCGTGGAATTAAGCCCTGTTCTTAACTCTTTGTCAAACGTAATCCGAACGTTCCCTCTCGGACAAACATAAGGCTCGCGTGCATAATCCACAATAACTTTGGGTCGAAGTAGATTGTTCCTCATCTCGTAATAGAGCTCTTGAAGTAGAGGTCTATCCGGAATGTTTAATACTTCGTAATTTCCGCTGATGATGGAATCGTGCATATCCCGAGTTAGAGGTTCTTTTAACTTGGCGATGAAATCATTAAACTTAATTTTTTTCTCAAAATGAATCAACTTGTCCGAATTGTTGTATATACGAATTCGATACTTAGACCGATCCCGGATCCCACCTAATTTCTCATGAAGAGCCGTATTGTTAATATCATCAAAATACAAGCTTCGGATATGGTATTCTCCTGTAGGCCCTACATGGGAATCTTGTTCAACAATACTCTTCAGTTTTTGGCGTATAACAAAATATTGATGCCGATTAATCATAAATTTGAGCTCATGGCGATATTTTAATTTCGTGTTCACTAGTACACCTCATTTCCGTATGAAAATCTAAGTTTCGCCGTTTGTTACATAACACATCCTAACAGCCCTTCCTGATTGCTCACTTAAGGCTAACTGAAAATAAACTGAAAGTTTTTACACTGCGTTAACAAATGTAGGCGGAAGGTAGATCGTAATTTGACTTTGCAAGACAATGCGAAGTATCGTTATTCACATACGACGAAAGGAGGAACTGGAGTGAATGTAAGTCGAGATATTTACTGGATCGTGTTCGTATGTATTCTCTTGATCGCTGGAGTAGTTGTCATACAGTGGTTACAAGCAGATGGCAAAGCTTCAACGATCCCTAAATCTTTGGTTACAACTTGGAAGGAAGATCCTCGTACATCCAGGGCCTTCACCTGGTATACAGAAGACCCTACAATTCAGGGGATAGTTCAAATCGCTAAAGGAACCGATGCAGCAGACCTTAATGCCGAAGGTGTTAGTGTCTGGAGTGCTGTTTCAACGGTTATCGACACCGGAAAAGGGAAGCAACAAGGTGTTCATAAAGCGGAAGTAACGGGCTTGGAATCCGGGACGGAGTATATATATAGAGTAGGCAGTGGGGAAGCCGGTGGCTGGAGTCAGCCAGCAATATTTAAGACAGAGGAAGATGACATCAAGAGCTTCACTTGGATTAATGTTACAGATTCACAAGGGGAAGTGGAGTCAGATTTTGATTATTGGGGCAAGGTATTGGATCAAGCATTTCGTATATTTCCTGATTCACGTTTCATTGTACACAACGGTGATCTGACGGAAGAACCCGAGGATGAGGCGGGATGGGATTACTTTTTTAACAAGGCAGAGAAGTGGGTATCTCGGATCCCACTCTTACCCGTTACGGGGAACCATGATGAAATAAACGAAGATGCTGACCGCTTCACGTCTCACTTTAACTTGCCGAATAATGGGGCAAAAGATTCTAATCCTGGGACGACATATTCGATTGATTACGGGAATGCCCATTTCGTATTTCTGAATACAGAATCGAATATCAAAGGCCAGAAGAAATGGCTGCGTGAGGACTTGAAGAAGAATACCAAAGAGTGGACTATCGTGGCTATTCATCGGCCTGCATATGGTGGTAATAGTTATGAGAAAATTGAAGACTGGGTAAAGGTATTTGATGAATTTGGTGTTGATCTTGTGCTCCAGGGTCACAATCATGAATACTCACGTTCTTTTCCTTTGAAGAATGGGAAAATCGTAAATGAAGGACAAGGAACCGTATATGTCACAACGAATACAACGGGGCCAAAGTTCAATGAGAAGAAGAGCGATCAGTTTTACCAAGCCATGCATTTTCAGAATAATAAGGGAATGTTTGCGGGCATTACAATCCAAGGAGGCATGTTGACCTACCAGGCTTACGATGTGGAAGGGCAGAAGCTCGATGAATTTACGCTTGAACATTAGATAAATGACCAGCTGGGTAGTCTTTCAATGAATCATTAGAGAGGAATCATCATTCTTTGACGTTTATTAAATATGGCCCATTCGCGGTATCCGATTTCTAATAAATGTTGTCTTACTCCCTCGAAGTGATCCCCGACACGTTCAGGCTCATGCGCGTCTGATCCAAAAGTGACCTTTACACCATAATGGAATGCTCTCTCCAGAAGTACTCCGTTTGGAACCCAATGCTCATCTGAGGAATTAATCTCGATGACTATGTCATTCTCCGCAATCGTTCGAAGTGTCTCATCAGCAACTTCAGTTTGATATTCTTTATAACCGGATAAATAGCGATCTAAGGCATCCACATGCCCTAAAATGTCATATAACCCGCATTTTGCAGATCGAGCAACATGATAATAATAACTGTTCTTATAGTCTAGTTTGCCTTGGGTGGTCAATTGTTCCCAATACTCGGCATTATAGAGACTATTCCCAGCGAATTCGTGCACAGAGCCAATGACATAATCGAATGGATAACTGCCGATAATCTCGCGATATAAGCCTAAGCAATTAGGGATAAAATCGGCTTCTGCACCGAGAAGAACGTCGATCTTTCCAGCGAATTCATGCTTTAGTTGCAGCACTTCATTTACATAATTGGGAAACTCGCTCTTAGCCATGCATTCACCAGGCGAAGGATGATTCGTTTGCTCCGCGAATAAGGGTAGGTGATCTGCGAGTCCAATGATCTGTAAATTGCTCTCTACTGCGGCAATAACATATTCGCGCAATGTTCCTGTAGCATGACCGCAACGTTCATGATGGGTATGGAAGTCAAATTTCATCATAAACAATCCCCCTTATACGTCCAAATGTGCTTTATCTTGAAACAAACTATAACGTATGATAATATCATTTTCATCACATATCCTCTCTATTTTTTATTTTTTCTACGTATATTACTTTGGTAAGTATCACTAGGGTGAGGAGTCGAGCGAATGGAAATGGAATCTGATTTTTATGAAGCTGCGCTCTTTCACATTGACCGCGAGAGGAAGCTATACTCTAGCATGCCCTCACGTCATTATCATAATGGATACGAGATTTTCTACCTGGTATCGGGTGATACTTGCTATTTTGTCGATGATAAAGCCTATCAGGTTGTAGGCGGGGTCCTCATGATCATCAATATGAATGAGATCCATAAGCTTGTGAATTCAAGTGGTGAAACCTTCGAACGGATTACTTTGGAGTTCAAGAGTGAGTTTATTGAGGGGATTTTCCCGGACAATTCATCGATTGATATCTTCTCTAGTTTTACGAAGGGCTTGCCCATGATCAAGTTATCTGGTCAAGAACAAGGTGCTATTGAGAAAAGGTTTGATACGATGATCCACGAGTACACTCAGCAGCCTCCAGGATATGAATCTTATTTGAAAATGTTACTCTTCGAACTCTTGTTGTTTATTTATCGTAAAATGGAATCTAATCCCCGGCCTGCGTTGAACGAAGCGAATCTGGTTCACAAGAAAATATTCGAAATCGTAGATTATCTGAATCGTCATTACGATGAACAGCATACGATTGGGCAAATATCAAAGAATTTTTATATTAGCCCATCGTACTTCTGCAAAACGTTTCGGGAGAATACGGGATTTACATTTACGGAGTATCTTAATAATGTTCGAATTAAGGAAGCACGAAATCTTTTGACTCATGGGACGGATAAAATATCGACCATAGCGGAGAGTGTTGGGTTTGAAAGCTTGACTCACTTTGGGCGAATCTTCAAGGAAATTACGGGGATGTCACCGTTAAAATACCGGCAAAATTATAAAGTGTAAGGGGTCGTCCCAAAAGCCATCTATGGTGACTTTAGGGACAACCCCTTACATGCATTTTACGATAAATTGTGGGACCGAAACTCAAAACTGGAATCGTTCATGTCCTTAGAATTTGAGATAGAGGATTCCTAAGCAAAATAGCGTTACTGTGATCCGATAGAATCAAATGAATGAAATGCACATAAAGGATTCTTCGGTCATCTCAGGAAATATTTTGATGGAGCGGAGCCGGGGTATTCCCACTTAGCTCGGCACATTCTCGGAATGCAAAATGAGAACAACCTTGGCATTTGTGGCCTTGAATTTTTCCTAAGGCGTAGTTGAGTGCGTCTCCAGTATGCTCGAAGAAGTGTTCCTCACCGATAAATTTTCCACAACCAGATCTGTTTAGAAGTTCCTTCGGTTGTGGTCGAAGTCCTGACACGAGAACAGTAACCCCTCGGTGAGTTAGACGTTTCACCAGTTCAGAGAAATTGGATTCACCCGTTGTATCCATAAAGGGCACATTACTCATTCGGAACAACACGACTTCAGGACCTTGATCATCTTTAAGCTGTAGGCCAGAGTGTTCAAGTGCATGAGAAGCTCCAAAGAACAAGGGGCCATCAACGCTGAAAATACCGATTTGAGGGCAGTCATGCTCCTTTGTTACCATGTGTGCCTTGACCTTATCGTTACTGGAGGAATGGTCCGGTAATACTTTTGCTACCGTAAGTATCTCACTCATCCGTTTGACAAAGAGAATGACAGCCAGTACTAAGCCGACCTCTACAGCAGTAGTTAAAGTGGTGAATACGGTCAGCAAAAAGGTGACGATCAGAATGATAGAATCTCCACTACGTGTCTTAACCATATGGGCAAAAGACTTACGTTCACTCATATTCCAGGCTACCAACATGAGAATAGGTGCCATACTAGCTAAAGGAATTTCTGAAGCATACGGAGCAAATAATACGACGACTAATAACACGATCACGCCATGGATAATGCCGGAGAAAGGCGATACAGCCCCACTTTTGATATTCGTTGCCGTTCGGGCAATGGCACCCGTAGCTGGGATTCCTCCGAATAAAGGGGTAACCATGTTGGCAATACCTTGTCCTATTAACTCACGATTACTGTTATGGCGTGTCCTTGTCATTCCATCGGCCACAACGGCAGATAGTAAGGATTCAATACCGCCAAGCATCGCAATAATGAAGGCTGGTTTTATCATCAGGGCAATACGATCCCATGTTAGTGAAATGGGATGGAAGCTTGGTAATCCACCGGGAATAGCCCCGTAGGCTGTACCGATGGTTGTGACTTGACCAGGAAATAACCATGCAGCAACGAGTGTGGATACAATGATACCTATTAGGGATGCAGGCACTTTAGGTAAGTATTTGGGTGTTAATATAAGTGCAGCCAAGCATATGCATGCAGTCAAAATACTGTATATATTTAGGGTTGGAAGACGCTTGATGATTTCGGCCATATTAGATAAGAAGTATTCATGACGTCCAACATCTCGTAGTCCTAGAAAGTTAGCGATCTGCCCGCTAAAGATGGTTACGGCAATCCCTGCAGTAAATCCAATCGTTACGGGCCGAGGAATGAATTTAATTAACACACCTAATCGAAATACACCCATCAGAACAAGTATAATTCCGGCAAGAAAGCCTGCAATCAGTAAATTTTCATAGCCGTATTGCAGAACGATCGCTAATAAAATGGGAATAAATGCTCCGGTAGGCCCTCCGATTTGAAATCTCGAACCTCCAAAGAGTGAGATCAAAATACCTGCGATAATGGTGGTGTATAGTCCATATTCTGGCTTCACACCAGAGGCAATCGAGAAGGCCATTCCAAGTGGGATCGCAACAATCCCGACAATACACCCAGATATTAAATCCTTGCGAAACGCATCTGCAGTATAACCGCTAAATCGTCCCATCCATTTCATTTTCTGTAACCCTTCTTTTCTCATTTACTTTTTTCCATTTTGTACACAAAAAAAGACCCCCGCAGTTTGCGGAGAAAATAATGGCATCCTTAGTTTTGATTGCGTATATCCTCGAGGAGTGTGATGGACTCCACCAAATGATTGTCGAATATCTGCCGCGCTACAGCTAGCAGATCACGAATCAATGGGTCTCTAAGTGAATATACAACGGTCGTTCCTTCCTTGACCGTGTTAACCAGATTTTTGGACCGAAGTACCGCAAGTTGCTGAGAAACGGCCGAACCCTCTGAACCAAGAATACTCTGAAGCTCGTTCACATTACGGTCTTGCTGGCTCAATACCTCCAAAATGCGAATCCGCATTGGATGAGCGAGTGCTTTGAAAAATTCGGCTTTAAACTGCTGAACACTTTTATCCATCGCCTGTTGTCTCCTTGCCTTATATATTCAAATATCTAAAGTTTTGAATATTTGAACAAATATAATGTTAACATCATTTCCAGTCCATATCTATGACAAATATTACAAGGGATACCAATAGATAAACACCATTTGGAGATTTTGTTCTATTTACGGTATGATATGGGAGGAAACGAGAAATGTCAGTTGCTGATGTCCAAGGTTTCTTTTTAATAGTATGAAGGAGGAACGTTATCAATGAGTGTTCATATCGCAGCAAAACCAGGGGAAATTGCGGAAACGATACTACTACCAGGTGATCCACTTCGGGCCAAGTATATTGCGGAAACATATCTTGAGGATGTAACTTGTTACAATGAAGTCCGGGGTATGCTCGGCTTTACAGGACAGTATAAAGGCAAGAGAATTTCTGTTCAAGGAACCGGAATGGGGATTCCTTCGATTAGTATCTATGTTAATGAATTGATGGATGAGTATAAAGTGAAAAATCTAATGCGTGTGGGTACATGTGGAGCAATGCAAGCCGATGTGCATGTCCGTGATATTATTTTGGCGCAGGCGACTTGTACCGATTCCTCCATGAATCGTCATACTTTCGGCGGGTTGGATTATTCTCCGATTGCCAGCTTCCCTTTGCTGTTGAAGGCTTATGAACTAGCTTCATCGCGTGGGTTGAACCCTCATGTCGGAAACATGTTTAGTTCGGACATGTTCTATAGTGATAACAAAACCTTCACCCAGAAGTTGATGGATTATGGGATACTTGGTGTTGAAATGGAAGCAGCAGCACTGTACACATTGGCAGCAAAATATAAGGTAAATGCACTTGCATTACTTACGGTTAGTGATCACCTTATTACAGGTGAAGCGACAACATCGGAAGAACGTCAAACTTCCTTCAATGATATGATCCAAGTCGCTTTGGATACTGCTGCTACACTCTAGTACGTAGATTAATGGCTTATAACCAAACGACCGCACACGAGTGATTCCCGTGGCGGTCGTTTTGTAGTTATTAAGTCTGTTTCTTCTTAGCATTAGGAACGTCTGCCATATTTTCGTGTGAGTACTAAGCCGAACAACATTCCGATAAACGACATAACGGAGATGGAGAGAAATAATGTTTGTCCACCAAAGACTTCATAGATAGCTCCACCTGCATAAGAGGCGATGATTCCCGATACTCCGAAGAAGAGAAGAGCAAGAACCGTTTGGCCGGTTGCGCGCCATTCCTCGGGAACAATACGGTACAAATATTGAATAGCCGCGGTGTAGAAGACCGGAAAGGTCAGCAACTGGAGAATTTGCAGATAGGCAAGCATATGCGTATCCGTAATCCATGCTGAGATGAAAAATCGTAGGAAGTAAAATGCCGCAGCTATGGATATCGTGAGCAGTTCTTTTCCTTGTCGTAACCACCAAAAGCTTAGAGCGAATACAGCAATCTCACTACCAGCTGCAATAAACCAAGCCTGGCCGACTAATTCCGTACCACCACCCAGCTCCGTAATATATACCCCAAGAAACGTATCGTTCATTCGTGCAGGGACTGAACAAATGAAGACAAGAATAAGGAAAAGCAAAGTTTCCTTGTTTCGCAGAAAATTTTTGAGGCTGCTCAAAGTAACGGGCTTCCCTGATACAGGTGCATCCGGTATGGCCAGGATCACGATAAAGCTCACCAATCCGATTCCCATAAAGAGATAGGCAAGACTATGTGGCCCCAGATAGGACATGATGTAACCCGAGCATAGCGCCATAACTCCATAACCCAAAGCACCATAGGTACGTATAGAGCCATAACTGATCCCGGCAGACTCGGAGATTCTAAAGTTGAGGCTTTCGGTTAGTGGATCAATTGGCATAAGGAAAAAGTACACAAACATCGCGAGTAGGATAAGCTCTGAATAACCGGTAGAAGCGAATAACATGTACCCAACTACGCTAGAACATAACAGCAGAAGAAGTAGCACTTTACGAATTGTTTTGGTGCGGTCACTGATCATTCCCCACAGTGGTTGGGCAATAATGGTGATAATCCCTCCGCTACCTACGATTAATCCAATTTGGGCAGGATTTAGTCCCTGTTGGTCCAGGTAAACGGGGAGAAATGGGATGAACATTGCGAGCAGCGCAAAATATAAGAAATTAAACGTGCGTAAAGGAGTGGTTGGTTTCATAAAGTAATTCCGATCTTTTATGGATTTGACTTCAAGAGTAGTGAATGTCCGTTTGTTATTGTAACATATTT
The DNA here is from genome assembly GCF_014639155.1 of Paenibacillus segetis. Classification (NCBI taxonomy): domain Bacteria; kingdom Bacillati; phylum Bacillota; class Bacilli; order Caryophanales; family Paenibacillaceae; genus Paenibacillus; species Paenibacillus segetis. Next base: position 22,175 of record NZ_BMFT01000001.1, read on the forward strand.
TATTTGACGGGTTGGAATGGATGAGTGAGAATGGTAAACGTGAAGATTGAAATTATAGTGAGCTTGTAAGGAGATCGATGAGAATGAAGCTGGTATCATGGAATGTTAATGGTTTAAGAGCATGTGTGAATAAAGGGTTTAATGATTATTTCAAGGCAATTGACGCAGATATATTTTGCATTCAGGAGACCAAGCTGCAAGAAGGACAAATCAATCTGGATCAGATGAAGGAATATCATCAGTATTGGAATTACGCTGAGAAGAAGGGATATTCCGGAACGGCTGTTTTTACTAAAATTAAGCCGCTGTCCGTGCGCTACGGGTTGGAAGCGGATCAAGAACCCGAAGGGCGGATCATCACACTCGAATTCGAATCCTTCTATCTTGTAAATGTATATACACCGAATGCTAAAAGAGACCTATCAAGACTTGATTACAGAATGGAATGGGAAGAGCGGTTTCTAGGTTACCTTCAGGAATTGGACAAGCTTAAACCTGTGGTTACCTGTGGTGACTTAAATGTTGCACACCAAGAAATTGATATAAAGAATGCAAAATCAAATCATAATAATTCTGGATTTACGCCCCAAGAGCGAGGCAAGATGACGCAATTGCTTGAGTCTGGGTTTGTAGACTCCTTTAGATATCTATATCCAGATCGGGAAGACGTGTATAGCTGGTGGTCCTATATGCCAAAAGTGCGAGAACGGAACGTAGGGTGGAGAATCGATTATTTTCTGGTCTCTTCCAGATTGGCATCTTCGATTATTGACGCACAAATTGATTGCCACATTATGGGGAGCGATCATTGTCCAGTGATTCTAGAATTAGAAGATCAACTTACACAAGGAGCATAAGTAATGAACCAGAATGCTCAGTCATCAAGATCTGTGGGACTTTTTTATATCGTTGGTATTATCGCGATCTCTTTTTCATCTATATTTGTACGGTGGTCTAGTGCAGAAGTGTCAGTCATTGCGATGTACCGCCTTTATTTAACCAATTTACTTATGCTGCCACTGCTCTGGAAATACCGTGGTGAAATCCTTCGGCTAACTTCGAAGCAATGGAAGCTATTAATATTATCTGGGTTGTTACTTGGTATCCATTTCTTATTGTGGATGGGGTCACTCCGTTTGACGTCAGTCGCTAGTTCGACCGTCATTTTAACCTTGGAGCCGATTATCGTTATGCTAGGATCTTTCTTCCTGTTTGGCGCACGGATTAATAGGGCAATGATTGTAGGGATGAGTATTGCATTGATTGGTTCGATTGCCATTGGTTCGGGTGATTTCAAATTATCGGGTGATGCTTTACAAGGTGATCTGTTGTCGCTACTTGGGACAATTGCCGTTGCGGCTCACTTACTTGTAGGAAAGTATGTACTGAAAGAAATGAAAGTCTTTGTATATAATTTCTTGGTTTTTGCAATCGCGGCAACATTGCTGGCTGTATACAATATCTTCAATAGTATTCCGTTTACAGGTTACGCTCCAAAAGAGTGGGGCATTTTCTTGCTGCTCGCTATCGTGCCAACGTTATTTGGACACTATTTATTTAATTGGCTGATGACAATTATTAGCGCTTCTGCCGTGTCGATGGCCGTATTAGGGGAACCCGTATTTGCTTCATTGCTGGCTTGGCTGCTACTTAGAGAAGCGCTCACCCCGCTGCAGTTAGGGGCTGGGATTTTTATTCTGTTTGGCGTATGGATATTTATTCGCTATGGAAAAGAAGGATCCAGCCAAGTAGAGGTTGTAGAAGTTAAGGTACAGGTCGAAGGTGATGTAAAAGAATCTGTCAGTTTACTTTGACAATGATAATCACTATCAATTAGTATGGACATATACTTCTTTTATTCTGAGATGATTATTTCATAGGAGGCGTTGTATTTGTTCATTCAAACGAGAACGATTGTGGTGGAGAAGGGCAATAGTGATAAAGTGGTTTCCAGATTTAGTGGAGAGAGTCCTCTTGATAACATGGAAGGCCTTATTGATATCAGCATCATGGTGAATAGAAAGAGTAAAGAACACGAGGAAGTCGTTGTCATTATCCGCTGGGAATCTCAGGAGGCTTGGAAGAACTGGGAGAAGAGTGATGCACATATACAGGGACATCGGGACAAAAAGGGTCAACAACCCCCTTCCTATATCATTAGCACTGTGGTTAATATGTACGATGGGGAAATTGTTAAGCGGGGCAAAGCCTTTGATTCAATAAATCAATAAAATAAGAAAGGAGCTGCTCGGACAAGTACTTATCCGGGAAGCTCCTTTTGCGTATTAAGCCCAGCTACCTTTACGGAATACAGGTTCAATTGTTCCGTCCGCAAGTTCACCGTCAATTTCCAACTCAGCAGAGCCAATCATGAAATCGACATGAGTTAAGCTAACGTTGGCTCCTCTAGCTAATAATTCCTCTTTGCTTAATTTTGTTCCACCTTCGATATTAACCGGATAGGAACTCCCCAGTGCAAAATGGCAGGAAGCATTCTCGTCGACACCCGTATTATAGAATACTCGGTTTAATTGAGAGATGGGTGAGTCATAAGGAACAAGAGCCATTTCACCGAGATAAGATGCGCCCTCGTCTGTATCGAGCAGTGAAGTCAAATGTTCGCGACCTGATTTCGCATCGTATTCAACGACTTTGCCATCTTTGAAAGTCAGTGTAATTCCTTCAACAAGTCGTCCATTTAAATTAAGTGGGAGTGTACTTGTTACGGTACCGTTGACACCTGTCCGATGAGGCATCGTGTAAATTTCTTCGGTAGGCATATTGGCTACAAAATATACGCCGTCCTCTTTCTCATCGCCACCACCGAGCCATAGGTAACCTTCAGGCATCTCAACATGCAAATCGGTTCCCGGAGCACGATAATGTAGGCTCTTGTAGCGTTTCGTATTCATGTAATTTTGTCTTTTCTTCAATTCACTGATATGCTCACGCCATGCTGCAACCGGATCTTCACTACCTACACGGTTCATGAGGAACACGGCATCCCACATTGCTGGAACTCGTTCTTCTTCTGGAAGATCAGCGAATACTTTATTGGCCCAAGCTCGTGTTGGAGCTTTAATTAACGACCAGCTTACTTTGTTGCTTCGTACATAACCCTGATATTTCTCACGTGCGATTGCAGCGGCTTTGACCGCAGTGGATACCTTGGATGAGTCGATGCCGCGGAATAGTTCCGGATCTGGAACCTTAATATGTAGAATGGCTCCACCGCCCTCGGCGAGCTGTTCCATCATGTCAGCTTGCCACTTTGGATAATAGCTGAAAGAATCATCGGCTGCCTTCTCATAACGGATGCGTGTAACCTGTTCATCTTCCCATTCCACTTGAACATATTTTGCCCCGGCTTCATAAGCTTTGGATACCACCAGACGGGTAAAGTCCACGGTTTCCAAAGGCGATTGAACGATAAGAACTTGCCCAGGCTGAATATTTACGCCTACCTTAATGACCAGTTCCGCATACTTCTCTAACATAACTTCGAAATTTTTCATCATACATTCCTCCATGCTCTTAAAAATAAACCAAAACGAGCCATGCTGCAACTTCAGCAGATCCTGGATAGATAGACCAAGGACCCATCATAATAATTGCGGCATATAGGATTATTTGCTATACTTTTCGCATGAATTTTGATTGGGGGTTTTGTAGATGGCATTGTTGAATTGCTCATTTGCTAGGAAGTCCTCATGCAGAGCCTGATCTGGGGCGATACTTTGCGTGAGGTGCGATAGAATAGATTTCATCGCCCAAACTTATCTTTATCGTTTCTAATAACGGCTTTGCACCTTATATTTTTTTCATTATAAATAAGGGGCTGAAGAGCTATGAGTACACCATTTATTAGAAACCATCAATATAACGTCATTAAGAAACAATCGGAATTTCTTCTGAAAACACTGCGTTCCGTGGCGGATCGGCGGGTCTTGGAGACCGTAAGATATCGTGCTGCAACGATCGTTACGGAAGCATTTTCTTCGCTTACGGAGAATCAGCGGCAGATGCTGGAACAAATATCGACCTTGGAGACAGCGTATGATTTCCAGAGATATCTAAGCTCATTAGAGCCATACCTAGAGCCTTATCCACCGATTACGCTGAAACAAATTCAGAAGTTATTCCCTAAGAATAAGAAACTGAAGTTACCTGATCTACAATCCATCGACTTTCGATATGTGACGTATCTGAGTTGGGTAGATATTGCCACGAATAAATTATTCATTGTGTATCCATTTGAAGGACAGTTCATCGGCATTGAGGGAAGAATCACACCGATTAACCAAAAAGGGTATTGCCTGTTCTGCAATCGGCAACAAGAGCTTGCCTTCTTCTCAGTCAGAACCAAGTCTGCGAATGCTTCGCCGGATAATATTTCTGCAATTGGTCAATACGTATGTATGGAGAACCATGGATGTAATCAGAGTATTACCGATACAGGATCACTGGAGAAATTCATTCTCTCAGTTCGTAAATAATGAAATAAGTAGAAATAGGCTGCCCTTAAGGGCAGCCTATTTTGTTCTATATTCTGTTTTTATGGACACTTTGAAAAATCTTTCTTGTATTACGAATGTAAATCATTACTAACAATTAAAATTTGAATAATTGTTGTCACAATTACATCATTTATGTTTTTATTATAGAGATAGAGAGAAAGAGAAGATGATTAGGAGGATGGAAAGAAATTGGAGTCAACTATGCAAGGAACATCAGGAATTGGACAAAAGCAGATTAAAGCTTTACCCATACTGGTCTCATTATTATTAAGTGGATTTATCGGCATGTTTAGTGAAACAGCACTAAATGTCGCTTTAAGCGATTTGATGCAACTGCTCCATATTACACCGGCGACGGCACAGTGGCTAACGACGGGTTATCTACTTACACTAGGTATTTTAGTCCCGGTCTCCGGATTATTGCTACAGTGGTTTACAACAAGACAGTTGTTCATTACATCACTTGCCTTCTCCATTCTAGGTACATTATTGGCAGCCTTATCTCCAACATTTGCATTCTTGCTTACGGCAAGAGTGGTTCAAGCGATTGGAACCGGGCTATTGTTGCCACTGATGTTCAACACCATTTTGGTAATTATTCCAGCGGAGAAACGTGGAGCCGCCATGGGAATGATCGGTCTAGTTATTATGGTAGCACCGGCGATCGGACCGACTGCTGCTGGATTGCTAATTGAGAACTTGAGTTGGCATTGGATTTTTTGGCTGGCTTTGCCGATTCTTATCATTGCACTTATTTGCGGAATTTTATTCATGCAGAATGTAACGTCGATTACAAAACCTAAGATTGACGCGTTATCGATTTTGTTGTCCTCTGTTGGTTTTGGTGGTATTGTCTTCGGATTTAGTAGTGCTGGTGAAAGTGAAGGGTGGAGCAGTCCTAAGGTTATCATCTCGATTATTGTAGGTGCCGTCGCTCTTATCTTATTCGGAATTCGTCAAATGAAGATGAAGCAGCCGATGATTAATCTACGTGCCTTTAGATTTCCGATGTTCTCACTTGGGGTGCTAATGATCGTACTCTGTATGATGGTGATTTTGTCGTCCATGTTAATTCTTCCGATGTATTTGATCAAAGGACAAGGATATTCTGCGTTTAAAGCAGGTTTAATCCTTCTTCCTGGGGGAGTTATTAACGGGATTATGTCACCGATCATGGGGCGGCTGTTCGATAAATATGGACCAAAGTGGCTAGTTATCCCTGGTCTTATCATTGTTAGCATCACCCTTTGGTTCTTCTCAAGCATATCTGAAGCTTCGACCGTTGCTTTTGTTATTGCGATGCATAGCACGCTAATGATTGGCGTTTCTATGATTTTCATGCCAGCTCAAACCAACGGGATAAACCAACTTCCACGTGAACTGTATCCGGATGGTACAGCTATAATGAATACATTACAACAAGTAGCAGGAGCAATTGGTACAGCACTTGCGGTAAGTATTATGGCGGCGGGACAGAAGAGTTATATGAGTAATGTTACGAATCCAGAAGATCCAGCTCATTTCCTTCCGGCATTTACGAATGGAGTACAAGGAGCTTTCATTTTCGGTATGATCGTTGCTATTGTAGGTCTGATCATGTCGTTCTTCATTAAACGTGTTGTTGTTAGTCACAAGAAATAAGAACAAAAGGGCGCCCAGGAGGCGTCCTTTTTCTATATATAGGAATTTCCTATTAGAATCATATATTCTATATATTTCAAATCATTCGATAATAGATGTAATATACAGGATGAATCGGCATTACAATATGATTATTCTGGGTAAAAGGTGGAACGAAGATGAGTGACTCATTAAAGAGACAATTTGATGCTGTGGCGCAGGATTATGACCTTCAACGACGTCAGTTAATTCCTTGCTTTGATGATTTCTACAGCATGGCCACTTCCGCAGTCCATACAGAACAGAAGGCACCTCGAATATTAGACTTAGGTGCGGGAACAGGACTTTTCTCCTCATTTGTGCGCCTGAAATATCCGGATGCATTGCTGACCTTGATGGATCTAAGTGAAGAAATGCTGAAAGGGGCACGTTATAGATTTAGAGATGATCCTTTAGTTCAATATATTACAGCAGACTTTGCAGCTTATGATTTCGGAGAGCAGCGATATGATGCTGTCATTTCATCACTAGCGATCCACCACTTATCTCATCAGGATAAAAGAACCCTATTTCGCAATGTATTCAACCTTCTACCGGAAGGAGGAATCTTCATAAATGCGGATCAGGCCTCCGGCTCATCTCCTTACTTTGATCTTTATTATAAAGAGCAATGGGAGGATACGATTCGCCGGAATGGCCTTACGAACGAAGTCATAGAATCCGCAATTGAACGAAGGAAGCTAGACAGAAACGCATCTGTGAATGATCAGATCAAATGGTTATCAGAGGCAGGGTTCACAGCGTCAGATTGCATCTATAAATATCATGAATTTGCGTTATTCTACTCACGAAAATAGTTGTGGAAGGGAAGCATGAGAAATCAATTACCCTTCTAACAATTGTTGCTTCTGTTTGATAAGTTGCTTAAATTCTTGATCCAAGGTTTCGTACTCCGAATCCCCGGGTTTGTATTTGCTTATCTCACCAAGCACATAAATGATCTGATTTTCAATAATCATCTTTTGTTCTAGGATTTCTTCCTTTTTTTCTTTGGCTGCTGTTTTCTTTTGCTCTGCTCTTGTTTTATATTCTTCATAACCAACTTCGACCTTTTGAATTTTGTTATTGGCAAATACGAGCAATTTATCGCAGGTTGCCTCAAGGAAATATTTATCGTGGGAGACAAGGAGTAGGGTGCCACTGTACGAAGACAATGTCTTCTCTAATTGCTCTCTGCTGACCAGATCAAGATGATTTGTTGGCTCATCCAGAATGAGCAAATCCTGCTCCTCCATAATTAATTGAGCAAGCTTTACCCTAGTCCTTTCCCCAAGACTTAATTGTTTGATCGGCTTCCTCAACATAGCTTCATTAAAGCCCATTCCCGCAAGCAATGTGCGTGCTTTACTGGACTGCTCACGTAGGGGATGGGCCTCGTGAAGAAGATCCAGTACCGTACGTTCTGGATTCAAATCTGTGACATCCTGCGTTAGGTAGGAGATGTTAGCGGTAGGGCTTACCCATAGTTCTCCAGAGTCGGCGCGCGTTCTACCAAGGATCATTTCGAAAAGTGTTGTTTTACCGCAACCATTGGGTCCAAGTAATCCGATTTTCTCTCCCCGTTGAATGTAGAAAGAGCTATTTCGGAACAGTACTCTATCGCCATACGCCTTACTTATCAACTCCGCTTCGACAATTCGTTTGCCACGCTTTACAGGCTGATCCCAGTCAAAATTTACTTTAACTTCTTCTTTAGGTTTCTTAACCCCTTCGATTTCTATCTTCTCGAGACGTTTGATTCGTGACTTAACCTGGTTATCCATTTTCTTCGCTTTGACCCTATAGTACTCTTTAAATCCAACGTGCTTTTCTGCCTTTTTCGTCGATTCGCGATGAGCTTTGGATGACCAGTTTTTAAGTCGTTCGATTTCAGTTTCAATCTTCTGCTCATATTTTCTCTGCTCTTCGTAGTGATGGAGCTGACTTTGAATTCTCCGGTTTTTCTCCTCGCGGTAAAATGTATAGTTACCCGGATAGTTACTCGATATCCCGTCTTCAATTTCAAGGATTCGCTCTACCGATTGGTCAAGAAAATAACGGTCATGTGAAATGATCAAGGTTGTACCAGTGAACGTCTTCAGTTCATTGATTAGCCATTCCACACCCCCAAAATCCAAGTGGTTGGTAGGTTCATCTAAAATAAGTACATCCGGTTTGGATGCCCAAATATGAGCGATTGCGAGTTTGGTTTTCTCTCCGCCGCTTAATCCACTCAAACGTTCCGAATCCCATTCCTGTACTTTTTTTAATCCAAGGTGACTCGTTAACTCTAGAAAATGATGTTCTGAGTCCGATTCATCGCCTGAAGCTACCATCCTGTAAAATGTATTTACTGTATAGGAAGTGGACTGCAATAAATAACCAATCTTCATTCCCTGACGGTGATGGATAAGGGTGCCTTCATCCGGCTGTATATTACCAAATATGAGGTTAGCTAATGTCGTTTTTCCAGCGCCGTTCATCCCAACCAGACCAATTCGTTCCCCGCTAGCGATATCAAATTGGATATTCTTGAGGACGTCCAAATCACCAAATGCTTTCTTAACACCGCGACAGCTTAATATTGTCATAAAATCACCACTTTGCGTTTAGTTTACAAGCTTGCAACGAGGGGCAGATCATTCATAGACAACAAAAAAACCACAGGCTATACCTGTGGTTTGGATATGCGGAAATAAGGAACTAAACACCTCTTGTAGAACCCAAATGACCAAGAGGCTGTGACAAACCGGCCAGCATTAGCATGATAAAAATTGAGCTAATACGGCGGGGTTAGGGAGTATTCTCCTTTAGACACACGTTACCTATTCCGCTCCACGCACAGGCAGAGCATCAATCGTTGTCATACATGAATTTCACGATTGAAACGGAATTAGTTCCACACGATGTCTAAATAGATACCTCCTAAATACTCACAATTAAGCACATTATAACATGAATGTCTTTATATGTGTAACTTGCACATTTCCTATGCTATACAATAAGATTAAGAAACTAGCGAAATTTTGAAATAAAACATAGGAGGTGTATTGTGTGGCTTACCAGGTAGAAGTAGAATTTCATCCTATTCATGAGTTAATGAACAGTGTACATACGTTTCTTTGCAAGAAATCCTACAAGAAAATAGAGTTAGGACCCATTTGGGTCAAAGAAACAGAAAGTAAGCTAAATACCAAGCTATTAGCTCGGTTAGAGGAAACGGAATTAAATAATGATTGGAAAATGATATATTTGCTCATTCATTTATGTCCAAATAAAGAGAGTATTGAGAGTGTTCTTGGGTGGATTGAGGGTCTATCGGTAGGTGAAATCTATGAAGCATTTTCTGGCTATATGAAGACTATTCCGAGCAATATAAATGATTATCGTAAGCGAATTGTTGAGCTGTTATCAGAATGGAATCATCAGTATTTCAGTAGGTGTAATCCCGCCATAATGGATGCGCTACAAAAACACGCTGAGGATAAGAAGAGTGAACTAGCGCGAAGCCTAACGAACACCTCAGAATTTGTGAATACTACTACCAATGGATTTAATTTTGTCCCTGTGGAGGACCTCGAGAAAGTGGTGCTTGTACCGCAATATCATTTTCAACCCGCAAATATTGTTTATGCTTATGGGAAATTAACTTTGTGTCAGTACTCTGCCAGAATTTCACTTGGAGCGGAGCATGATATTTCGCCTTATATGTATCGCACGATCCGAAGCTTAGGTGAGAAGAGTAGATTGAAGATATTACAATCGCTTCATAGTGAACGTAAAACCTTTACCGAAATTGTGAGAAATGTAGGGATTTCAAAAGGTATTGTGCATGATCATATTTTTAATCTTCGTTGTTCGGGTTTACTCCATGCTTATATCGAGGGAGAGAATGTGACGAGTTACAGCTTACGGCTTGAAGGTATTACTACAATGAATCAAGAAATTTTAGATTATTTACAGCGATAAGTATAGATTCACTAAAAATATGGATCCTAGTGTACTTGAAATGAGTACGCTAGGATCCATATTTTTTTGGAAAAAATAGCTTTAATTCTCCGTGTAGAGAAATTTGTTGAAGTTCTCTCTTTACAGAACTGCATTTACTTTTTATAATGGACCTTATTAGTTAGAAATCATACTTAACAGATCGGAATTATAATTAAGGTATCTGATCAAAAAAATTAGAGGGATGTGGGGATGAATTTATGAAAAAGGGAATTTATTTATTAACATCATTGCTTATAGTTGGCTCAATGTTGGTAAGTGCTTGCTCAAGTAACAATAGTAGCAGCAATTCAGCAAGTAATAATAAACCAAACAGTTCGAATACAGAAGCAGCTCCTGCGGTAGGGTTATCCGAACCTTTCACAGCGACTGACTTAACCAAGCTTCCAGCTGTAGCACAAAAGCGTACCGATACAATCATTGTTGGATTAACGGATCCAAGTGGCGCTTTTACTCCTTATTTTCAACAAAGCGGTTATGACGGGAACGTATCCTCACTGTTATATGCATCCCTGGTAAATGTGGATGAGAAAGGTCTTCCTGTGCCCGAGCTTGCAGAGAGTTGGGATGTATCCGAGGATGGACTTACATACACTTTCCATCTCAGACCAGATTTGAAATTCAGTGATGGCTCACCATTAACAGCGGAAGATGTGGCCTTTACATGGACGGTTCTACACGATAAAGCATATGACGGAGATTCCCAGATACCTGCTCTAAAAATTAAAGGTGGATTAGATTACAAAGAAGGTAAAGCTACCTCCATTGAAGGGATTAAAGTAATTGACCCACAAACCATTTCTGCTACATTAGAGCAACCCAATGCCACAGCCGTAACAATGCTTGGTTCAAATGTATTATCAAAAGCCTATTACGGTAAAGATTATAAGTTCGGGCAACTAGATTACATTAAGAAACTCCATGCTAATCCTTTAGGTGATGGACCATATAAGCTCGAGAAATTTATTCCGGGTCAAGAAGTGCGTTTTGTAGCGAATGAATACTATTTCAAAGGTAAGCCTGCTACTGAAAAATTCATATACAAGACCACGGAGGGTGACGTTTGGCAATTCCTTGAGACTGGAGAGGTGGATTATGCTTCATTCAGTGCAACCACGGAGAATATCGACAAGCTAAAAGCAATGGGTTTCGTTAACATCATTCCATATACACCGAGCACATACGGTTTCTTACAAGTGAATCTTGAACATGAACAACTTAAGGATAAGGCGGTTAGACAGGCTTTAACCTATGGTCTTGATCGCAAAAGTATTTATGTTGATGCTACTCAAGGTGCAGGTTCCGTAGCAAATATCCCAGTTTCGCCAATATCGTGGGCATATACAGAGGAAGGTATTAATCCTTATAACTATGATCCCGAGAAGGCGAAGGAGCTACTTGATGGAGCAGGTTGGGTAGTTGGCACAGACGGCATACGTGAGAAGGATGGTAAAAAGTTATCGATTCACTTCCTTGGATCGAAGAATAGTAATACAGATATTTTCATTGCTGTAGCTAAAGAAAATTTCGCCGATTTAGGCATTAAATTTGAACCTGAAGTATTCGCAGATTTCAACTCGCTAGTATCCAAAGTTGAAGGCGGAGATTACGACCTCGTATCCTTCTCTACACCGATGCTGACTGATCCTGCGGATGGAATCCTTCAATTTGTAGACGGAGAAATTAAGGGTTATGACAATCCGAAATTCAAAGAGCTATACGACAAAGGGTTAGCTACGACAGATATTGAGGAACGTAAAAAAATATACGCTGAAATTTACCAACTTCTGAATGATGAGCTACCGGTTATTTTCACAAGCTATAAGAAAACCGTGTATGCATACAATGGCCGAATTGAGAATGTAACCGTGAGTCCTTACATCGGGCTTGCAGGTAGCTTACCTAGTTGGTCTCTAAAGTAAAAAATAGTCATCCCCTGCCAACCAAGGCAGGGGATGCCATCATAAGGAGACGATCATGAGCACTTATTTATCTAAGAGATTGATTTATATGTTGGTTATATTGTTCGCGGCTTCTTTACTCATATTTTGTTTATATGCATTGACACCAGGGGATTTCATCAGTGGAAATATTAAGTTAACACCTGAACGAAAAGCCGAGCTTAGGGAAATCTACGGATTAAATAAGCCTGTGCTAGAGCGATATGGGCAATGGATGTCCAATGCCTTCCATGGGGATTTCGGTTATTCTCTTGCACAGCAGAAACCAGTCCTTCAGCTATTTAACGAATACATTTGGAATTCATTTCTGCTTGCAGCCGTATCTACGTTTCTAACTTGGGTCATTGCCGTTATTGTTGGGGTTGTTTCTGCGTATAAGCAATATTCTTGGTTTGATACGTTGGTGATGGTAGCTATCTTTGCAGCGATGTCGATTCCATCGTTCTTTATTGGTCTGTTCCTGATTAAAATACTGGCTGTTGATTTAAAATGGTTGCCTCCAGGCGGCATGCTTACTACTGGGAGTAACGCCACAGGTATGGCATATCTAAAGGAAGTCATTCATCATATGACACTTCCTGTTGTAGTCATGACATTGCTCGGCGTGGGTTCATTGACACGTTACTTCCGAAGCAACATGATTGATGTCATTAAGCAGGATTATATACGTACTGCTCGGGCGAAAGGGCTTAAAGAGAGCAAGGTATTATTCACGCATGCGCTACGTAATGCGCTTTTACCCGCAATTACTTTGGTAGGCTTCGAGCTTCCCGCATTGTTTGGGGGATCTTTAATTATTGAGAAAATATTTAACTGGCCCGGTATTGGACAGCTATATATGCAATCTTTTGGATTACGAGATTATCCTTTGCTGATGGGCTTTACGATGTTTATTGCTATTCTGACCGTTATTGGAACGTTATTATCGGACATTTTGTACCATGTTGCCGATCCGCGTGTCCGATTGCAGTAAGGAGGAGTAGCTATGATAACAAGTAATAGCAATAAAATATTGAACTCGCACACAACCAAAGCTTCACCTGTGAGGTCTTCATTATTCAGACAATCCATCCGCAAGCTACTCAAGAATAAACTGGCTGTATCGGGTTTTGTTGTCGTCATCGTGATGTTCTTGGCTTGTTTCATTGGTCCATTATTCTCACCATACGCTGATAACAAGATTAATATGGCATTAATGAATAAAGCTCCGAACTTACAACATTGGTTGGGGACGGATGGCCTAGGACGCGATGTATTGACCCGTGTGTTACAGGCTGGACGGATATCACTCACTGTAGGTCTAGCATCGATGATCCTATCGGTATTTATCGGTTCTCTACTGGGTGCTATAGCTGGATATTACCGGGGGATTGTGGATCAAATTATTATGCGTATCGCGGATTTGTTGCTAACGATTCCGAGTCTCCCTTTACTATTTATATTTGGGGCACTGTTATCCGAATGGAAGATTCCAACGGATTATCGCATGTATATCGTGATGTTGATGTTAAGTTTCGTTGGATGGCCTGGTTTGGCGCGGATGGTGAGAGGGCAAATGCTTAGTCTTCGTGAACGTGAATTTATGCAAGCGGCCGTAGTGCTGGGTTTGCGTGACCGCCGGAAGCTGTTCAATCATTTGTTACCGAATATCGTACCGCTGTTAATCGTTATTGCAACCCTAAACATCGGGGGGGCAATCCTTAGCGAATCTGTCCTGAGCTTCTTTGGTCTAGGTGTTATGCCACCTACACCAACCTGGGGAAATATGATCGATGCTGCAAATAATTTGATCGATTTTCAAGATCATCCTTGGTTATGGATTCCACCAGGGTTCTCAATATTCGCTACGGTTATCGCTATTAACATATTCGGGGACGGGCTTAGAGACGTACTCGATCCTAAACAGAAGAGGTAGGTGACATACATCTTATGGACAATTTAATTAAAGTAGATCACCTCAGCACCTACTTTTATTCCGACGAAGGTGCAGTTAAAGCGGTTGATGATGTTAACTTCCGAGTGAAGGCAGGAGAGATCGTTTGTATTGTAGGCGAGTCGGGTTGTGGTAAAAGCGTTACCGCAATGTCGATTATGGGACTTGTAGAGGAACCGGGGGGCAAGGTGGTTTCTGGAAAGATAGAATTTGATGGAGAAGATCTACTTCAACTCGATAAAAATACTTTGCGAAGTATCCGGGGAAACGAGATTGCGATGATTTTTCAAGAGCCGATGTCCTCGCTAAACCCAGTCATGAAGATTGGTGAGCAGATCATGGAACCACTTCTTATCCATTTGAAGATGAGTAAGAAGGAGGCGCGTACCCGGGCGATTGAATTAATTAAGCAAGTGGGAATTTCTCGTCCAGAGGAAATTGCTGACTCTTATCCGCATGAACTCAGCGGGGGGATGTTACAACGGATTATGATCGCCATCTCCATCTCATGTAAACCTAAATTATTGATCGCAGATGAACCAACCACAGCTCTGGATGTGACAATCCAAGCTCAGATTCTCGATTTACTGCGTGAATTTAAAGAAACATCAAATATGTCTATTATGCTCATTACACATGATCTTGGTGTCGTTGCAGAAATGGCTGATTATGTGATTGTAATGTACTCCGGAAAAATTGTAGAAGAAGGAGAGGTTGTGGAGTTATTCGAACGACCTAAGCATCCCTATACTAGAGGACTATTGAAATCAAAACCAATCATTAATCAAAGACAAGAGGAATTATATTCTATCCCTGGTCAAGTGCCGAACCCACTAGAGTTACAGGAATCTTGTTATTTCCATGATCGCTGTGAGCATTGTATGGCCATTTGCCAGACCAAACAACCGCAGTTACAAGAAGTAGGTAATCAACAAAAAGTCGCTTGCTGGCTTTATGAGGAGGCAGTTACTCATGCCTGAAGCTTTACTTGAAGTCAATCATTTGAAGAAGTATTTTCCGATCACCAAAGGATTGCTTAATCGTACGGTAGGTCATGTTAAAGCTGTAGACGATATTAGTATTACATTGAAACCAGGCGAAACCTTTGGGTTAGTTGGAGAATCTGGGAGCGGTAAAAGCACTGTAGGACGGACTATATTACGACTTACAGACAAGACGGATGGCGAGATTAAGTTCAAAGGTCAAGATATTCATAAGCTTAGTCCATCGGAGTTACGTACGATTCGCCCCAAAATGCAATTGATCTTCCAAGACCCGTATAGCTCACTTAACCCTAGGGTTCGGGTGGGCGATGCTATCGGTGAGGCTTTGCTGGATCACGGATTAGCATCAAAAGGTGAAGTACGTGATCAGGTCTTGGAAGTACTAGCCTCATGTGGTTTGTCATCGTATCATATTGATCGATTCCCACACGAATTCTCGGGTGGGCAACGTCAACGGATTGGGATCGCGCGTGCGCTGGTACTAAATCCAGAATTGATTATTGCGGATGAACCGGTATCTGCGCTGGATGTGTCCATACAAGCCCAGATCATTAACTTATTTAGTAAGCTGCAAGAGACACGCAACTTAACCTATTTGTTCATATCCCATGATTTAAGCGTGGTAGAGCATTTGTGCTCTAGAATTGGAGTTATGTACCTAGGTTCCATGGTAGAGACGGCTTCTAGGGATGAACTATTCCGAAACCCACTTCACCCGTATACCAAGGCGCTTCTCTCAGCCGTTCCTATCCCGATTCCGAAGCTGAAGAGGGATAGGATCGTGCTAAAAGGCGATATCCCTAGTCCTGCTAACCCACCTTCTGGTTGCAAATTCCATACTCGGTGCCCGTTTGCTGTGGATATCTGTAAGCAACAGGTTCCAGAATTCCGTGAAGTTGGAAGCCAGCATCATGTCGCTTGTCATTTGGTATAAAATATCTAGTAGATGACCCCTCAATTAAATTTGTGGGGGTCATCTTTTTTTATGTCTACTTGTAAAAGCGACTACGGAAGCTACTAGGTGACTCCCCAGTCCAGCGTTTAAATTGTCTACTGAAATGAGCAATATTCTTGTATCCAAGCTTTGCAGAGATTACTTCTATAGTCAACTCTGTGTCCATCAGCAGTAATTTGGATTTCTTCAACATTAAAGTAGACATATATTGTCGAGGTGATACACCATAGACAGCGGTAAACATCCGATTAACGGAAGACATGCTGTAACCAATTTCTGCTGCGATAGACTCAATCGTTTCGACATCATGCTCGCTCATGCTTTGCTCCTCAGCCTCATCGACAGCACGTTCGAGTCTTGAGGCGATTTGTGAGGCTGCCTGAGACATTCGGGAGACGGCATTGCCATGATCCCATTTGGATAACGTGCCGCTAATCCCGGCGAATAGCTCGAATAGAGCAGATAGGGTGATCATTCGGGATTCAACCCGCTCAGCTCCCTCATCTTGTGTTAATCTGATCAACTTATCTAAAGGAGGCCGAATTGCAGCTGCTAATTCACTATTTGAAGCATGAAAGTATGTTTTGTTACGACATAGAAGTTCGCGTAAGGCCCGTTCATCTACATCAAAATGTAGACAATAATAGGTCATGTTCTCCCTGCCAATCGCTCTACTTTCATGTTCATCTCCAGGACCGAGTAATATGATATCGCCTGGCTTCTGTATATAGCTTGTTCGATTGACAGTCATTTCTTGTGTCCCTGATAGTACTAAATTGACTTCAAAAAGTGGATGCTTATGAAGTGGATACTTCCAGTCCTGGTCAACGGTACGCCAATGAGCTGCAAATACACGGAAAGTTGAATCCATGTCGGGGAGCAAATATTCTTTTCTCATACGCTCAGGTACATCTTCCATACAGATCTATCCCCTCATGTTCGATTCATATAAATTTGTTATTTTGATTGATTTGGGTAAATTATAACTTGGAATGGATATGGGATTAGAAAATAATCACTGATATCATGTAATTATTATACCATGTAATATTGCGTTATTAGATTCGTTGATAAGGGTAAATTAACCAGTATATTAACATCAAATACGTTCATGAAGGAGAATAAAATGGCTACTATTCAAAATCCGATTTTGACGGGCTTTAATCCAGATCCTTGCATTTGTCGTGTTGGGGAAGACTATTATATTGCTGTATCGACCTTTGAATGGTTTCCTGGTGTGCAAATTTATCATTCTAAGGACCTCAAAAACTGGCGTTTAATAGCGAGACCACTAAATAGAATTAGCCAACTTAATATGATGGGGAACCCGGATTCTGGAGGAGTGTGGGCACCACAACTATCCTATTGTGATAATACCTTCTGGCTCATCTATTCGGATGTCAAAGTCGTCGATGGGCAATGGAAGGATGGCCACAATTATCTCGTGACATGCGATACTATTGATGGTGAGTGGTCAGAGCCCATCTATTTGAATAGCTCTGGATTTGATCCATCGTTATTCCATGACGAAGACGGCAAAAAATATTTGGTTAATATGCTATGGGATCATCGTGTAGGCAATCACAATTTCTATGGTATTGTGCTTCAAGAGTATAGCGCCAGCGAGCAAAAGTTAATTGGTAAAACGGAGATCATTTTCAAAGGAACAGATATTAAGCTGACAGAAGCTCCGCATCTATATAAAATAAACGGTTATTATTACTTGCTGACAGCGGAGGGTGGTACAAAATATGATCACGCTTCAACGATTGCTCGTTCCAAGAACTTGCGTGGTCCTTAC
Source organism: Paenibacillus segetis (assembly GCF_014639155.1). Classification (NCBI taxonomy): domain Bacteria; kingdom Bacillati; phylum Bacillota; class Bacilli; order Caryophanales; family Paenibacillaceae; genus Paenibacillus; species Paenibacillus segetis. The sequence continues at coordinate 40,013 of NZ_BMFT01000001.1, forward strand.
GAGGTACATCCAGAGAATCCGTTGATCTCGTCCTGGTCTTCACCTCGCATTACTTTGCAAAAGGCAGGACACTCATCAATTGTACAGACACATACAGATGAATGGTTCTTAGTACACTTAACAGGCAGACCGCTATCAAGAGAAGGTCAACCATTGTTAGATCCACGGGGCTATTGTCCACTTGGGAGGGAAACAGCAATCCAACGTTTGGAGTGGAGAAACGACTGGCCTTATGTGGTAGGAGGTAATCAGCCTTCACTTGAGATTGAAGGACCACGGATCGCAGAAGTTCAGTGGGGACCGGATTTCCCAGAAAAAGATGATTTTAATGCGGATGCGCTTAACCCGTACTTTCAAAGCTTACGGATTCCACTCGGGGAGCATATTGTCTCATTAAGTGATAACCCAGGACATCTAAGATTGTATGGGAAGGAATCATTAACGTCTAAATTTACACAAGCTTTTGTTGCAAGACGTTGGCAGCACTTTAATTTCAAAGCAGAAACCAAACTAGCTTTTAACCCAACTACCTTTCAACAGTCGGCAGGGCTAGTGAATTACTATAACACTCAGAACTGGACTTCCTGCCAGATTACGTGGAATGAAGATAAGGGTAGAATCCTTGAACTCGTGTCGTGTGATAACTTTACATTTACGCAACCTATTCAAGGGAATGAAATTGTTGTACCGGAATATGTAGAGTATGTGTATTTGCGGGTCGATGTTAAAAGCGATGTATACCATTATTGGTATTCATTTGACGGAGTAGCATGGACAATCATACCTGTAACATTCCACTCCCATAAGTTGTCGGACGACTATATTCAAGGTGGAGGTTTCTTCACAGGTGCGTTTGTTGGTATGCAATGCCAAGACACTTCCGGGCAAAATAAGCATGCTGATTTTGATTACTTTATGTATAAGAGTCATTCCTGATACACAATGGGTGGATAAGTGTAGTACGCTCGAAAGATATAGATGATTCCTGAAGATTGGGGATCATCTTTTTCGTATGAACCAAGCTTATCTTTTATTTTTAGAATGTGTATAGTAGTCGTACAATGAGATGACAAAAAGGAGTGTAGGAATTGATCAAGCTTGGACAATTAAACACATTACGCAACCAAATTTTCCTAGGTTTCATGTTTGTCATGGTGATTGTGCTAGCAACCGTTGGCTATTTTATGTATGATCAAGTTTCGGTTCTTTTGCGAAATAGTGCAGAGAAGCACATTCAGCAGACTGCAATTCAGGCAACAGGGAAACTGGATGAACTAATTCGGCAGATTAACACTTTGACTGCGCAAGTGGCGACCAATGCCTCCATTCAGCGGTTACTAGCTCAAGAGGTCGATGGGAAGCAGATTAGTTTCACCGAGCGACAAACCATTCAGCAAGAAGTGCGGAAGTATGAGGCGTATTCAACGGGAATTCGCTCAATTGAGCTGTATACGGGTGACTTTCGAAGGTTACTTCCGCTTGATGACACCAGTCTGAGTAGTCGTGTATCTGATGAATGGATCAGTCGTGTGGATAGGGGAAAAGGGCGTCTCGTATGGTTCGGGCTTGATCCAAGGAATTCTGATGTCGTCATCGCTATTCGTAATATTCGACTTATTGACCGATCGTTTATGAAGGCTGGATATATAATGGTTCAAATTGAGAAAAGTTATTTCCAACTAACGGACGAGGTTGATGGCACGCAGAGTGAGACGCGTGAATTAATGAGCCTGTTTGATGAAACGGGACGAACAATCTCTTCTGACTTTTCAGCAGATGTTGACGGGAATACTATACTGGATCATGAAGGAGAAAAGGTTACCGTTAGCGGAGAAGACTACATCGTAGTACAGAAACAGTCGAAGGCAACAGACTGGAGACTTGTTATCCTGACCCCAGTAGATTATACGACTGAGGGTATCTCTGTACTCCGTACAGCTATTATCGTGTCTGGTATTGTAGGTAGTTTATTATTTCTCGTCTTCACCTTTATTCTATCAACGATGATTACACGTCCAATTCTAAATCTGATTAAGGTGATGCGAGGTGCACGATTTGGAACACTGATTCCGATATCTTCTGTTACATCTACAACTATGGAAATCAACGAACTTAATAATACGTATAACCAAATGGTTCACTCTTTGAATGAGCTTATTGAAGTCGTCTATCAGAAGGAGATCATCCAAAGTCGTACTGAACTTAAGGCTCTGCAAGCTCAGATTAATCCGCATTTCCTATTTAACACACTAGAGGCATTTTATTGGTCACTTGATGAAAAAGGTGAAGAAGAACTGGCTCAAATCGTGGTCGCGATGTCGGGGTTATTCCGATACGTTATCAATCGGAGTGACGAGGATGAGTGGGTAACCATTGGTGATGAGTTGGATCATGCTGAAAGATATCTGAAAATTATGGAGATGCGTATGCTCGATAGACTGACTTGGCGAATTGAGTCTGATGAGGCTTGTAGGCGTGTTCCACTACCAAAATTGTTAATCCAGCCTCTTGTTGAGAACGCAATTCTTCATGGAGTAGAGCAAAAGGTCGGGCCGGGAACAGTAAAATTATGTATCAAGCCTTCAAGTCGTCTGGGGTATACAATGGTGATGGTAACTGACGATGGTCCAGGGATGGATGCTGCGAAGATTTCGTCACTTTACTCTGCTATGGAAAAAGGGAGAACGAACTCTACCAAGGGAACCGGAATTGGTATTTCTAATGTAGAGAGGAGACTAAGGCTTAGTTACGAGGATGAAACGGACGGGCTAGAAATACGAAGTGAGGAAGGTCAAGGTACTACCATTCTTTTTGAAATACCGAATGAACATCGAGAGGGGACAGAAACGTGAAGACGATACTTATCGTGGACGACGAACCGAGAACAAGAGAAGGTGTTCGTAAAACATTGGAAGCATGGTCATCAGGTCATTATCGAATTGAGGTAGCAGCAAGTGGGGTAGAAGCACTGGAGTGGCTAAAGGATAATGAAGTCAATCTGCTCATTACCGATGTACGAATGCCTGAAATCGGAGGGCTCGAACTAGTCGAGAAGCTGAATGCAATGGCCCATCCTCCGGTCGTCATCGTGATCTCCGGTCACCCTGAATTTGACTATGCTCAGAAAGCATTGCAGTTTGGTGTTGTTGAATATTTGCTCAAGCCACTCGACAAAACGAAGCTAGTTCAAGCGGTAGAACTGGCATTAAAACGTCAAGATCAGATTCATCGAATTGAACGAATGGAGATGCTTGTCGATCCTAAGCTTATGGAAACGGTACAGCAGGAGAAAGTGTATAGCATTCAAGTAAGTGAGGCGCTCCTTTACTTGGACGAGCATCTCCACGAGGCGGTATCCATGCGTGATATAGCAGATCATTTACACATGAATGCCAGCTATTTTAGCGTTCTCTTTAAAGAACAGACAGGATTAACATACAGTGAATATGTAACTAGAAGGAGAGTACAACGGGCCAAAGAGCTTCTTGTAAGCACACGGCTGTCGATTGCCGAAATCTCGGAACAAGTAGGATATCAAACGGCTAAATATTTTGTAAAGGTGTTTCGTGCACTTGAACACGTTAGTCCAGGGCAATATAGGCAGAATGTCATGAACCCGGAGGAAATAATCCAATAAAAGTGGTATTAGTTCCAATCCTTATGACCTTACGACAACATGAGTCCATTGCTACAATTTAGTTAAGCGGTTTCAAGGCCGCCAGACACCAATAGAAAAGGGGTTGTAAGCGTGTTCAACAAAAAATGGACGATACTGTTTGTAACGATGTGCCTCGTTCTTGTCACAGCCGGTTGTGGTCAAAAAGGAAATGGTGCAGGTGAATCCAAAGGTAATTCAAGTGGGGGCGGAGACAAAGTAACTGTTAACTTCATGCATCTATGGCCTGAAGGCGTATCTGCCGGGCAGAACAAAATTGTTAATCAAATCATTAAAGAATACCAAGCTGAACATCCAAACGTTGTAATCAAGCAAGAAGTTCTGGATAACGAGCAGTATAAAAATAAATTGAAGGTATTGTCCGCTTCCAACGAATTACCCGATGTTGGTGTAACTTGGGCAGCTGGATTCTTACAGCCTTACGTTGAAGGAAACTTGTTCGCGCCTGTAGATGATTTGTTGAATGGAGAATTAAAAGACAAATTCGTATCAGGAACAACGGAGGCTTATGCAATTAACGATAAAACGTATGCGCTTCCACTTGAGTTTAACATCGCTCCAATCTATTACAATAAAGCTATTTTTGAAAAATATAACCTTCAAGTTCCACAAACCTACGAAGAATTTAAACAAGTTGTGAAAGCGCTATCTGAAGGTGGTGTCGCACCGATTGCACTCGGTAACAAGGACCGTTGGACGGGCTCCCTTTGGTACATGTATCTAGCAGATCGGATTGCAGGGCAACAGACGCTGACAAGTGCGATCAGCGGATCGGGATCATTCATGGATGAAGGGCTAGTTAAGGCTGCTTCAGAGGTTCAATCCCTTGTCGACAGCAATGCATTCGTTAAAGGCTTTAACGGATTGTCGAATGAAGAAGCCAAATCTGAATTTGTGAATGGCAAAGCGGCAATGTACATGATGGGCTCATGGGATCTTCCTAACTTCACAACGAACGAAGAAATTCCACTGGAATTCCGTAATAGCGTAGGATTCTTCAAATTTCCAACAGTTGAAGGTGGTAAAGGGGACATCAACAGTTGGGTAGGTGGACCAGGTGTAGGGCTATTCGTTGCTGAGAACTCTGAAGTAAAAGCAGAGGCAAAAGCATTCGTAGAGTATTTCGTGTCCAAATGGGGTGAGCAATCCGTAACTGGAGCGGGTGTTATTCCAGCTACGAAGGTTGATACATCCACATTGGAGCTACCACAATTGTACATTGATCTGTTTAATGAAATGAACAAAGCGAGCAGCATTACTTTATTCGCAGATGTCCAAATGCGTGCAAATGCAGCGGAAACGCATTTGAATATGATTCAGGCACTCTTTGGTAAAGTGATAACACCAGAGAAGTATTCGGAGGAGCATGACGCAGCGATCTCCAAAGGCAACTAAAGCTTCGACAACTAGGTGATGGGGACAAATAGCTTATCCGGCTAGATGATGCCGGATAAGCCTTTCCTCAAACGATTTATGAAGGAAAGGAGTCGGACACTTTGGATAAAGTGATGTCTAACAAAAAGATAATCGCATTGTATGTAATGCCGGCCTTGCTTCTGATTCTGGCCATCGTGTATATACCGATTGTTCTAACTGGTTATTACGGGCTAAATAAATGGAATGGTATAGGCGCTCTGACTTTTATCGGATTGGATAACTATCAAGCCTTAATTAAAGACCAGACGTTCTGGAATAGTGCTTGGCACTCACTGCAATTAGCCGTATTTTCTACCCTTAGTCTCGTTATTTATTTGGCAATTGCTATGGTGTTAGCTGCTCGAATCAAAGGAGCGAACTTATTTAGAAAAATATATCTGATTCCGATGCTGTTATCGTCAGTTGCGATTGCCCAACTTTGGCTAAGAATTTATCATCCGACGAACGGTATTGTGAACAGTTTGTTGGAGTCCATTGGTATTGCTAATCCCCCTGCATGGCTTGCAGAACCATCACTAGTATTGTTTGCATTGTTCATTCCAATTCTGTGGCAATATGCTGGTTTCTATATTCTGATCTATTACGCAGCGCTTAAGAATATCCCGACTTCTTTGGAGGAGGCGGCGAAGATTGACGGTGCTTCCGCACTACAAATCGCCTGGAAAATTAAGCTTCCGCTTGCGATGGAAGTCATTAAGGTTACGATAGTTCTGGCCGTTGTAGGTTCTTTGAAATATTTTGACTTAATTTTTGTTATGACAGATGGAGGGCCAAATGGCTCTAGTGAAGTGATGGCATCTTATATGTATCATCAGGCTTTCAGGGCTTATGATTTCGGATACGGAAGCGCAATTGGATTCTTCCTGCTTGTCATCTGTCTCGTCATTACTTGGGTCATTCGCAAATTAACTGCTACAAAAGATTCGATCCAATACTCATAAGGAGGGACGCTTCATGATGTCTGGAACTGCAGGAAGGCTAGAGGGTGGGGCAGGCGCAGGTGCGGGTGCGGCCGTTACACGTAAGTTCGGCTACTCATTGCTATATATTGTGTTGATTGCCGTTGCTGCTCTGCAATTGTTTCCACTGGTATGGCTGCTGTTTTTCTCATTAAAAAATAATCAGGAAGTGTTCAACCTTCCTGCATTATCGTTGCCAATGAATCCTCATTGGGAGAATTACGCGAAGGTGTGGAATGTAGGGAACATTAATTTGTATTTCTTCAACAGTGTATGGATTACCGTTGTTGCTACTGTGCTAACCGTTATTTTTGGCAGCTTGGTCACGTATGCAGTTACAAGAATGAAGTGGAAGGGAAGTTCTTTTGTACTTGGTTTGTTTATGGTAGCGATGATGATTCCCGTTCACTCTACGCTCATACCGCTATTTAGTATATTTAACAAGGTGGGTTTAACGGATCATCCATTGTCACTTATTTTGTCTTATGTCGCTTTTAACATGCCAATTACGATCATGATTCTACTTGGTTTCTATTACGCACTGCCTCGAGAAGTAGAGGAAGCCGCAGTCATCGATGGTTGTAGCGTTAACAGGATGTTCTTCCGTATCGTGTTTCCTATGACAAGCTCCGTGCTCGCGACGACTGCAATCATCAATATGATCTATAACTGGAACGAATTTATTTTTGTTAATACGTTTATTAGTTCGGATGCTTATAAGACGCTGACTGTTGGAGTTCAAAATTTCATTGGTCAATATACGACGGATTGGGGTGCGATCGGAGCAACGCTTATGATCAGCATACTACCTATCTTGATCACATTCTTGTTCCTTAGTAACCGAATTGTTGAAGGTATTGCAGCAGGTTCGGTTAAAGGTTAAATAGAAAGAAGACCTGAATTTCTCAGTAAGAACACTGAGAGAGATTCCGGCCTTCTTTTTTTATAAGGGAAGTAAGATGAAATTTAATTTTCAATAATAATGTTTGCTAATTGAAGATTAACAGGGTTGGCAATAGTATCTCCAACGGGGCATTTGCTCTCCAAAAAGTGTACAAACTCCTCGACCTTTTCTCTCGGGGAATCGGTTTTGATACGGAACGTATACCGGATGTCAGAATACCCTGGACGAACCTCAGATCTATTGAAGAAACCATCTAAATCGAGATCCCCTTCAACATCCACTTGAAAATCATCGAGTTTAACACCAAACTTAGGTGCATATACTCTAGCAACAATAGACTGACATGCGCCTAACGAGGCGAGCAGAACTTCGACCGGGTTCATACCGGTATCTGTTCCACCTAAGCTTTTTGGTTCATCAATCGTCAATTCAAAATGTCTGGAAGTTGTTTTGACCTGTACCCCATCTTGCAAATGCGCAGTGGCTTTGAAAGTTTGAACAGCAGCCATGTTCTAATCCCCCTTGAGTATGTAGTTAATTTTATTCTACTTGCATTTAAACAAACTTATCCGCTAGGTATTATATGTATTATATTGTTGGTGTTAGATACTGTCAATCTATTAAGTTGAATCTTTCAGGATTAAAGCGAAAATTACAAGTTCCAGCAATACTGTTAAGGGACCGACATTGACTTGACTGCTGATAAGCAATAGCCTATAACAAGATACTTCGATACAAAATGCATCGGCTTGTAATCGCAACGGAGGCAGACATTACATGAATAGAGAAATACATCATAACGAAAATCAACTACAACAAGAAGCAGAGTTGTTCATTCGTAACTGTTACTCTGAGCTAGGGAAAACCACTGACGATATGGAATGTCGGGTTGAGCAGGTTCTTGACGAAATAAATCAAAGTGGATCGTATATCCATTCTTACGAGGAACTAGTGCATGGTGCCAAGATGGCATGGCGCAATTCCAATCGTTGCATTGGTCGATTGTTCTGGAATCGGCTTCATGTCTTTGATGCCCGTGATTTAGATAATGAAGAAATGATATTTCAGGCGTTGCTGAATCATATTGAATTTGCTACTAACGGCGGAGAGATTCGGCCAACCATAACTATATTTAAGCAGGCTGAAGTTGGACGGGAGCCCCATTTAATCTGGAACCATCAGTTGCTTCGCTATGCGGGATATGAAATGCCAAATGGAGATGTGATTGGAGATCCTTCGTCTATTAGGTTTACTAAGGTATGTGAATCTCTGGGCTGGAGAGGCAAAGGAACATCGTTTGATCTGCTTCCAATAGTCATTCAATGCAGCGGAAGGGAACCCCAAGTGTTTGAACTGCCGAAAGAGGTCGTTCTAGAAGTTCCTATACGCCATCCCGAATTGGATCTATTTCATGGGGAGGAAGTGAAATGGTATGCTGTCCCGATTATTTCTGATATGCGTCTGGAGATCGGCGGCATTTCCTATGTTGCTGCTCCGTTTAATGGCTGGTACATGGGAACGGAAATTGGTGCACGTAACTTAGCTGACGAGTTCCGCTACAACATGCTTCCTCGGATAGCCGAAGCTATGGGATTGGATACGACCTCAAGCGTGTCGTTGTGGAAGGATCGGGCGTTGGTTGAATTAAATGTTGCTGTATTACACTCGTTTCGGGAATGCGGGGTCAGCATTGTCGATCACCATACGGCAGCTCAACAATTTGGCGCTTTTCAGAGGAATGAACACAAAGAAGGCCGTGATGTTACTGGACGGTGGTCATGGCTTATTCCGCCAATGTCCCCGGCAACCACAGATATATTTCACAGCACCTTCGATGATCGGATCTTAACTCCTAATTTCTTTCATCAGCCGAATCCATACAGATAGCGCACACGTAAAAACAGGTCAAGATGAGTCACTTGACCTGTCTTTGTGGTAAATTGCTTTAATGATTGGGAACTAAAGGGAAAAACTCCTGTTAATTTGGGTGGAAAACCCAAATGTTTCTTATTTAACTGGAATAACTCCCGTAAATTGGGCTGCTCATCGTCACCATGACTTCAAACCGACGAATTAGATGGAGAAATTCCAGTTATGTCGCTGATTGTGAGCATGCAAGTCGTATGAACTGGAGAAATTCCTGTTAATCGCTCACTTGAATACACCGTGAACATACTATTTGCATATCAAGCATCAGGCAGGGCGATCTAGTTCATGTCTGCTACCCGTTACTTTTTCTTAATTGGTACCCATACTTCGCAGACATAATCCTCAGCATTCGGATCACCTGGTGGATAAAGCTCAAATTCCGGCTTACCCGTATGTTCGTATCCGGAGCTTGGGAACCACTCTTGAAAGATGCGCTCCCATACTTTTTGAATAGCATGCGGCATAGGACCTACAGAGGTGAATACAGCCCAGGTTGCCGCAGGAATAACGGTGGTTGCATAACCCTGTGGGTCGGTATCCGGACCAACTTCTACCGCAATCCAATAAGAAAATGTCTCTTGAGCATAATTCATGTCTTTGCAAATGCCTAGTACATCTTTGTTTACTCCAATTTTGGCGAGTTTATCGGAAGTTCCATCTGTATTTACTTCTTGCCAGAAGAGGGGGATTCCACGTAAATTTTCGCCGTCTTTCGTCGTAAAATCAACCGATTTACCAACGACCGTAAATTCTTCTTTTTCCACGATTTTGTAATCCATTTCTTTATCTCCCTTCAAAGATAGGTGGAAGGAGAGGCGGGGGAAAGCCTTGAGCTGTATCCCAGGTTCTCGCGCAGTCGAAGGTGATATACCGTGCGCTTTGCGAAATGCCTTAGCAAAAGACTCCGGAGAGTCATATCCGTACTTCAGAGCCACATCCAATACTTTGACTTTAGAGATTGCCAGTTCCTGTGCAGCTAGCGTCAATCTCCGTCTACGGATATAATCTGCGACCGATACTCCAGTTATCATGTAGAACATACGTTGAAAGTGGAAGGGGGAAGAGAAAGCTACTTTTGCGATATCATCAATATTTAAGTTGTCCTCCATCTTACTTTCCATGTAATCCAGAGCATCCTTCATTCGGATAAGCCATTCCATGTTTGCCCATCTCCTCTTGAATCCATACTATCATGCTGGCGTTTATTGCTCCTGTTATTCCGTGCTCTCTATAGACAGGTAACAAAGCTCATTTAGTTGATTTTGTATTGTACATTCCTGTTAGCTATTTACTATGCCTAATACAAACCATCATAACCTTTATTGTTAACTGTTTGAATAGTAGGATTTGAGATTCGAGATTCCTCAGTTATACAGCAAAGAGGCCGTGTGATCCACGACCCCAATTTACGAAAATTCCAATGCGGAATAGGCTTTTAAGCATACTTGTTTAGAGCTTACTTGTTATTGTTTCATTTGGATATTTAACAACTGGCCATTTTTCCTTGCGTAGTGCATCTAATAATTCTGGTCCGACATGCAAATTGTCTCCAACTAGGTCGCGAGGAGTAAGTGCCATCCATTGGTTTAATGATACATCGACAAATCGATCGCTCTTGAACATTTCCAAGAACCACAAGGTTTGGTCGCCAGTATTTTGAATGTAGTGGCCGAGAGCGAAGGGAACATAACCAACATCACCAGCTCTATAATCAAAAGTTCGGGCTGTACCGTTTCCTGCAAATACCGTCATACGTCCTTGCCCGGTGAGGTAGTATTGCCACTCGTCATTATTGGGATGCCAATGAAGTTCTCTCATTGCACCAGGTTCAATCTCAACTAGCGCTGCTGCAATGGTTGTAGAAATAGGAAAATTAGAAGAGTCCACGATTCGCACACTACCACCTGGTGTACGAATTGGTGTTTGCGCTAGTAATTGGTGCTTAAAACTTTGGGGAATGGTACCGTAAGGGGACTGAACCTTCTGACTTTCTAGTGAACCGGGAACGTGATCTTGGTAAATATAGACCTGATCAGGGGGAATGTTGTTAAAGGCACTCTCGGGAACGCCAAAATTGGCTGACAGGACATCCTTTGGGGTATGCGCAAACCAATCGGAGATGGATAAGGTATTTAGATCGGAAAAATGACCATCATCAAAGACAAGGAGAAATTCACAACCTTCTGCTAGCCCTTGAATCGAATGAGGGATTCCAGCAGGAAAATACCAAAGGTCACCCGGACCGATATCTGCAATGAAATTTCGCCCATCTTGATCAACTGAGGTGATCCGTGCGCTTCCTAATAGCATATATGCCCACTCTGCTTGCTGATGCCAATGGAGTTCTCGCACACCACCAGGTGTCAGACGCATATTAACGCCAGCTAGTGTGGTCGCAATCGGTAACTCTCTAATGGTAACTTCTCTTGACCAACCACCGTGATTTAACTGCATATGCGCATCAGAGAAAGAAAATTTTAAGTTAGGAATCAGTCCAGCATCTGTAATCGGTGGAACCAGCATATTAGGGTTCTCCATATCCCGCATGACGTCACGGGGACCAAAATCCGTCGCCCCGGCACCATCACTTCTAATCGGTTGCGGTATATTTCCGCTCTCGGGAGTTTTAGGTCTGTTTTCCATGAGACATTTCTCCTCTCAATTGCAATATTACAGGGAAAAATCAGCGTTCTCATTCAAGTAATGTATGATATAAGCTCCCCTAGTATGACTGTAATCGTGTTGTTGTCATTAAATATTGCATAACAAAAAAATCAGCAGGAGTGCGTGTAACTCCTGCTGATTCTTACTTTAAATCTATGGATAATTTATTTCAAAGCGCAGATAAGGAATCGATGTTCAATGGTTTCAATGAATCCATTTTGTTCGACCTTTTCATGTAATAAGCATAGTTGCTCAAAGCATCTCTCTACTGAAAAATCAGGGAATTCCCATTCGATGATTTTGGCGTAATACACCAAAGCGCCGATATCAAAAAAATGATGAGGCTGGAAGCATTCCATAGCATCAAAGATCGTTAAGCCGGCGCTACTAAGATCAGCCTTGGCTTTTTCAAGATTGAAATCAGCATGAATGAGGGGAGTATCATGGCCCAACAAAAATTTGGAGAGCTCTCTATTGTTATGACCACCGACCTGCTGCGTAACAAAGATACCACCGGGCTTTAGAATTCGGAATACCTCTTGCGGTGAAAATGCTTCGTGGTTGTTGATGATTAAATCAAAAAATGAATCTTCAAACGGCAATTCTTCATCATCAAAGATTTGCCGAACATCTATGCCATATTGGGGTAAGGTATTTTTGCAGAGTTCAACATTTGGCGGATAGGCTTCAGTCGCAAATGTTTTACCTTGTGGAGGGTTAAGAGATAGTAGCAACTCTCCACCACCTGTTCCCATGTCTAATATCGTTTTGGAATGATCCATGTATGACGTGACGATTGATCTATAGTCCCAAGGTAGCTGAAGTGTTGAATTGCGTTCTGCAATATAAGAAAAATCCCAGCCCTTGAATGTCTTTTTTTCCTCAGATAACCAAAAGTTTTTTAATTGATTGATGTTCATACTGTAACCTCATTTCACAATTTTGTGGTAAATCCTTGTGAAGAGGTGCAGTTGACTGATAACTTCGTTCTTTATGGCTCGGCACAATCTGTTATCAGATTATTTCAACTGCACCGAGCAGTTACCGAATTTCATCATTGTGGTCACCTTGCTTTCTGGATTGATTCCTATCCATCATAGTACCAAACAAAAAAAAGTCCAAGCATTGAATTGACTAAAGTGAATATTCGTGTTATTTATTGAGTAATAAATAAATTCAAGGAGAATGTTTCCATTGAGTCAAAAAGAAGAAATATCAGCAAACCGTAAAGAACAAATTATGAAGAGTGCAGCTGCCTTATTTGCTACTCAGGGTTATTATAAGACAACAACTGCCCATATTGCAGATGCCGTAGGGGTTACTCAACCCTATGTATTTCATTTTTTTAAAACCAAGGAACAACTGTATTTAGCTGTGCTAGATCGGGCGTTTACTCAAATGGAGTATGCCTTCAATCAAGTAGAAGCTCCAGCAGATAAGTTATGTACAGCGATGGGAAGTGTCTTCGAAGAACTGCTGAATACTCAGCGTAATGAGATGCTTTTGCTTATGCAGTGTTCTGCTACTCCAGAGCCTAAGGTCAAAGAGTTTGCTAGAGAAAAATATACCTTGATTTACGAATCGGTCAAAACTCGCTTTGAGCTAGCAGGGATCAACAATAGCGCTCATGAAGCCAGCATGTTCCTTGCTTATGGCTTGATCATTTCACTATCAGCAGTTCTAGAATTACCGCAGCTAATGCCATAGCGCGGTTTTCTATATACTTCATTTATTTATCAATAAATAAAATAAATAAGGAGGAATATTTTATGTCAACATCAGCCAGAGTTCGTCTGCTTGTTATTACTTGTATTGCCTTGTTCATGGCCATGCTCGATAGTTTGATTCTGGGGGTATCACTTCCTTCCATTCAGAAGGATCTTGGGGCTTCGATGTCCGATCTGGAATGGTTCATGAATGCTTATACGTTGGCCTTTGCTGTTCTAATTATTCCCTTTAGCTTGTTGGGTGAATCCATTGGTAGGAAGAAAGTGTTCTTAGCAGGCGTAGCGATTTTTACATTGGGTTCGTTATTTTCCGGACTAAGTACTTCTTCATCCGCACTCATTGTGTTCCGTACGATTCAGGGAATCGGGGGAGCAGCCATTGTTCCCTTAAGTCTCACACTTGTGAATGCAGCATTTCCTCCTGCAAAAAGAGCACTTGCGATCGGACTATGGTCCGGAATATCGGGATTGGGACTTAGTGTAGGTCCATTGGTTGGCGGTTTGGTCATGGAAGGAGCCCCGTGGCAAATGATTTTCTATATCAATTTACCTGTTGGACTGATTGCGTTGCTTTTGGGTTTAAGTTGGATCAAAGAATCCCGGGGCGTACGCAAGCCACTTGATCCTTTGGGCGTTATTCTGCTGACAACGGGGTTGTTTGGTCTGATTTTTGGTTTGGAAAAAAGTAAACCGCTGGGCTGGGGCGCTCCATTAGTGGTGATATCGTTATTGGTTGGCCTCCTGCTATTGGTTCTATTTTATTATTGGGAAAAAAGGAGAACCAGTCCAACCATAAGATTTGATCTGTTTCGCAATAAAACCTACACCTCGTACATTTTGGCGGGATTCTGGATGTATGCCAGCGTCTTTGGTGCGATATTTATGCTGACTTTATTCCTTCAACAGGCACAGGGATATACTCCCCTTGAGGCTGGAGTCCGGGAGATGGCCTGGACGATCATGACCATGTTAGCAGCACCATTTGCCGGAATGGCGATCGGGAAGTTTGGATCAAAGTGGGTGCTGATTACCGGACTATTCATGCAGGGTGCCGGTCTTAGTTGGTTAGCCATTTTGATAGCTATGAAGGGAGCTATATTTCCTTTTAGTGATGCAATCGTACCTCTGATGTTGGCTGGTGCAGGTATGGGGCTTAGCATTACACCACTATCACATGGACTGCTTGCCTCTGTACCTGAAGAATTTGCAGGTGAAGCGAGCGGGGTAAGCAATACAACCCGGCAGCTTGGGTCCGTATTTGGCATAGCTATCACTGGAATTATTTTTGGGACGGGAGCCTCCATGACATCCCCTGAGCAGTTCGCCGATCATTTGGTGCCGAGCCTAGCTGCTGATTCGGTGATGATGTTTATTGGCCTGCTTGTCATTGCGATCTTCGTCTTTGAAAAGCGCACTGAGGTTATTTCGAATAAGGCTTCTCTATGATTTGATTACAAGAGTTCTAAGATGTCTAGCGGTTCATTCAATTTATACTTAGCATCGATGCCGTTAGGTGATTGGGCCGCTCCCCATACCGCAAGTGCGAAGTCCACTCTGGCATCGGAGGCACACCTCATATCGTAAATTGTGTCTCCGATATAGATGGCTTCGGATTGGTTCGCACCCGATATTTCAAGAAATTTCTGAATGGGTTCCGGATTTGGCTTGTGCTTGAGGGTGTCATCAGCAGTAACAATAAATGGCAAGTATTTCATAAGCCCAAAAGGAACGAAGTCGTCCTGTAGTTCCTGTCTCGTCTTCGAGGTAACAATCCCCGTCATCACATTCCGTTCCTTTAACGTTCGTAATACTTGGTCGATCTCCGGATAGATATGAATATCAGCATAAAAATCCTTCATATTCTCATTCCATCTATCATTAACTTCAGCAATATTCTGAATACCAAGCTTGGGGAGCGAGGTTGTTCCCGGTACGCCCAGCACAAAGGTAAGCTCTTCACGCCCGTATTCGCGGCCTAACACTTCTTTAAGTGTTTTTTGTAAGGAGCCAATCACTGCCTTTTCTGTATTGATGATCGTTCCGTCTACATCGAAAATAATGCATGTATACATATGAATCCCTCCGTTGTTTGGATAATAAAAAGAGCAGCAACATCACAGCCATCTGACATTCCGGTAGTGAAAGATGAAGTGAGTTATCACTAAACAATTATTGCAGTTGGCTGAAGAATTGTTGAAGTAGGATAAAATATAGAATAAGCACGAAGAGGCCACTTCAAAGTGGCCTCTTCGGTTATGCTCTCATGGTTTTAACTCATTACAACCTCGATCAAAATTAGGTGATAGGGGTGACCTTTTATGACAATTTACAGCCATTACTCATCCATGTTTTGAAAGAGATGCTTTCATTTTTCCTAGATTTATAAGCTTTAGAGTTAAACCATATGAGAATACTTATCCATCCAGCATTTAAGAATACATCTTTCATGTCAAAGATATACCAGTCAAACAGGCCGATATAATCAAGACTTCCTCCCCAGAGAACAACATCAAGAAACGAGCAACCAATACCCGCTAATGCCATACAAAAACCCAAACTGAGCCACAGATTTGTCTTTTCACTCGTATATCTTTGATATCTGTAAAATAGGGTTACTGCAATTGCAGCGGACAGCTGAAATACAACCATAAAAAAGATAGGCATAACAATATTCGCCATGCTTGCGAACCAATTTAAATTTGTGTTTTGAAAAGGTTCAAACCGCATAACGTTTGGAATGAAGATTAGTCGTTTCTCTAAGGCAAAATTCCAAATAAAAATCTTTACTAATTGATCAAGTGCTATGAGTAGTCCCGCAATCAACCATTGTTTTTTCATACACATCTCCAAGTTATACTTTATGTATTTCTAATGAGTCATTATATCATGAAAGAATACAAACGCTACTTATAGATTATCTTAATTTCAGTCAACGTGCAGTAAGTACAATCATTACTTTGTCATGAGAAGAAAGCGGATGCTGACAAAATCTCCACATGTTATAATCAAAGAGAAAATTGTGAAATTTTGTAATTTATATCCTTGCATGGAAGAGTAAATCTTTAATAAGGGTTAATTAAGATGTAATAGTATAAAAACTACCAGATTGGAGTCGAGCTCTCATGGAAA
Organism: Paenibacillus segetis; assembly: GCF_014639155.1. Classification (NCBI taxonomy): domain Bacteria; kingdom Bacillati; phylum Bacillota; class Bacilli; order Caryophanales; family Paenibacillaceae; genus Paenibacillus; species Paenibacillus segetis. The sequence goes on from NZ_BMFT01000001.1 coordinate 56,438, forward strand.
CTTTCCATCAACGCAAAATATTGGGGGGATTTATGAAAACGCGAAGATCGAATTTAAATCAAATAATCAAAGTAGTGCTTTCCTTCTATAGAACACCTTACGATCGATCCGCCGACCAATCTTGGTATATTAAGCTGATTGGAGAGTTGACCGAACAAAGTAAGGAGTTCAGAGAATTATGGCAGCAATCCACAATGTCAACAGCACGTATTTGAGCGCCCGGCGCCAATGCGGGCTTTTTTTGCATGACTCTTAAATTAACCTGTTAGTTTTATACTAGTTTAAATATGATCTAGCTGTCCCCTCTTTTGAGGTGTAAATTATACAAAAAAAAATTTATGAAATTGCCGGTGGCAAAATGTCGATTTAACCTTCTCTCGTTCGTTGTCTATATAAAGACGAAGTTCGGCGGACTGCGGATAATGGAAATCTGGTAGAAACGCAGCGTTGGAATCGTCCCGAACGACACGAAAGGAAGGGGATAGAGATGAGTAAAATCATCATGCAGCAATTTATTACGTTGGATGGCGTTATGCAGGCGCCAGGCGATCTCCGTGAATTCGAGCATGGGGGATGGCAACGGCCATATGTTGGCGAGGAACACCTGACACTCATTGTTGAACAGGCCCATGAGGTTGGAGCACTCCTCTTAGGACGCAAAACTTACGAGAGCTTTGCGGCAACATGGCCATCCGCGGCCGGTATGCGAGGGCTGGCACATCGGATGAACTGCATACCGAAATTCGTTGCTTCGAGAATCTTGAGCCATGCGGAGTGGAATGCCACAATCATTCAAGGCATTGCGGCAGAAGAAGTAGCGAAACTTAAGCAGAAGTTCAGTGAAGACTTGCTGGTCGTAGGCAGCGGTGATCTGGCTCAGACTCTGATGAAGCATCATCTCATTGATGAATACCGGATCTGGGTTCACCCTGTGATCTTAGGTAGCGGACAACAGCTGTTCAGAGAAGGGAACGAGAAGACTGCTATGCGCCTCATGGATGTCAAAACGTTAAACACTGGTGTCGCGATTCATATCTATCAGCCCGAGATAGTCAATTAAAAATATACGCTCGCGAGTGAAAGAAGAACCAAAAAATATGGAATGAAACGGAGACATACGATGAATACAGTAATTTCAAAAGACGGTACCAAGATTGCTTATGATAGAGTCGGCCAAGGACCATCACTCATTCTGGTAACGGGTGCATTCAGTTATCGTAAATTCCCCGCACAGGTACAACTGGCTAATCTGTTATCGGAGCATTTCACAGTCTACAATTACGATCGACGTGGCCGCGGTGATAGCGAGGATAAGCCGTCATATGCCATTGAACGCGAGATGGAAGATCTTCAAGCCATGATTGATGAAGCCGGTGGCTCGGCTTATGTTTGGGGACTGTCATCTGGCGCGGTTCTGGCTCTGCAGACAGCAGCGAGAGGTGCGAATATTAAGAAGCTCGTATTACACGAACCACCCTTTGTCGTCGATGATGAGGGTCATCAACCGCCAGGAGATTTGTTAAAGCAGGTTTCAATGCTTATATCCTCGAATCGTCGAGGCGAGGCTGTTAAGTATTTTATGACCAAGGGGATGGGGGCGCCTTCATTTGTGGTTAATATGATGAAAGTGATGCCAGGCGTATGGTCCAAGCTCAAGGCGGTTGCACATACACTTCCTTACGATGCGGCCTTGCTAGATGGATATATGGATGGAAAGGCACTGCCTAGTAAATTGTGGGGTGCAGTCACGATGCCAACCCTCGTAATCGAAGGAACGGAGAGTCCAGTTGCGCTACGTCATGGTGCTCAAGCTCTAGCGGGCGTGCTTCCGAATGCAAGATTACTGAGTAAGAAGGGGCTCGGTCATACCCAAAAACTCGATGCCCCAAAGATTTCATCGGAGCTTATAACATTCTTTTTAGATAATCGGTAAGTAACAGACGAAGCTTCTTCATAATATTAGGAGGGATCAACTTATGAGATTTATGATGATTGTCAAAGCCACAACCGATTCAGAGGCAGGAGTTATGCCAAGTCAGGAGCTTATCGATGCCATGCAGAAGTATAACGAGGAATTGGTAAAGGCCGGTGTACTGTTGGCAGCGGATGGACTACAGCCTAGTACAAACGCAATCCGGATTTCTTATCCTGAGCCCGGTGGCAAACCTAAAATGATGGATGGGCCGTTTACGGAAGCAAAAGAGATCATTGCCGGATATACGCTTATTGAGGTCAAATCGAGGGAAGAAGCGATTGAATGGGCGCTGCGCATGCCGGATCCTCATGGGTTTGGCCAGGGTGAGATTGAGCTCAGACAGGTGTTCGAAGTGGAGGACCTCATGGAGAATACCGAAACGTTGGCCAAGGAAACGGCGCTACGCAAACAGGTTCATGAGCAACATAAATCGTGAGTTCGTCTCAGGCACATCGAACCATTGATGCGATTTGGCGAATGGAGTCGGCTAAGCTTATTGCGGGACTAACGCGAATGGTAAGGGATGTTGGTCTTGCGGAGGATCTTGCCCAGGATGCTCTGGTGATTGCCCTGGAGCGGTGGGCTGAGACCGGTATTCCTGACAATCCGGGGGCCTGGCTGATGACGACGGCGAAGCGACGCGCGATCGATTTTATACGTAGGAGCAAGCTGCGCGATCAGAAGTACGTAGAAATCGGGCACTCGATAAATTTGTATACGGAGGATGACGTGGATCAAACGTTGGACGGGGAGATCGGTGACGATCTCCTTCGGCTGATCTTTATGACCTGCCATCCGGTGTTATCGCAGGACGCTCGGGTGGCTCTGACGCTTCGCTTGTTGTGCGGGCTAACCACAGATGAAATCGCACGTTCTTTCCTCGTTGCTGAGTCCACGGTCGCCCAGCGAATTGTGCGGGCGAAGAGGACCCTCAGCGCGGAGAAGATTCCTTTTGAAGTACCGGCACGGGAGGAAATGAAAGATCGTATGTCTGCAGTACTTGAGGTCATCTACTTGATGTTCAATGAAGGGTATTCAGCAACTTCCGGGGATCACTGGATCAGGCCACTGCTATGTCAGGAGGCGCTTAGATTAGGACGCATTCTTGCTGAAATCACACCTCATGAACAGGAAGTTCACGGCCTTGTTGCGCTGATGGAAATCCAAGCTTCAAGATTGAAAACTCGGGTTAATGCTAAGGGAGAACCCATTCTTCTCATGGATCAAAACCGTGCGAAATGGGATCAACTCCTGATCCACCGCGGTTTGGCGGCGCTGGATCGCAGCCGAAAGTTGGGACAAACGCTCGGGCCATACTCACTACAGGCTGCGATTTCCGCTTGTCATGCGAAGGCGCGCTCCGAAGCTGAGACCGATTGGATCCGCATAGCGGCCCTTTACGAAGCGCTTGCGAGAGCGACGCCCTCGCTCATTGTTGAATTAAATCGTGCGGTTGCCATATCTATGGCATTCGGTCCGGCCTTCGGGCTGCAGATTGTCGACGAGCTGAATATCGAACCTTCTTTACAAGGGTACCACCTGCTTCCAAGCGTTCGTGGCGATCTTCTTGCAAAGGTAGGACGTCACGATGAAGCACGAACGGAATTTGAACGCGCTGCATCGATGACTCAGAATACCCGTGAGCGGGAGCTTTTGTTTCAACGGGCAGCAAATCTCAGAGTGGATAGATCTACATAATTTTTTCTCCTTATGTCGATAACATGGTTTCCCGTTCGTCGTGTTAGTAGGGAAAGTGATGACAATGCGTTGCTGTCTCAAGTTATCTTCCCATAGGAGGAGTGACCCAAATGCGATTTATGTTAATAGTCAAGGCGACCGGCTTCTTAGAGGCTGGGATCAATTACAACCAGGAATATGTTGATGCGATGATGGCGTACAAGAAGTCTTTGGCTAGAGTTGGTACGCTTCTAGCTAACGAAGAGCTTCAGCCTAGTTCCAGCGGGATCAGAATATGTTATTCGCCTCAAGGTGGGGAGCCGGAGATACAAGTTGACCCCTTCCCGGCAGATCAAGAGCTTATTGCGGAATATATGGTGATCGATGTAAGAACGGAGAACGATGCCCTGAAATGGGCGCTTCGGATGCCGGTTCCAGCGGACCGTGTGAGTATGATCGAAATACGAAGACTCGGAGAGAATTCGGACACCTTACCTGAGCCTGGCATACAGGCCTTGGAAGCTGATTTGCAGGACCATCTCCACATGTTAAGAAGATTATAGCCACTAACAACTTTAAAGGAGTGTATGAAGAATGAATCAGGAAGTAACCGAATTTATCGAAGCATTAAAGGAACCGTGGCATAGGGAGCTTTCCGGCAATCTGCGTGAAGTCGTCCACCTAGCGATTCCAGATGTACATGAACGTATTCAGTATAAGAAACCTCACTTTTTGAAAAACGGCAAATACGCCGCGGCGATCTCTACATCAAAAGAAGCGGTTAGTTTTACCATCTTTAATTTTTCTGCGTTGGAGCTTCCAGAAGGCATGTTTGATGGTCCTCCAGAAAGAAAAACATTGAAGTTGCATAAAGGGGATACGTTTGATTCCAAGCAACTGGTATCTCTGGTCAGTCAGGCTTCAAGCTCTCTTTAATAGAAAAGCTACCATGCGTATAATCACAATATATTTTTAGAAGCACAAGCCGAATTCTACATCCAAGCATTGGGTGGTGAAATTCAATCGGTGCTGACACACGGCGAATTACCTGGAGCCGCTGAGCAGACCAAGGACAAGGTGATGCACATGGTGCTGACGGTAGCCGGAGGGAAGATGCTGTTCCTGGCCGTGCCTTCGGTCCGGTTGGCACGGAGGGAAGTATTGCATTTGGACTGACCTTTGGCGACGTGGAAACGGCACACCAAGCCTATGCGAACCTCGCGGAGGGCGGAACTCAGATCTATCCATTGAAAATGCAGCCATGGGGGCACACTATGGTGAAGTCGTAGACAAGTTTGGAATCAAATGGATGATTGTACAGCAAGGTTAATCTATATTCAACACTGCAAGTCTCTTTCAACGATATAGCATAAATAAAGGGTTCCACATATTAATCAGATACAATATGTGGAACCCTTTATTTCGAGATCGTAAGCCTGTCGCGAGGCAGCTTCATTCATTGTATTTTTTCAGAATAATAACTGCGTTGTGACCACCAAACCCGAATGAATTGGACATTCCGACCGTTAGATTGGCTGCACGAGCTACGTTAGGAACATAGTCCAAATCACAGTCTTCATCCTTTTCCTGCTGGTTAATGGTTGGGGGAATGATGCCGGTTTGCAAGCTTTTCACCAAAGCAATGGCCTCTACTCCTCCAGCGGCACCAAACATATGCCCCGTCATAGACTTATTAGCCGTAACGGGAATACGATAGGCATCTTCGCCGAACATGTTCTTGATCGCGGCGGTTTCTGACTTATCGCCAACCTCTGTGCTAGTAGCATGAGCGCTGATAACATCTACTTGATTGGGCTTTATGCCCGCTTCTTGCAGCGCCAATTTCATGGCGCGGTATGCCCCATGACCTTCTGATGGTGTTGCCACCATATGATAAGCGTCAGAGCTTGCTCCGTACCCTATAACTTCCGCGTGTATCCTAGCTTTTCGGCGTAAGGCATGGGATAACGATTCGAGTACTAGAATTCCAGCACCTTCCGCCATAACAAAGCCATCCCTACCGGCATCAAATGGTCGGCTAGCTCGTTCAGGCTCGTCGTTTCTCGCCGATAGCGCCGTTGCTTTTGTGAAGCTGGCTAGCGATATTTCGGTTATCGCCGCATCCGATCCTCCAGCGAATAGAACGTCGGCCCTTCCAGATTGAATTTGATAGAAAGCTTCTCCAATAGCTGTATTCCCGATGGAACAAGCGGTTACGGGAGATAAGGAGGAACCTAATGCTCCTAGTCTAATGCTTATTAATGCCGCGGCCATATTGGAAATCATCATCGGGACGAGCGTAGGACTCACCCGATCAGGTCCACGCTGACTTAGTAGGGCTTGTTGGTCCATTAACGTCTGTATTCCTCCGATTCCGGAGCCTACATAAACGCCTAATCTCTCTTTATTTATTTGATTTAGATCGATCCGAGAGTCCGCTAAAGCTTGGTCGGCTGCTGCTAAGGCAAATTGGCTGAACCGATCCATGCGCCTTGCTTCCTTGGGACCCAATAAAGTATCAGCATCAAAATCTCGTACGATTCCGGCAATTTTAACTTTAAAGCGAGTTGTATCAAATGCATCTATAGATGAAATCCCTGAATCTCCACGAACTAGCCGAGTCCAAAAGGTCTCAACATCATTCCCGAGCGGTGTTATAGCTCCCATTCCTGTTATTACAACTCTTTCCACAAGTTATTACCTCCTTGATCATCTTTAAATAACACTCTATACTCATCATGTCACGCATATTATCCTATTACAAGTTGTTGTTTATCCTAGTATAATTAATAACATGATAATTTTACGCAAGGATGTGTAGCCATGAATCCTCAACATAGACTCCAAGCATTGTCACAATTCTTAAAGGCCCAAAGAGCGAAACTCACCCCCGAATCTGTTGGTTTACCCGAAGGAAGTCGGAGAAGGACTCCCGGTCTTAGACGAGAAGAAGTCGCACAGTTAGCAGGTGTGAGTCACACTTGGTATACCTGGTTAGAACAAGGACGGGACATAAAGGTATCATCGTCTGTCCTGGATAACGTGGCCATGGCTCTGCAATTAACCGCCGATGAGCGGAAGTATTTGTTCTCACTGGCACTAGAGACAACTCCAGGTGTAAGCCTCCTTACAGAAGAACTTCCTGAGATTAGTCCCGCTTTAAGGGTCATTCTTCAAGAACTCACCTACTGTCCGACGATTATTTCGGATCGTAGGTGCCAAATCGTCGGATGGAATGATGCAGCTTCACATGTCTTCCTGGACTTCGAGCATATTCCACCCGAACAACGAAACATGATTTCTTTATTATTTACGAGAAAAGAATTTAGGCGCCTAGCTGTGAATTGGGAGCAGTTCGTTAGCGGGTATCTGGCGATATTTCGGGCTTATTACGGACAATATGTTGAGGATGAATGGTACGAGGAGTTTCTAAAGGAAATGAGAGAGACGCATCCTGAATTTAATCGTCTGTGGGACCAAAGCAAGGTGAGCACCGCACCTGAGGTATTACTAGAGTTCAGACATGCCAAGGCAAGAAAGATGCTCTTCCAGCTCACATCGTTACAGGTACATGGCGGCACGGATTTAAGATGCAGTATTTATACACCCGCACCGGATACCTCAACGAAGGCGAAGCTAAAGAAATTGATGCAGGATGATTGAAAAATCGTCTTGTTTACGTGTATTATTACTGGGTAGTAGACGCATTTCGACAAAATGGATTAAGTAAAATTGAGGTGAGAAATTGCAACCCACAATCGTCAAAGAAGATTACGTATATCAATGTAAACAAGTTCAAACAGGATGGAGCTCCATTGATTGGGATAGCTGCGATGTACTCGAATTAAGCGACACGGTCACAGGTTTACCACCGAAAGAGTATACCGAAGTGAGAGCTTGCTGGAACAAGGACTATTTATATGTCCGATTCTTATGTAAGGACAGTTATATTGTGTCTGATTTTACGGAAAGAGATGACCCACTGTACGAGCAGGATGTCGTTGAGTTCTTTATCGACGAGGAGGGCAAGGGTACACGCTATTTGGAACTGGAAGTCAGCCCAAAGAACGTGGTGTTTGATGCTCTAATCGAAAATGATGGCTCAGATTCGGTTAAAGGCTTGGACAAAGTGTGGTGCTTCAAGGATCTTCTTACATCTGTCGACGCAAATCGTGAGGGCTATTTAACCACTTTCATTAGCATTCCAGCATCAAATTTCATTCAGCCACTTCATGAAGGATTGCGTTGGAATGTTAATTTCTATCGAATTGATGAGGATTTAGAAGGAACGAGAGAATACCAGGCATGGAGTCCTACTGGAAAGGTCAATTTTCATATTTCTTCTCGGTTTGGAACAATGGTATTTGTGTAAGTGAAAATGATAAGACTGATTTCAGGTCAGTAACCATTCGAAAGAGTGTTACTGGCCATTTTTATGTGGATTATATGTTAAATAATTCTAGTAACTACAAATTAAAGCGTGTATATTAATAGTTGTGAAAACGTTTGAACTACTAGTTAGGGGGGATTAGATGAACCAAAATGGCCCAATAAGATCATGTTTTTGGGGGTTCATTATAATATGTATGCTAGCCCTGGTAAGTTGCCAGGACAAAGGAAATTCAATCACTACGTCTCCAACATCATATGAGCCCAAGACAAGTGTGGCCGTACAAGCAACCGAGAATCCCACCGGCATGATTGTGGAGCATGGAAGTGTACATATCGATAAACTTGAGAAACGGCGCATTTTTGTTTACCTCCCTCCCGGTTACGAAACCGACAATGAGCGTTACCCCGTTGTGTACATGAACGATGGGCGTAATATATTCCAAACGAATACAAGTTCTTTTCAAAAGGAGTGGAAGGTTGAGAAAATCATAGATCAGCTTGTTGCTGAAGGGAGGATGAAGAAGGTCATCGTGATCGGAGTCGACTCAAGCGAGGGCTCCGAGAGGGGAGAGGAGTACGTACCTTTTCTCGATGAGTCTATTCCGTCCGATGGCAAGAGTGCTGAGGAATTTACCCGTTATTTCATTGATACTGTCATTCCTTATGTTGATGGAACCTACAGAACTAATCCTGACCGAGACAATCGAATGATCATGGGCTCATCCTTTGGTGGTGTACAGGCGTTATGGATGGGTTACCATCACCCAGAGACGTTCTCCTCGATTGGAGCGGTATCCACTTCCACCTGGGTAGCTAAGGGGAGACTGTTTGAAGAACTGGCGAAGGAGAAAGAAAAACCAAACGTGAAGATTTGGTTGGATATGGGATATGCCGAAGGAATGCTTATCGAGCCGTTGGTAGATATTCTGAAATCGAAGGGATTTGTATACGGCCAAGATTTATTTTTTCAGATGGATATTTTAGGTAACCATGACGAGAATTCCTGGTCCAGACGTGTCCACAGTCCGCTACTCATGTTCGCCGGAAAAGCACCCGAACAAGCGGTCGAACTGGCAGTAGATGACTCGCTGATGATCTTCGAACCTGACAGCTCGTATATCCGTCTTAATCCGGTAACGAGTATGGATAATGGGATGGATTATTCCGTTTCTGATGGGGCCGATTATAAAGTACTGAATCCTGAGGTTGGACGGGTAGATGAGTCAGGGAAAGTGAAATTTCTTAAGCCGGAGTCCCTGGATGTGGAAGTGACTTATCAAGGCATTACCGTAGAACATAAAGTAGACTATGATCGTTTGGTAAGGATTCTAAAAAACAAATTGGAGTCACTCGTAACCGAAGAAAAGGATAGTAAGATCAAAGTTTTGCTTAAGCCCACGGCTGAAAATCTGAAAGCGACAACGAAGGAAATTACTGATATAGCGATTTCACTCGAGAGTACAGGACTTTATACCATTGAGGAAGTTCGGGAAGATTATATTCTCCTCTCCTTGAATACAAAATAACTAAGGTGAGGACAAAGATAATAAAGTAAGGGGAAGCCTAAACGGCTTCCCCTTAATACTGTCAAATAGGTATAGTCACTACACGATGAACTTATTAATTTACCAGCCAAACTCCAATGTTTTACCAGTTTCTACATAGGTTTTAAGGTTGCTGAGGATCATCGGCCAAGATGACTTTGTATTTTCGTAAGAAGGGTGGTTCTCTGGCCATTGATCGTTAACTAGCGTAAGCTTCGTACAATTGCCAACTGTCTCTGAAGTTAGCGTAACCCTAGTTTCCAGTTCTGCGTGATTCTCTCTATATGAGGGTCCGGGATGTTCTGTGTAGCTCATGAGTCGATTCTCCTCAAAGGCCAGAACATTACCGTAGACATGCACGGTTTCATCTCCATCGGCACCGGGTCCAATGTAGGCATAAGTTGCACCGATTTCGAAGGTTGATTGGAGAATGCAGCCATAGAATATGGCTTTCGTTCCTTCAGGCGATATCAAGGCTTGCCAAACATCCTCAGGTGTTGCTCCGATATAAATTTCGTACTTAAGATCCATAAATTTTCCTCCGCTCGATTCATATATTAAATTGCCTAATCAACCTCGAACTGCTAGTCTCATTATAGAAAAGATGAAATGGAACGTATTGTAAAAACGCGACAATAGCGGACCGTCTGGAGGTAGTTCATGAAACCAAACGATCAACGATCTGATAAGGGAATTCTGAAAGCAGAAGCAGGTATGCAAAAATTTTCGCTTATGAGATACGAACCTGCTGCTAGTCTGTCTCAATTTATCGAGCATTATTGGGTGGTGCGATGGAACTTAAATGGAAAAGCTCCTTTTCGCCAAGTTATCTTATCTTATCCGAACGTAAACTTAGCGTTTGAGTATGAGAATAACGAGATCTTTACTGGAGTTTATGGAGTTACTACAACTACTTATCCACGCCTTTTGAATGATGAGGGGAGGGTACTGGGGGTCAAATTTCGTCCAGGAGGTTTTTATCCTTTTTGGCAACAGCCTATTCTTCTTCTTACCGATAAGGTTCTAGGCTTTAGAGATGTGTTCGGAATCGATGAGAAGGAACTAGAGCAGCAAATTTTTGCTATGGAGAACGAGGAGGAGATGGTCCAGCTTGCAGAACAATTTCTACTGGATCGCCTTCCAGAGCAGGATGACAACGTTGAGCTAATCAATCGCATTATACAATTCACCGTTGATAATCGTCAGATTACCAAAGTGGAGGACATCGTGCAACAATTCGGCATGAATAAACGGACCTTGCAACGTCTATTCAGTCGTTATGTCGGTGTCAGCCCAAAATGGGTCATCAAGCGGTATCGGCTGCAAGAGGCTGTGGAGATCATGGAAAAAGACGCAGCCCTAGATTGGCCGAAGTTGGCGCAGGATATGGGTTATTACGATCAAGCCCATTTCATCAAGGATTTTAAAGCGATGATAGGCAAATCACCAGAAGAGTATGTGAGAGAAATCGAGTTAAAAAGAGGCGTAAAATGATAAAAAGAGCCGACCATCGTTGTTAAGAATGGTTGGCTCCCTTAAATATTCGAGCATTTAGTCAAAGTAGTTAAGGCTCATGGCTTCTCGAACCTCTTTCATCGTTTCTTGAGCTATTCCACGGGCACGCTGAGTCCCCGTCATGATTATGTCGTCAACTACTCTTGGCCTAGCGGCATAATAAGAGCGACGCTCCCGCATGGGTTGGATAAGTTGTTCTATTGTCGACGCGATAAGCCCCTTACATGCAGAGCACCCCATTGTCGCTTGTTCACATCCTTCGCGGATTTCTGAAGCTGCGTTCGGGCGAAAAGCACGATGATAAGCATAAATTGGGCAAATATCCGGGTGACCGGGATCATGCTTATGAACTCGTGCGGGGTCTGTTGTGGCTTTTTTTATTTGGTATGCAATTTCTTCTGTTGAAGAATCTAATGCTATTGAATTACCAAGGCTTTTGCTCATTTTGGCATTTCCGTCTGTGCCGATTAGCCTAGGCATATCTCCAACAAGAGGTTTAGGCTCGACCAATATGGGCCTATACAATTCGTTGAATCGTCGTACAATTTTACGTGTTAGTTCCAAATGCGGGAGTTGGTCTTCTCCAACGGGGACAATAGTTGCTTTGCAAAAGGTTATATCGGCTGCTTGGCTTACGGGGTAACCAAGAAATCCGTAGTACATGTCGTCTAGGCCGCTATTTTTGGATTCGGATTTAACGGTTGGATTGTGACGCAACACATTCACCGTAACAAACATGGAGAATAATACGGTTAACTCGGCAATTTCCGGAATCATCGATTGAACAAAAATAGTTGATCGATCTGGATTAATGCCAACGGATAAATAGTCGAGCGTGATCTCGCGTAAATGTGTCCGAATTAAATCCGGTTTTTCAAAGTGCGTAGTTAGTGCCTGAACGTCTGCGAGAAGAACAAATGTCTCATATTGCTCTTGTAAAATAACGCGATTCTGTAGGCTGCCGACGTAATGGCCTAGATGAAGTTTTCCGGTAACCCGATCTCCTGTCAAAACTCGTTCTGTCATGGTATAACATCCTCCTTATTTGTATGACAATCCTCAGCAACAGACACCACCAACCATCCTCCACGGCCATCACCCCCTTAAAAAAATCAAAAAAACTCCGTCCTATAAGGACGAAGTTATCGTTGTACCACCTTAAATGATCGCTTCGTTACATCTTTCGTAATCGTTTCGATCTTCTCTTAACGGTGCGGAGATATTAGATAATGATCTCGATACCGTTCCCGTGATAACGGTGGGAACCCCGGCGTATCCCTACTGGATTTTAACGATCATTCGGGACAGCAACTCCAAAGGCCATTCGATCACACGGTGGACACCGGTTCACAGCAACCACCGGCTCTCTGCAGGTCCTTTCTCGTATGCCTACTTACCCTTTTTCTTCGTTGTTATAATATGTGGAATATATTACTACTTCTAGATTTAACGGTCAATCTAATAATTCACCATAACTTACATCCCATTATTGTCGCTGTTTTTCATAACTTGTATAATATGGATATGTGACGGGAGGGGAAAAGAAATGAATACATATGTTGGGATTGAAATAGATGGCGGCCAAATGTATATGATGGCGGAAACTGTAAACGGCTACATGGAACATGTGGTGCCTACGGGCAGAGAATGTACATTGCTTCAACTACAACATGAAGTTGAGGCTTTTGTAGCCAAGTTGCCCTACATTGCAAGTGGCATTGGAATGGGGATGCCAGGGTTAGTAGTAGGGAGCGATAAAGTAGAGTTAAGCCATGTTTTGCCTGCGCTAAACGGTGTTACAGCAGATATGTTCGCAACATCAGCCAACATTCCTGTTGCATTTATCAATGACGTGAAAGCAGCGACAATGGCTGAAGCGGCCCATTACTCAGATGGTGAAACAGTTGTTGTAATCATGGCCGATGCTTTTCTTGCGGCTGGCGTTGTAGCCTCAGGTGAATTACTGCTTGGTGCAAAGGGGTGGAGCGGAGAGTTGGGCTATATGGTCCTATCTGTGGATGGGCAACCAGTACTCCTAGACACGCTCGCCAGTGGTTATGCTATTTTGAATCAAGCGGGGATAGATGATATTGCATTGCGTGAGCGTCTTGAAGCAGGAGATAAGCAAATTACTGAAATTGTGCGCCAAGCAGGACAGTACTTCGGATATGCACTAATTAATTTAGTACATCTATATAACCCTGATGTTATTGTTGTTGGCGGTAGCACCCCGACATACAAAGGCTATATGGACGCAGCAACAGTAGCCCTTGAAGCACATGCTTTACCTGAATTGCTGAAGTGCTGTTCAATCAAGGCACCACAAATTCAAAATAGGGTGATTGCTTTCGGCGCACGGGAGTGGATTCGCAAGTTTCAAAAATAAGAAACAAAGTATATGTGAAGCGTTAATAAATGGATGCCACGTTTCGAATATCCCCGGTCGTTTCTGTAACAATCGTGAAGTGTTCAAACCACACTTGGCATCCTTCGCTGATTGGAGCTTGGGCCGCAACGCCTACTCTGATTTCCTCCGGACAGTCCATTCCAAAATATCTGACCAGAATCCAATGTTGCCCGTCCAACGAATAATGAAATGCAAAGCAGTTACCGGAGCGAGCCGCTCTCAAATAGGGCTGTTGAACCTCTACTTGACTGGAGACGCAATCGTCCGAGGTGTTTCTTGTGACTACGCTAAGGATGGAAGGGAAATTGTCAAAAAACTCGAAGCATACTTTCGCCCAAGTGCGATCATCGGCCATAAGCATAAGGCAACCAGAGTCGTATTGCTGTTTCATCTCCACACTAACGCGGGTTACAACGCTAAAATCGCCTTTTAGTAGGGTGTATAAATAAGGGGCAGAAGCTTTATTTGTCTCTCCTGACGGATCATTGAAAAAGTCTGCGATTGCAGGCGCAGCCACAGATAAGCTATGGTCCGATTGAAAGGTCCAATTACTCGGTTCGTTTAGCCAATGGAAACTAGAAGGTAGGGATTTCCCATAACTGCCCTCAAATAAATTCATCGTATGCACTCCCAATAAGTAATGGTAACACTTGTATATTTGATATGGTTCAAATATACAATAAATTTGCTAATTTTGAACATATACTTTATTCAGAATTCACGAACCCCATTATCACGAGTATGTCACAGAGAAGAGGACAACGAACAGATCACAGTCAAGCCTTCTGAGGCATGAGCCTGAACCTTAACCTTGACTCTGTAAAACTGGCCATATATGAAAGAGCTCGCGTTCAACGCGAGCTCTTTATTTATCATAATAGTTTTCCACTATTAAATGATTCTATTTTAAAAGTGTAAGTATTTCTGTTACAGAATTCTCAACAAACGATCGTTCAGGACGGGATTTCATGATCACAGTAAGTCCGATTAACGACACGACTAGTGTCTGTGCCAAGCTCTTTGCATTAATACCTGAATCTAGCTCACCTGAGCGCAACCCTCGTTCAATCGTCTCTTGGAAGATTACCGAGAGATACATCTGATGCTCTCTGGTTAGGATTTCAAATTTCTCATCATGGGGTGACAGTTCCACCATCGAATTGATGCAAAAGCACCCCCAGCTCGGGCTTTTTTCATACTCTTTTTCTATCATATTTTCAAAAAAGGCACGGAATGCCTCTTTAACAGAATTTTTGCTTTGAAGACTAGTACGAACATAGGTAGCATGGGAACTTGTATATTTTCGCAACGCAGCTTCGAATAACCCTTTTTTGTCTCCAAAGGTTGAGTATATGCTTGGTCGCTGAATACCCATTCTTGATGTTAAGTCACTTAAAGAGGTAGCTTCGAACCCTTTTTCCCAAAATATCTGCATAGCTGCATCTAATGCCTTGTCCTCATCAAATTCGCGTTGTCGAGCCATAGCAACTCCCTCTTTTCATATCGAATGGTACGATATTATTTTATTATGCGAAGATTGTCCTGTCAATTAGTTTAGTAATACCTTGACAGTTATCTTTTTTTGAAGTTATATTTATCATGCATTATTTCGTACTGATCAGTATGTTATTTTGAAAATTTGATATCCATAAATTTAAGGGGGGTGCCATCTTTGAGGAAGTTTGAATCGAAAGTCATTACAGTCGAACATACAGGAACAAAAGTTGAAACAGCTCAAGAAGCGATTATAGGTACAGAATCAAAGGCCGCATCATTAATGTCTCGCAAGGTGGCCATCTTATTTGCAATCGCCTGCGGACTGGCAGTCGCCAACATTTATTACGCGCAACCCTTGCTGGACGCAATTTCGAGCGAGTTCGGTATTACTCATTCAGCTGTCGGTATTGTAATTACAATTACTCAAGTTTGCTACGCACTTGGACTGCTATTGTTAGTGCCTCTTGGCGATTTTTTAAATCGACGTTGGCTGATCGCTGGACAGATGCTGGTATCCGTGTTGGCATTGATTGTGGTTGGCACTGCACCCACCAGTATAGTGTTATTCATAGGCATAGCTGTGGTTGGATTGCTTGCCGTAGTGACACAGACGCTTGTTGCGTTCGCGGCAACTTTGGCTACCCCGGCCGAACGAGGGCGTGTCGTTGGTGTTGTGACAAGCGGAATTGTTATTGGTATTCTACTGGCACGAACTTTTGCGGGCGTGTTAATGGATTTAGCCGGTTGGCGAATTGTTTACCTTGTATCTGCGGTACTCATGCTAATCATGGCAGGTGTATTGTTTCGAGTCTTGCCGAATTTTGAGCATAAAAGAGAGTCATTATCCTACTTTCAGTTGCTTCGTTCGATGCTCGCATTGTTCACACAAGAACCAATCCTGCGAATCCGTGCTGCATTAGCCCTGATGATTTTTACCGCTTTCAGTATATTATGGACTTCCTTAGTGCTGCCTCTCAGCACTCCACCGTTGTCTCTTTCCCATACGGCGATTGGAGCGTTTGGTCTTGCAGGAGTTGCTGGGGCGTTAGCAGCAGCGCGAGCAGGTCGCCTTGCCGATCAAGGTTTAGGGCAGAAGACCACCGGCGTAGCATTGTTTCTTTTGCTTATATCATGGTTGCCGATAAGTTACACTCAGCATTCGCTTCTCGCATTAATCGTCGGTATTGTTCTTCTTGATCTCGCAGTGCAAGCTGTACACGTCACCAACCAGAGCATGATCTTAACTTTGCGTCCCGAGGCACGCAGTAGACTTACTGCAGGTTACATGGTTTTCTATTCTATTGGCAGCGCCACTGGGTCAATCGCATCTACCAGTATCTATGCTTACTCAGGTTGGAGCGGTGTGTGCTTGTTAGGTGCAAGCGTCAGTGCTTTAGCTCTTCTATTTTGGTCATTGACCCGTCGCCTTTCCTGATTAAATTCGGGTGAATATGATGTGCGTTGGGGCTTTTGCTGTGAATCGGCAAAAGCTCCCTTCGAGATAACACATCATTTTGTATTACAGTGCAGTTTATTTCCCTAATGGATTTTTTTGACAAACAAGTCTACAAGTTGTAGACTGAAAATAAATAAGGTCTACGATTTGTAGACCAGAGGAGACTATGCATAATGAAAAACATAAGACTGACCGAAATGGAAGAAAAATTTGCCGATTTAATTTGGCGTAACGAACCGATCCAATCAGGGAATCTGGTGAAATTGTGTGAGGCAGAGCTCAACTGGAAGAAATCGACCACATATACCATGCTAAAACGTCTTGAAGGCAAAGAGCTATTTAATAACCGAGATGGCGTGGTGGTATCTAGTGTGAAAAGGGATGATTTCTATGCTGAGCAAAGCAAGCAATTTGTGAAGGAAACTTTCGACGGCTCGTTGCCAAAGTTTTTGGCTGCATTCACTCGAAGTCGAAAACTAAGCGACAGCGAAATCGATGATGTTCTAAGGCTTATCAACGAGCATAAGGAGGGATAACCGTGGATCAGCTGTTGGTACATACTGTAAATATGAGCATAACCGCGAGCTATGTCATTTTGTTTGTACTCGTAACACGGCTGCTACTCCGAAAAGTCCCCAAGATTTTCTCCTATGTCCTTTGGCTAGTAGTATTGTTCCGTCTCGTATGTCCATTCTCCTTCGAGAGTGTGTTCAGCCTTGTTCCTATTGACGCCCAAAATACCCCAATGGATCGAATCTACTACTCACAAACTCCACAAACCCCACTTACTCCAAGCGAAATTACTAGCACGGACCAAGCAGTAAATAACATAAATCCTGAACCAATTTCAGCAGCACCTATGACTACGATTAGTACAAATTCTATAGATAAATGGTTTGATCTCGGACAGTATATATGGATATTGGGTATTGTCATTTTGCTGACCTATTGCCTAGTTACCACTGCGCGACTCCACCTACGATTAAGGAGCGCTGAGCACGTATTTGATAATGTATATGAAAGTAGCAGCATTACAACACCATTTGTATTTGGAGTGCTGAGACCTAAAATTTATCTTCCTATAGGTCTATACGAGAAAGAAAGAGCTTATATTATCAAACACGAACAAGTACATATCAAAAGGCTTGACCATAATATAAAACCATTTGCGTTCTTCGTGTTATGTGTTCATTGGTTTAATCCGCTGGTTTGGGTAGCGTTCTTTCTTATGAGCGAAGATATGGAAAAATCCTGTGATGAGACTGTTATTAGGCAGATGGGCAGCGAGATTAAAAAGGATTATTCGACCTCACTGTTGTCCTTATCCACCGGAAGACGATTTATAGGTGGTTCTCCGCTTGCTTTTGGCGAGAGCAACACGAGAGGGCGAATCATGAATATTTTAAACTACAAGAAACCTGCATTTTGGGTTGTTATCGTAGCAATTACTGTGGTAGTTGCCCTTGGTGTGGGACTGATGAGCAATCCGAAGAAACATCAAATCACCGTTGAGGATTATGCTAACCAGTATATTGAACAGGTCATTACAGGACATGAGCAACATGATGTCAAAATTGTTGACCGAAAAATAACAAAGCTTGAAAAGATCGCGGAATTCGATGAACTATTTTCATCACCTATGGAAATTTGGGCCCTTGAATATCGCCTGAAACCGGATGATCCAAGTAAGGCGATCGTGCCGGAAGGAATGACAGCTGACGGTTTGATTACCGAAGATGGAAGCATGGGAAAGCCGATGCTCGTATTTTCGTATAAAGGTTCAACACCGCAGTTTCTAGGAGTGATCAGGAGCGGAGAGAATGATCTGACTAAAAAGGCCGGTCAGGAAATGGCGCTTCGTGTGTTTCTTGAAGCAAATGGACAATTGCCTCATGAAACCTATAGCGGGAATCACATGCTGGTGAAATTTCCACTAACCACAGGAGAAACAAGCCAACTTTTATTATCTCAGCCGGTTGTTCAGGGAGATTTGGGGATTTGGTGTGTCGAACGCTGGAAGGATACCAATGGCAATGAATATTACAATACACCTCAAACGGATGATTCGATAGCCGATTACTATGACCGTTTGCAACAACAAGCTGCTCAGGGAGAAGATCGATCCCTTCTTGATCCTTTACAGGTTGCCATGAAATATATAAGCAATGATATAGGTATGGGGAAACATATTTCATTGGATCAGCTTGTTGTTGATGATACAGCTACTGCCAAGGACTTTGCCATTACTCCAGAAAGTACATTGCTGGGCTATGTGTTGAATCTTAGTATGGATAATGACTCTTTTGATTTTGATAATATCGAATGGCTTACACTTGAAGATTCCGCTCGGTTTAAGAGTTTGAACATTAACCCAGATGAGGATATGCCGAATGGATTTTATATTCTTAACAAATATACCTATACGGACCCGCTTCAGGTTGCAGGTGAAACGAAATATGGCATTCTCGATAATCAGAATCTCGATTCTCCAAAAGTGGTAAGTAAGCAAGATTTTATTGAACATTTCAAGCAATACTCCGATTTCATGCCACCATGCACAATCACTACAAGGGACGGATATGTGACCAGCATAACGGAGATATATGTGCCTTAATCGTGCTGATGTAGATCCGACTATATAGCAAGAGCCTGCGTACGACGCGGGCTCTTTGCCGTTTCGACGGTTAGTGGTTAGTCTAAGGTCATGGATACGTTTATTTTCAACTACAAATGTCAATTCCCACCGAAAACGCTGATCACACGCTAATATTTTTATTGACAGCTATTATGGTGCCCCTTACAATGATCAAGTGAATATGATAATCATTCTCATTATAATTAGGTGTTGCTCCTCGCATTCTGAGTTGCACACACAATAGACACGAATCGATTCATCAATTATCAATAGCACGAGATGCTATAGGGGAGAGTCATCTTATGAAAAAAATATTCGTTCCATTAACTCTAGTTCTTATTCTTCTACTTAGCGCATGCAGCAGCGGTAACTCTCCGAAGACTGCCAACAATGAGAGTAATCAGTCTGCAGCCGCGTCGGCAGATTCGGCATCACCTTCTGATTCAGGCGATTCGGAATCCGGCACGTTTATCTACCAATCCGAGGATGGGCCGGTAGAGGTTCCGAAGAATCCACAACGTGTTGTTGTCATTACCAGATTTCTAACGGGTAACGTTATGGCGCTCGGCGTTCCAGTGGTTGGTGTGGATGAGATGTCCAAGACCAATCCGAGATTCGAAGAGCAGCTCAAAGACATCGAGACGGTTACGGACGAAAGTATTGAGAAGATTATCGAGCTGAATCCGGATCTCATTATCGGGCTCTCGGATATTAATAACATTGATAAGTTCAAGAAAATCGCTCCTACAGTCACTTATACTTATGGAAAAGTGGATTACTTAACGCAGCAACTGGAAGTTGGAAAATTGTTGAACAAAGAGAAGGAAGCGCAAGCCTGGGTCGACGATTTCCAAGTACGGGTAAAAGAAGCCGGAGATAAGATCAAGGCGAAGATCGGTGAAGATGCAACGGTCTCGGTCATTGAGACATTCAATAAACAGCTCTATGTTTATGGTGATAACTTTGGACGCGGAACTGAAATTCTCTATTCGGGATTTGGGCTAGCCAAGCCAGAAAAGGTTAGTCAAGCGACGAAGAAAGACGGTTACTTTGCCGTGTCGTTGGAAGTTCTGAAGGATTACTTTGGTGATTATGTTATTTTCAGCAAGAACACGGATGAAGATAATTCGTTCCAGGAGACCGAAACGTACAATAATATTCCCGCAGTGAAGAACGATCGTATCTACGAGGCTGATGCGAAGGCATTCTACTTTAACGATCCGTTGAGCATGGAATATCAGTTGGAATTCTTTATTCAAAAATTTCTAGGTGAGTAAGGGATTAGCGCATCTGGTAACTGTATCGGTTTGGGATATTACGATAATAGACTACACCTCAAACAAAAAGGCAGAGCTATGGCGCTTATTCAGCCATGCTCTGCCTGATGTTAGTTATAGAATAATATTTTTCGATGCTCAACAACCGCCTAAGTGTCCGTTATTTCGTGTTGCAAATGGGCGACAATGCGATCTCCTTGAAAAAGCTACGCTGCATCAATATTCTGATAGCTTGAATATAGGCCTTATAGCCTTGCGAAAATAATATGCCAATACGGTTACTGTGGTCCATGAGCTGCGTTTATTCTGGATGTATTGATCGTTGATAATATAAGTCCGAGTGGAAGTAGGGCTCTTCAGACCGAACTTTTCCCACACCTCCGGATCATTCGAACCTCCGAGCCTTACAAGCATATTCTCCGACTCACTATTTATTTTAGCTGGAATTTGCTCGTATGCTTGGGTGATTTGCGCATGAAATTCGTCGATCGGATTGCGGCTAGCAAGGCTCTCCAAGTGGATGCCTTCGCGAATGTAAGAAACGTATGCCAGATGGTCAGCCCAGAACTCGTCGATATAAAAAAGCCGCACCCGCTGCTCCGAAAGGCTCATCGGCTTCTCGCCCTTCAAAATTTCGAGCCGCTCCTTGTATAGAAGTCGCCTCTGATCCTCCACCATATCCGAATAACAGTTCAGCTCCTGATGGATATCGAAGTTTTGGCCCATAATGATGCGTTGGATTTGCGCGATTTTGCTACGGAGCACCGAATCTTCGAGGGCCTCATCCTGCCTAAGATTACGAATCGCTTTATTGATGCCGAACCGAAGCATCAACTCGTCCTCCAAACTTACGAAAAACACAGAAGATCCCGGGTCGCCTTGGCGACCAGAACGCCCGCGCAGTTGGTCGTCGATCCGCACGCTTTCGTTCACATGCGTACCAATCACGTACAATCCGCCTAACTTGGCGACAACTTCTGCTTGCGTGGGGTTGCCGCCACCGAGCCGAATGTCGACGCCACGTCCCGCCATATTCGTAGACACCGTTACGGCGCCGATTTCTCCCGCTTTGGCGATGATCTCGGCTTCTTTTGCGTCGTTTTTTGCATTCAGAACATGGCAAGGAACGCCTTTAACGGCTAGCGCCTCCGCCAGCATGTTAGACTCTCCGACGCTTGACGTACCAACTAGAATCGGACGGCCCGTCCTATGGACGGATGAGATTTCTTGCACAAGCGCCTTAAGTTTGGCTTCGTTATGGGTATAAATCCGGTGCGGATGGTCGATCCGTATGTTGGGCCGGTTCGGTGGAATTTGGACGACCTGTAGCACATAAATTTCTTCGAAATCCATTGCGGAAGCATGCGCCGTAGCCGTCATTCCGCAAATCTTCGGATATAGGCTAAGGAAGTGTTGAAGCGTAATCGTTCCGAGAATTTTTCCGCCGGAGTTCGACTGTAGCCCTTCTTTAGCCGCAAGCGCGGCTTGCAGCCTGTCCGGCAAATGCCTGTTCTCCGCCACACGGCCGGTATATTCGTCGATCAGCTCGATATTACCGTCCCGGACGATGTAATCGACGTCTTTTTTTAATATTGATTCCACATGTAGCGCGCAATTTAATGACGATAACAAATGACTATTATGGCTTTCGTACAAATTGCCGCATCCTAGCAGCGATTCCACTTTTGCAGAGCCCGCTTCATTCAAGTAAACGTTCCGCCTGAACTCGTCGAAGTCGTAATGCTCATTTTGCTCGAGTTGGCGAGCTACTTCAGCGAAACGAATGCCATCGTTGCCAGAAGAGCCCGGTTCGCAGGCGATGACTAGCGGCACCCGAGCTTCGTCGAGGAGCAGTGAGTCCGCTTCGTCGACGATGACGTAGTGGAAAGGACGATGTACGGTATCGCCTTCGTCCAGTGCGATCGTGTCGCGCAAATAATCGAATCCCGCCTCTTTGGCCGTAACATAGGTTATATCCGCGGCATACGCTTCCCGTTTCTCGGACAGGTCCATGCCCGCTTGAACCGAGCTTACCTTTAACCCGAGGAAACGATAGATCGGGCCCATCCACTCCGCATCTCGATTTGCTAAATAATCGTTAAATGTCAGCACATGAACACCTTCGCCGGTCAGCGCATTTAGATAAGCAGGCATAACAGCAGAGAGCGTCTTCCCTTCACCGGTATGCTGCTCGATCAAAAATCTCTCGTGCAGAGCGATGGCAGCCATGATCTGAACTTCGTAAGGCTGTAAGCCGAGCTTTCTCTTCGCTGCCTCGCAGACTAACGCATAAGCATCGACAAGCAGCTCATCCAAAGGCGTACCTGATTTTGCTTCTTTTTGCAGCCGTAGGGATTCCGCTTGAAGCTGCCCATCGTCCCATACTTCCAAATTCCGTTTCCTGATGAGCTCCGCCTTGTTCCGATAGACTTTCAGCTTATTCTGGGTATCGTGGTCTTTGAATTTTTGCATCAACTTGAGAGCTATATTCATTGGAATTTGATCTCCCCTCGGTAGATACGCTTAGTTTTGAACATATTTGCACTGCTCTGTCACCCATCAAGCACGAACGTTGTTAACTAGCATACGATAGATTCCTTCCAGCTATTGGTTGGGAAAGATTGTAACTTATGTATTTCAAAATGTAAACAACTAGTCATTGAAGAGTAAAAGAAGAGGGCAACACGTTATAACCGTCATGCAGCCCCCGAACCCGTATTCGATACGGCATCTTGAACTAATCACTCTAACATTCTGTTTCAAAGTCCAGTCTTATTGGATTCTTAAGTAAAATTGTGGCATATTAAATATATACATGAGAAAACGTGGCAAAGAATGCCCCGTCTCCTATCCTATTTGGAATGGAGGCGGGGTTTTGTACGTTTGCAAGCTTAATTTTTTTGTTGGAAAGTGAGGGGGTAGAACATGGGCTTTGAGAAGGAACATGATAAATGGTTATGCGATCACCTTAAGAGGAGAAGGGGGGAGCGGCTTGATGCTCTAAAACGAGGTCATGGCTAC
This sequence comes from Paenibacillus segetis, assembly GCF_014639155.1. Taxonomy (NCBI): domain Bacteria; kingdom Bacillati; phylum Bacillota; class Bacilli; order Caryophanales; family Paenibacillaceae; genus Paenibacillus; species Paenibacillus segetis. The sequence continues at coordinate 79,834 of NZ_BMFT01000001.1, forward strand.
GGAAATCGATTGTTTGTCGAGCAGGTATGGTGGCCGCTTGCTGGACATTTTTACGGGTTGCACCCGGAATATGAAGTTAAAGACTGGCGTGGAAGATCTTATTTTGTGGATATTTTGTGGGAAGTTGGAGCCTCGCGTATTGTATTTGAAATTATGGACTATGGCTCGCATGGTACAGACCGCAGTAAATACCGGCTGGACTTGAACCGTGGGCTTTTTTTTACAGTCACAGGACTGTATGGTGCTTTATATCTCGCTGGATGAGCTAAAGGAAAACCCGTCATTCATCCTCTCCACGCTACGCAGTATCCTGTTTCCTTATTTGTCAGTTGGCAAAAATGCAAAAACAACCGCTGAGAGAGCTTATTCCAAAATCGAGCGCGAGCTGATGCGGGCAGCTATTCGGCATCATCGTGTCCTTCGCCCGGCGGATGCCGCGCGAGAGCTGGAACTTCACACGATGACGGTGATTAAATACTGCCGTTTGCTGGTGGATAAAGGTAAATTTCGGCCGGTAGCAAGAGGAGCATCTCAGCGGACTATTTACTATGAGTATATAGGAGCGCTCCAAAGTGCAGATCTGGTCTGACAATGGAGAGAATTACTGCGAATGTATGCGAAAAATCGTGTACAAGGTGCGGCGGAGGCGGTTTTCGATGCAAATGTATGCGAAAAACCGAATACATGAGGCGTTGGTGACGGTTATCAAGGCAAATGTATGCGAAAAACCGAGTACATGGTGCGGCGGAGGCGGTTGCAGAGGCAAATGTATGCGAAAAACCGAGTACAAGAAGCGTTGGTGGCGGTTGTCGAGGCAAAAGTATGCGAAAAACCGAATACAAGGTGCGTCGGTGGCGGTTGTCGAGGTAAATGTATGCGAAAAACCGAATACATGAGACGGAGGGGGCGGATTTCGAGGCAAATGTATGCGAAAAATCGAATACATGAAGCGTTGGTGGCGGTTGTCGAGGCAAATGTATGTGAAAAACCGAATACAAGGTGCGTTGGTGGCGGTTATCGAGGCAAATGTATGTGAAAAACCGAATACAAGGTGCGTTGGTGGCGGTTATCGAGGCAAATGTATGCGAAAAACCGAATACACGAGACGGTGGGGGCGGATTTCGAGGCAAATGTATGCGAAAAATCGAATATATGAAGCGTTGGTGGCGGTTGTCGATGCAAATGTATGCGAAAAACCGAATACATGATGGCAAATTGGCATCGAAATTCATCCTCAGTCGCTTCAGTTTCCCGAATCCAATTTCACCTTCACATAACCTTGCTGCTTTTTAAGGCGATGAAGTTCGAGCAGGCGGACACGCCTGAGCCGCAATAGTCGATAATCTCTACGATCTTTATCCAGTCTCGCAATCTATCCTCCCTTATTTATTTAAGTCTCTCTTTATTTGACTCAATTTAAAGTGGGTCACCTTCAGATCAGGTGCCGATTTGCAGATTCCGCATAGAGAAGATCGCTGAATATCTAAGAAATACTTGTAATTCTGTTATCAACGACGTTAGACACTATCATGTCACTTATATTGATTAACCCTTTACGGACATATCGTAGACTAACGATACAACAAGAGGCTGCGCTCTACGCAGCCCCTTACCTGCTACTCTTCTCCTGTCGCCACCGGATTCTCCGGATACGAAACCCAATCGCTCCAACTACCCGCATATAAACGAACCGTAGGATAGCCAAGCTTATGCAGCGCAAGTACATTCGGACAGGCGCTTACGCCTGAACCGCAATAAATAATAGCTTCTCGTCCTGTGTCCATAGCTTCTGTAATTGGCGAAAAATGTTCCCGTAACTGTTCATCACTTTTCCATGCTCCGTGGTCATCTAAGACTTGCTTCCAGAAGCTATTGATGGCTCCAGGGATATGGCCCGCCTTAGCATCAATCGGTTCTTGCTCACCAACGTAGCGCGATGCATCTCGGGAATCGACCAGGAGAACATTAGAATTACCGATCGATTGTTGGACTTCTTTCACATCGGCGAGCATCTCATGGCGAATGGCTGGGATGAAGGAGGATGGAATGATGACAGGTTGTGCATCTGTAACTGGATAGCCACTGTCTTTCCACACTCCGAAACCTTCATCCATGACGAATACGGAGTCATGTCCAAGCCAGCGAAGCAGCCACCACAAACGGGAAGCATACATGCCATCTTGATCATCATAGGCAACGATCACTTTATCGTTGCTGATACCAACCCGGCCCAGGTTCTGGGCAAGTACATCGGGATCTGGCAAAGGATGTCTCCCGCCATGCTCGCCAACTGGTGAGGAGAGATCCGCCTCCAGATCAAGGTAGACGGCTCCCGGAATATGTGAAATCGCAAAGGCTTCCCGTCCAGCAGTAGGGTTCCCTAACTCGAATCGACAATCCACAATAACAAGGTCCGATTCATACATACGGGCAAGTAACCACTTTTTTGACACGATAGGATTCATGGAATTCATAGGATACCTCCTAAAAGTTTTGTGAGCAAAGCACCCGCGAATAAACATAGAGCAAAACTTACTTCGTAAGCATCAGCTAGTTTTGTGAGCAAAAGCACCCACGATTAAGAAACGAGCAAAACTTACTTCTTACTTTTTAATCTCAAAGAACTGACAATCGCGTATGGAGTGGTAGCTCAAATCACTTACACTGGATTGGGTAATGATGGTATCAGCTGTAAAGCGAATCATAGTACTGCCGGATTCTATCAAATGATTATCGCGGAATACGCGGACAAGAAGACGTCGATCCACGGCTTCCTGAAAATCTTGTTCTGTAATAAGCCGTCTGAGGATGGGCATGTAGATTCAGTCTCCTTTGTAATGTAGGCTATTATGATTATAAAGGATTATGATGTATGTAAGATACCTCTCCGCAATCTTATTACTGAGAAATGCATTGATATCACCTAATTAATTATGAGAAGATGATAAAAAATAATTTTGGGAAAAAGTATCCTTATATTGAGTACACCATTGCTTATATCTGAAGAGTGATGGGATACTAGTAAGATACAGTTGGCCAAGCCCGCCAGTAGCGGGAAATCCTCCATGTAATTTTTTCGGTTGACGGAGACGAATTTAATTAGCAGGATTTTCTCCCTTTAAACTAGATACATTGGGCTGAAATCTTGATTTTTCGATAGATTACCGGGAGTTTTTCCAGTTAGTTCTCGTAAACGGGGTCATATAGACCAATTTAACGGGAGAAATTCCAGTTAGAGCGAGTTAAGAGTAAGGTATTAGTAAGATAGAGCAAGGTTTTATCAAGATATTAGCAAGGTATTAGCAAGGTAGAGCGAGGCTAGAACAACGTAGTAACAAGTAAAGGGAAGGTAAATTTCTCAAACAAAATGAAAGGTGGAGAAGTTATGACACATGCATTCATCATCGAGCCTACGACATATAATGCCTTCGAAAACGAGGAGGCACTGATCGACAAGTGCAAAGAATGGGGGCTACTATCTGATAAAGCGGTCAAGGCAAAAGCGTTTTTCTACAGGGGGAACGGTGTCAATTTACCGTGCGATATTGTAGGCTATGTAGATAATATTACCGCGGTTATTGAGTTAGATAACAAGCAGAAACACTGCATTCACCCCTCATATTTGAAGGAGATGCAGGCGGCCAACTACGGACAAAAGACCTCGAATATGGCAGAAGAATCAATAAGTATCGAGTCGGATAATGTAGAGCTTGAGGGCATAAAAGAAGAAGCTATTCCACCAGTGGAAGCCAAGACACAACTACCTGAGCTGGACAAACCTGAGTCTAAAGAATCATCAATAACTGATATCGTAGATATATCAGAGGCCCCAGAATCACCGGAACCTCCAAAGACTAAGCCTAAAAAAGAAAAGAAACAGAAGCTTCAGCTTCCTGAAGAAAAAGTAAAAATGACCGCTATTGTACAGGAATTTACAACGGTTCCGAACCATTTCTCTGATAACGATGATGAAGTGGTTATTTACGAAGCGGTGACCATCATTGAGCCTGAGTTAGAAGTAGGTGAAGCCTGGTCTAGCCACAGCGCTACGCTCAAGAAGCATGAACTAGCTATCGGAGACAAGATTACATTTGAGGCCAAAATCGTTGCTAAGAAGCTGACGAAATACCCAGTTCCATATAAGATTAACAATCCTGCGAAAATCCAAAAGGTAGAATCTTAAGCGGCTTGCCTCGCTATAAAGGAGTTTGAGTAGCATGCAAATCAAAATTGGCATCGTCGGAATGCAGCTCGTCGTAGACAAGCTGCTGAAGGTTATTAAGGCATTTCCGACGTTTACTCCAATTGTACGGATTGTGAAGAATGAGGACGAGGCACCTTCTGTCGTTGAAACATTGATGCTAGAGGTGGAGGTGCTTCTTTTGTTCGGCGCGCAATCACATCGTAAGGTTAAAGATAATGTGAATGTGATAGTTCCTGTGCACTATGTCCCGTTAACGGGAGCAGGTCTGTACAAAACATTATTCCGAGCTTTGCAAACAGGTCATTTAAGTGGTGGTATTTCCATCGATTCGCTTACTAAATCCATGGTTATGAACGCTCTTAAGGATCTTGGTATTGAGCAAACGCAGGTCATCGTTTATAGCGGTCCTGCTCATGCCTCACCGGACAAGCTGTTTGCATTTCATCATAATCTGTTGAATACGGCAGCTTGTTCATTCGCTATTACCGGGGTAGAATCGGTTGCCCGGCGGCTGTCTGAAATTCAGGCTCCGAATGAATGGCTGATTCCTTCGGATCAGGACATGAGCGTGACGTTGGAACGTGCGCTTCTATCGACGGAATCGCGGCGTAGTAAGGAATCGCAAATTGTAGTTGGGATGATTAAGGTTGATGATTTCGGTAAGTTGGTGATGAAGCGAAATAATGAGCATGAGGTTCAAAAGCTCAAACTGGATATTCATCGCATGGTGTTGGACTATGTTGAATCACTAGACGGTTACTTGACTAATCTGGGCGGTGATGAGTATCTGTTCTTCACGACTAGGGGGATCTTCGAGCGGGAAACGGGAGGTTATAAGACCATTCCGTTAGCAAAGGATGCAAACCAGTCATTTGGGCTGTCCTTAAGTTTGGGAGTAGGATTTGGAACGTCAGCCAATGAAGCGGGAACAAATGCAAGGGCTGCGCTTCGCAAATCGAAGGAAGCTGGAGGGAATACCTGCTTTATTATTCGCGAGGATCAGACGTTGATCGGTCCCCTCGAAATGGCAGATTCCATACAAACGGTGTTATCACCAACGCATGCTGGACTAATTAAGAGAGCAGAGGACGCTGGCATGACAAGCGCTTATTTAAGTAAGTTGCTTTCTTATACTGCTAAACATGGCAAATATGAATACAAGGTTCATGAGCTAGCTGCATTGCTTGATATTACGGTGCGAAGTGCTCATCGTTTGCTGCTACTCTGGATCGATAATGGACTCGTAGATATTTCCGGTATGGAGAAGGTTCCGAAAGGAAGACCACGGCAAATTTACCGCTTTTCTTTTTTGAAGGATAAAACGATGATGTAACTTATTTACTTATTTAAAGACGATTAAAAGATTTGTCTTTATATCCTTCCTGTCGGTATGATGGGGATAGATTCATACTAAGGAAGGGGAAATGACGTTGAAAACACTAGAGGAATTGGAAGCAAAGTTAGCAGAGCCTTCAACGGCCTTAATAAAGGATTTAACTTCAGTTGACGGAGACATCCTGATTCTTGGAGTAGGTGGGAAGATGGGGCCAAGCTTGGCAAGACTGGCTCAGAATGCTATTCGTGAGGGTGGACTGAACAAAAAAGTTATTGGTGTATCGAGATTCTCTGATGATGCAGCAAGACGTGAACTGGAGGATGCAGGGATCGAGACGATTTCCTGTAACTTATTGAATGATGATGAGCTGAATCAATTACCTCATGCAGACAACATTATTTATATGGCTGGTAATAAGTTCGGAACGACGGGTAGAGAGCATTTCACCTGGGGGATGAATACGTATTTGCCGGGCAGAGTAGCGGAGAAATATAAGGATTCACGAATTGTAGTGTTCTCATCAGGCAATATTTATCCGTTCATGTCCATTGGTAGCGGTGGGGCAAACGAATCGGTATCACCTGAGCCTATTGGCGAATATGCACAATCAACCTTGGGCCGTGAGCGGGTGTTTGAATATCATTCCCACAAGAACGGAACACCGATGTTGTTCTATCGTTTGAACTATGCGAATGATATGCGTTATGGCGTATTATTGGAAATTGCAAAATCCGTGAATGAACAACGTCCAATTAACTTATCTATGGGCCATGCCAACGTGATTTGGCAGGGAGATGCCAATGAAATGGCACTGCGTTGCCTGACAGAATGCACAAATCCACCAAGCATCATGAACATTACAGGACCTGAAACGATGTCGATCCGCTGGGCTGCCGAGGAGTTTGCTAAGCGAATGGGTAAGGAAGCCATATTCGAAGGTGTAGAGTCAGAGATTGCGCTGTTGAACAATGCATCTAAATCGCACCAACGTTTCGGTTATCCTTCGGTGTCGTTGCTTCAAATGATTGATTGGTTAGCAGAATGGATCGAGGCTGGTGGGACGACATGGAATAAACCAACTCATTTCCAAGAAAGAAAGGGGAAGTACTAATGGCTACTTCAACACTTTCACCTGAATTGCTTAAAGCGCTGCATGAAGGGCTGGTTATTCCGGCGCATCCGCTAGCACTAGATGAGAATCGTCAACTGGATGAACGACATCAACGAGCATTAACTCGATATTATGCAGCTTCTGGAGCAGGTGGTATTGCAGTCGGAGTTCATTCTACTCAATTTGAAATTCGCGATGAACCTTATAATTTATATGAACCTGTGTTACGTATGGCTGCTGAGGAACTCGCAAAAGCGAATATCGGACGTCCATTTATCAAGGTGGCAGGTATTTGTGGGCCTACTGAACAAGCCCTTAACGAAACACGAATCGCTCAATCGCTTGGTTATGATGCGGCTTTACTGAGCATGGGCGGTCTTACTAGCTGGAGCGAAGCAGATATTTTGGAGAGAACGAAGCAGGTTGCAGCTATTATGCCTGTTATCGGTTTCTACTTACAGCCATCTGTGGGTGGGCAAATCTTCAGCTTCGACTTCTGGTGCAAATTTGCGGAAATTCCCAACGTAGTTGCAATAAAGATGGCACCGTTTAATCGTTATCAAACCATCGATGTGGCACGCGCTGTTTGCTACTCCAGTAGACGCGATGAAATCGCACTGTATACGGGCAATGATGACAATATTATCAATGATTTATTGACTACTTATCGTTTCGAGGTTGAAGGTAAAACAGTAGAAAAGGCCATTGTCGGCGGGTTACTTGGGCATTGGGCTGTTTGGACGCACAAGGCCGTAGAACTATTAGATGAAATTAAGCATGCTCGAAGCCATGGTCAAATATCCAAAGAATGGTTGACGAGAAACGTGCAAGTGACGGACTCGAACGCTGCGTTCTTTGATCCTGCGCATCATTTTGAAGGCTGTATTCCAGGTATTCATGAAGTGCTACGTCGTCAAGGCTTACTGCAAGGCACATGGTGCTTGAATCCAAATGAGATGTTGTCTCCAGGACAAATGGAGGAAATTGATCGTGTATATCGGGAATACCCACATCTGAACGATGATGAGTTTGTTTCCGCACATCTTGCAGAGTGGCTTGAAGATAAATAATATGGGAGGGCTCAAGCATGCGATTTAAGGATGTATTCTCTATTATTGGTCCGAGCATGGTGGGCCCCTCTAGTTCCCATACTGCCGGGGCTGTCCGGTTAGGAAGGACAGCCAGGCATGTACTTGGTGGATTGCCGGAGCATGCCGAAATTATATTCTATGGATCTTTTGCTACTACCTATCGTGGTCATGGCACAGATCTTGCCATTATCGCAGGCCTGTTGAATTACGATACCGATGATATGCGAATTAAGGATGCTTTTGACAGAGCAAAGGATGCAGGTATGGAAGTAGAGATTCGTTCAGCTCAGAAGGCGGGGATGCACCCTAATACGGCAACGTTAATTCTTCGGCGGGGGGACCAAAAGGTAATTGTGACAGGATGTTCTATTGGTGGTGGTAACATCGAGATCGTAAGCATTGATGATTTCGATGTAAAGTTTACGGCGGTATACCCAACCCTACTTATTTTCCATGCCGATCGCCGGGGGATCTTAGCTGAAATGACGGATATCTTCAAGCATGCGGATGCCAATATTGGCTATATGGAGGTCGATCGGAAGTCAAGAAGCGGAGATGCTCTAACCGTTATTGAAAGTGATGAGGTATTGCCTACCGAGTGGATCGACCAGATCGTCCAATTACGTGATGTTTACAAGGTTCGTGTAATTCATCTCACTTCAAAAGGGGATTTATCATGAGGTTCTCTAATTTAGAGCAATTGATACAACTATGTATTAAGGAATCCGTTACGATTGGTCAATTGATGATTACAGAGCAGGCGGCGGAGACGGGGAAATCGGTACAAGAAGTGATCGGACAAATGGCCGCGTATTATGAAATTATGAAAGAGGCTGTATTCAAAGGGATAGAAAGTGATATGAAACCCCGTAGCGGGTTAACGGGAGGAGATGCTAAGCGAGTCCATACGTATTTGCTCAATGATGTCACTTCCTTGGGGACGGAAGCTTGTACCTCAATGGCTTATGCTCTAGCTGTCTCTGAGATTAACGCATCTATGGGACGCATTATCGCTACACCAACGGCAGGTTCCTGTGGCATTATTCCTGGGGTGTTCGTTAGCTCGCAAGAGAGATTTGGCTGGAGTGATGAACACATGGTTCATGGTCTCTTCAGTGCTGGGGCAATCGGTTATGTGATCGCGAATAACTCGTTCGTGTCGGGTGCCGAGGGTGGCTGTCAGGCAGAGGTGGGCTCAGCGATTGGCATGGCGGCTGGAGCGTTGGTGGAACTACGCGGCGGTACGCCTGAACAGGCGGTACATGCGGTAGGACTGGCGCTAAAAAACTCGCTGGGTCTTATATGTGATCCGGTTGGCGGATTAGTAGAAATTCCTTGTATCGTTAGAAATGGTTTTGGTGCCGTTACTGCGATGGCAGCTGCTGATATGGCGCTTGCTGGGGTAAAAAGTGTCATCCCATCGGATGAAGTGATTGACGTTATGCTTGAGGTGGGAAGTGCAATGCCTGAGAAACATCGTGAGACAGCCATGGGCGGTCTTGCTCAGACCCCTACGGGCAAAAAGATTATGAAAGAGCTTTATGGTAAAGGGGAGCGTTGATCATGACCTTGTCATCATTAGTTCAAACGGGTAAGCAGCTTGAAGCGGAATTGATTGCATTTCGCAGGGATTTACATCGTTTTCCCGAACTAAGCCTCCAAGAGTCGGAAACGGCTGCTAAAGTTGCAAAAGAGCTCCAGCAACTCGGACTTGAGTTCCAAATGGAAGTTGGTGGCTTTGGCATTGTTGCCGAACTTAAGGGAGATGAGCCGGGTCCGGTCATTGCCCTGCGTGCGGATATGGATGCCCTGCCGATTCAGGAAGAAACAGGCCTTGAGTTTGCTTCAGCCCGCCCAAATATTATGCATGCATGTGGACATGATGCGCATACGGCCATTTTACTCGGAGCAGCGAAGTTGCTTGTAGATAAGAAAATAAAGGGCACCGTTCGGTTCCTGTTTCAATCGGCTGAAGAAATCAATGCAGGAGCGAAGGCGATGATTGAGCAGGGGGCATTGGATGGTGTCGATGAAATTTATGGTCTGCACAACCTTCCTACATTAGCAGCAGGAATGACAGCCACTCGTTATGGATCCTTGATGGGATCTGTAGATCGCATCGAAATTCATCTGGAGGGCAGAGGTGGACATGGAGCGATTCCGAATCAAAGTATAGACCCCGTAGTGTGTGCTTCGGCGATAATCATGGCCTTACAAAGTATTGTCAGTCGAGAGGTATCACCATTTGATCCCGTAGTTGTAACGATTGGCAGTATTCAATCAGGGGAAGCGAATAACGTCATTCCGCATTATGCGACCATGACGGGGACGATTCGTACGTTCGACGCTAGAGTTCAAGAACAAATGCCCGAAAGAATAGAGCGAATCGTTAAACAAATTGCGGAGGGCTACCAATGCAAGGCGAAGCTCACCTATATTCAACAGACTCCAGTATTGGTCAATCATGATGTTTGTGTACGGCATGTTGAGGAAGTCATAGATTATACGATTGGATCTGAGCGAAGAATCGTGGCTGATCCAACTTTGGCGGGTGAGGATTTCTCCGTCTATTTGCAGCATGTACCAGGCTGTTTCTTTTGGTTAGGCTCTGGTCCCGAAGTTGATGCGGATCAAGCTTTCGGACTCCATCATCCGAAATATGAATTGAATGAGCAATGTATCCCGCTAGGTTCTTCTTTGTTAGCAGCTATCGCTTTACAGAGATTAACTTAAGGTTATTTAGTGATTGGAAAGGGGATGAGCAAGTGCAAGATTTGAATATAGGTCTTATTGGTACGGATTCCTCCCATTCTGTTGCATTTACTAGGCTGCTCAACGACCCAACCGATGCTCATCATGTGTCGGGAGGGAAGGTTGTTGCAGCCTTTTTAGGCGGTTCTCATGACTTCTCGCTTAGTTACGATCGCGTGGAAGGTTTTATGGAGCAGCTGGAGTTGGAATACGGCGTTCGAAGAATGGATTCTCCAGAGGATGTTGCAGTAAATTGTGATGCTATTTTACTTACATCTGCAGATGGTCGGGTGCATCTGGATCAATTTAGAAGGATAGCTCCTTACGGCAAGCCGGTATTTATCGACAAACCGCTCGCCTTAAATACCGCAGATGCTAAAGAGATAGTTGAGATCGCGCAGCAATACCAACTCCCGATGATGAGTTGCTCAGCTTTAAGATACGCACAGCAAATTACAGATGATGTGGTTCGCGAGAACCCAGCGACCGTGATTCGAGCTGCTGTTGGTGGCCCTTTGGCCGTGGAGCCGACCCAATCCTACTATTATTGGTATGGAATTCATTCCGTGGAGCTTCTCTATGCGATTATGGGTACGGGTTGCTTGGAAGTAAGAGTTAATACGACAAAAGAGTATGATTTAATAGCTGCTCAGTGGGAAGATGGACGCACAGGAACGGTTAAACTCAGCCGCTTACCAGAGAGTCCTTTCTGCGCTACGATTTGCCGAGAAGGACAAACCTCGTTGATCGAGATTGATCCTAATGCGAAACCATTTTACGCAAGTTTACTTGAGCAGATTATGATCCTGTTCCATACGCTTAAAGCTCCGTTAGATTGGAAAGAGACCTTAGAAATTATCTCTTTTATAGAAGCAGCTGAGAAAAGTAAACAGTTAGGGAGATTGGTATCTTTGAAGGAAATTACATTTTAGAAAAGATTTATGTATGGTCAATTGTGTTCCATTAAGTGAGGTCATGCGGAAAATGAGAAAAAATCAAAATATTTATATAGCATTTTCCGCCTCTTTAGCAAATTCCACCTACAAAAACCCTTGGTACATAAGGGTTTTTGTGTTTTTTTATAATTAATATCATCGAAAATACAATGTAAATGAAAACGCTTTATTTACGAAAGATTTGCTCCGATCTACAATTTGAATTGTCCGAAGAACACCTCGGTCACAGTCCGATTGAAGACTTCGGTCATAACCAATGAAGTGCTGTATTTATTACAAAGGGGAGGTAAAAAAATGTCAAAAAGGCTTCTTAGCATGGCGCTTACTTTGATGGTAACAAGTTCATTATTAGCTGCATGCGGTTCGAACAACAATGCAAGTGGCAAAGAAACGAACACAACAAATGGTGCAACAAATGCTCCAACGAACGCGGTGGTGGAAGAGGCCACGAATCAATATGGTGATACCGGTGGATTAAAACTTCCATTGGTAGATAAGCCGACGACGCTTACCTGGATGGTCGTTAGTGATTTTCAGCTTAATGATAAGCTGATTGCTAAGGAAATTGAGAAGCGTACGGGGATTACAGTAGATTTCCAAAGTTACTCTGCTACAACTTTTGATGATAAGCTTCGTTTGGTCGTCGCATCCGGTAAACTGCCTGATATTTTCAGCGGACTTAGACCGGATGAGTTGAAGAAAATCGGTCAGCAAAAAGCGGTAGTGGCTATTAATGATTATGTTGATATACTACCGAACTTCAAAAAATTGTACGTAGATGAAAATCCATGGGTAGCTAATTCATTTGGTGATGAGAATAACAATCTCTATTCATGGCCGATCTATAACATAAACCGCGATGTTAACCACGGGATGATGTATAGAAAAGATATCTTTGATAAGAACAATATTCCGGAGTGGACCAATACGGAAGAGTTCTATCAAGCGTTGAAGAAATTAAAAGAAATTTACCCGGATTCCTATCCGATGGCTTCCAAAACCAAAGACGATATCTTTAGAGATCTTGCTTACGGTTGGGGCATTGGTGGCTTAAGCTACCCAGCTTACTATGATGAAGCTAATAGTACCTGGAAATTCGCAGGCACACAGCCAGAGCACAAAGAAATGCTTGATTTCCTGAAAAAACTGTATAACGAAGGTTTGCTCGATCAAGAATTTTTGACCGACACACCGGAATCCTGGACAGCAAAGATGACGACAGGTAAATCGTTCGTTACATGGGACTGGATTGGTCGTCTTGATCTGTTCTATAACCAAGTCAGCTCGGAAAACCCAGAGTATAACTTACGTTACGGTAATCCGGTCGGACCTACGGGCAACATTCGTACGTTGCCAAGAATCGATGCAGATTTCGGGATAACCGTTGCTAATAACGGGAATAAAGAAGCCGCACTCAAATTGCTTGACTATTTGACGAGCCCATCGGGTTCACAGTTGACCACGCTTGGTATTGAAGGTGTGAACTTTAACTTCGATGAGAATGGCAAACCGGTATATCAGGAGCTGACCGACCTTCCTAATGTAGATATTAAAGCATTGGAAGATCATTACGGAATGTGGGTAGAAGGTATGTACCTGAATCCGGATCATCGCTCTGTATACTACAACTTCACAGAGAAAGAACAAGAAGCTCAGGACAAGATCCTATCTGCCAATAAATTTGAACCACTTGATCCTGTTCTCAATCTTAACGAGGATGAAATCGCCACGATTGCAGAACTGCAAACTTCAATTATTAAATCGATGAATGAATTTAATGCGAAGTATATCCTTAACAAGAACTATGGAGATAAGGAATGGGCAGATTGGCTTGTATCGGCTGAGAAGATGGGTGCAAGCAAGTATTCTGACGTCTATAACCAAGCTCAAAAACGTTATGATGCCAATAAATAAATAGAACAAACCAGATAAATAGGATGATGAATGGCACGAAGGACATTTATGTTCCAAGTGCCATTCTCTAACATCCAGGAGGAGAAGAAACGTGGCAAACCTTAACACGGAGAAGGTCCTTACACTAAATAAACCAACGCTCATGTCACGGATTTCGACGTCACTGACCGGGACGTGGCAGCATATGAAACGGGACAGACAGCTATTGGTTCTCTTTCTACCATGTCTCATATTTTATATTATTTTCCGATACGGGCCGTTGTTCGGCTTAACTATCGCGTTCAAGGATTATAACGTATTTGAAGGCATCTTCGGCAGTAAATGGGTCGGTCTCAAGCATTTCGTCAAATTTTTCTCAGGTAATGATTTCTTGATGCTATTCAAAAATACGCTGACATTAGGCTTTTTCACACTGATATTTGGGTTCCCGATTCCGATTCTTTTGGCAATTTCGCTCAATGAACTTCGAGTGAAGTGGTTAAAGAAATCGATTCAGACACTTACGTATTTGCCAGCATTTTTGTCTATCGTCATTATTTGTAGTATGGTGATCGACTTTTTATCGCCTAATACCGGCTTGATCAACAAGTTGATGGCCGCGGTTGGATTAGAGAAAATTTATTTTATGATTATACCTGAGTGGTTCCGAACGATTTACGTCGCGTCGGATATATGGGCTAACGCGGGCTATGACGCCATCATCTATCTTGCAGCGGTTGCGGGAATTAGCCCGACGTTGTATGAAGCAGCCAAAGTAGATGGATGCAGCAGGTGGAAGAGCCTGTGGAATATTACGCTTCCAGGTCTAATGCCGACGATTCTCATTATGTTCATTTTGCGAACGGGAAAAATGTTGCAAATCGGATACGAGAAAGTATTGCTTCTCTATAATCCGACTACGTACGAAGTAGCGGATGTATTCTCTACTTATGTATATAGAAAAGGTCTGATTGAATCAAATTACAGCTACGCCGCCGCTGTTGGTATGTTTGAAGCGTTTATCGCTATGATCATGCTGTTGTCGGCAAACTTCATAAGCAAAAAGGCAGGAGGTAAGGGGCTATGGTAGGAGAATCAAAATTAAACCTGTTCGGAGTCATCAACGCCCTGCTCCTAATCTGCGTTGGAATTGTTACAGTCTATCCGATCCTTTATATTTTCTCGATATCGATAAGTGATACGGCTTCCGTTGTTCAGGGGAAAATCACTCTATTTCCAAAAGGCATTAACTTTGATGCTTACTTGGAGGTTCTTAAAGACAAACGGATACCGAGAGCCTATTTGAATACGATCTTCTATACGGGCCTAGGTACTTTTATTAACCTACTGCTAACTGCGATAGCGGCATATCCGCTGTCCCGTCCTGATTTCATCTGGCGTAAATATTGGATGTTTGGGATCGTATTAACGATGTTCCTCAACCCAGGTATCATTCCGAACTATTTGATTGTTTCGGGGCTTGGACTTACTGATTCGGTGTGGGCGCTCGTTATTCCAAATGCAATTTGGACGATGGAGCTTATCATTCTGAAGAGTTTCTATGAGGGCATGTCAGAGCAGGTCCGTGAAGCGGCGCTAATAGACGGTGCTTCTGAATTCCGGATATTGTTCAATATCGTGATTCCGCTATCCAAACCGGCGCTGGCGTCGATCGCACTCTTTTATTTTATGGGGCACTGGAACAGCTACTTCCTGCCGATGATTTATTTGAACGATTCAACCTTGTACCCGCTTCAGGTCGTACTTCGGGATATGCTCATCTTCAGTGAAGGCAACCGTGCAAGCTTAGTTGATGCGGCGGCACTCGCTCCTCAGGCGAAGAAGAATGCCACGATTATACTGTCGATGATTCCGGTCTTAATGATCTATCCGTTTGCTCAAAAGTATTTTGCATCGGGCGTAATGATAGGTGCTGAGAAGGGATGAGTTTCTTCATGTAGAATTAGTTGGATAAACAACTATGAGAAAGGATGACTACTACTTGAAGCGCTTTTTTACGAATCTGGGTATCGTACAAATCTTTTGTTCGTTGCTCCTAGTCATCGGCATCATGTATGTATCCAATTATACTGTATACAAAAACTCGATCTCTGGTATTTATGCCAACGTAACACAAAACAACAATCTTGCGGTAAAAACGATGATTCAATCTTTCGACAACAGCTTTCGGTCGATCAACAACATTATCCATTCCATTCATGGGCTTCCTTATAGCAATCTGGAATCGGAAGAAGACGGGCGTATTGACATGGCCAAGGTTTATACCATGCAGGAGAGCATTGCTACGCTCGTCTCCTCTGTGGATTTCATCGAGGAGGTCATCGTATTCTACGATGATATGGATCTGGCCATCACCTCAACCGGCACAAGTAGTCTTAGCCATTTATTTGAGAACAAATACAAACACGATTTGTATAATGAGAGCTATTGGCGGACTTATACCAAGGGGAAAAATTCATTTAAAGTAATGCCCGGGCAATATTTTAAAGTCGCAACGAATACAACGTGGCAAAGGAAAAAGCTGATGGTCGCTGTCGGCGGGAACAAGATCCGTATGTCGAACAAAAACATCATCATTCTCATTGATGAGGCAGCCCTACTGAAGCATGTGAACCAGAAGCTGATGATTCCAGGTGCTTCACTTATCGTACTGGATCAAGAACGCAGAGTCATTCTTAGTACAGACTCGAATTCCGATTTATCGGGAGTGATTGACGAGATCTATTTCAATTCGTCCCAAGAAGCTTCATTAAGGAAAGAAGACTATCAATACAACTTTTACAAGTCGGATTTTAACGATTTTGTTTATATCAATAAAGTACCGTATCAATTCCAGAATATCGATTCTGTGATAGAAGCCAATAAAATGATTATGTTGTCGGCCATTATTGGCGCGGTCCTGTTATCTGTGCTTCTAAGTATTTATTTAAACAAACCGGTCAAAAAAATTATCCGTCAGCTTGGCGGAACCAGTAGAGGAAATGATTTCCGCAAAATTCTAAGCGGTATTGTAAAAATGCAAATGGAAATTGACTCAACCAAAAAGAAGCTGGAAGATGTCGAATCGGAAGCGCGCAGAAGTGTGTTCCTACAAGCTGTAGATGAATACGCATGCTCCACAGAGCATGACGTAGAGATGGATAGATATTGCAGCGATATTTTACATAGCAAGTACTTTGTGTTGCTTATGGTTCATTTGAATAAGAAAGGGAATGAGCAGCAATCAACGATGCCTGTAGAGAGCATTGTATCGGTTCTCAATACAGCTTTGCTGAAAGAAAAAAGTGATGTTCAGGTGTTCTATGATAAAAACTTACAATTCATCTCGCTTGTCGGCATCAAGCAACCAGATGAACGTGCCATATTAATAAAACGTTTGAAATTGTTGTTTACTAACCTGGAACAGGGAGAGTTGTTAGGCTACTCAGTAAATGTCAGTGTAAGTAAGCTGTACGCTACAGAATTAGTAAATTATAAGTTTGCTTATCGTAATGCGGTGAACGGCTTACTGTACAGAGTGGTGAATGAAACTTCGATTGTGCTGGACGTTGAGAAGATTCATTACGGTTGGAGTCTATATTTCCCTTTCGACAAAATAGAGAAGCTCTCTAATTACATTTCCAATGGCAAACTGCAGGAAGGTAAAGAGATCATTTCGGAGACGTTAAGAGAGAATGCAGATCGAAATATACATCATCACCAGATGGCCCATATTGCCAAGACCATGTTTATGTATATGTTACGACATGCTAGCGGTACTGCTAATACTGATAACGAAATGTATAAGCTTGAACAACAGTTTCTGCAAAAAATAGATTACGCACATGATTATCTGGACATTGAGAATGCCCTTATAGACGTAGCCAAACATATTGCTAAGCATAATAAGTCCAATGAAACCAATAAATTGAATCCTAGCTTCATTTCACAATACATTGAGCTGCACTATATGGAAAATTTATATTTAGATCATATTGCTGAGGTTGTGGAAACCTCACCAAAATACTTTTCGAGTTATTTTAAAAAGACGTTTGGTATCAATTATGTCGAGTATCTCAACAAAGTAAGGTTGTCTCATGCTAAGGAATTGTTGAAGGATAGCGTATTATCAATCGGTGAAATTGGAGAGAAAACGGGATATTTAAATTCTTCGACCTTCACGACGACATTTAAAAAGTATTTTGGCATTTCTCCTAGTGAATATCGAAAACAAAATTGACAGAATAGGTTGGAGTGAAATACAAGATGAAGACGATTATGACTCAGAATGGAAAAATTATCATCGCGGATAGAGAGAAACCGATGCTATTGCAAGGTCATGTACTTATACGAACTGAATATTCTGCGATAAGTCCCGGCACGGAAATGATCTTCGTTAAGCGAGCTTCCGATGAACCGGCAACGCTAGGCTATAACGCCGTTGGAATTGTCGAACAAGTAGGCGAAGAGGTTAAGCATATTCAAGTGGGTCAGCGCGTAGCCTGCTATGGTGCACCCTATGTGCACCATGCGGAGTGGCTAGCAGTTCCAGCTAACTTGGTTGCCGTAGTTCCAGATCATGTCGATCCACAAGAGGCTGCATTTGCTGGTCTTGGTGCGATTGCCATTCATGCACTACGTGTAGCTGATTTGCGGTTTGGAGAGTCAGCTGTCGTCGTCGGGCTCGGTATTCTAGGTAACATCATCACACAGATTGCCAAAGCAGTGGCGTACAGAACCGTAGGCTTGGATTTGAGAAGCGACCGGGTAGCCATGCTTCAAGAAGATGGATTTTCTCATATCTATCACAATCAAACTGAAATGGAAGAGTCATTGGCGGATGCCGTTGGACCTTATGGGGCAGATGCAGTTTTGCATTGTGCGAGCGGACCAGGCGAGGAGTTGATGAATAGCTCACTGAAATGGATTCGGGACCGTGGAAAAATTGTCATTGTCGGTGATTTATCGGCCGAATTTTCTAGAGAGCTGATGTTCGGGAAAGAAGCCCAAGTGCTTATTTCGCGGGCAGGTGGTCCAGGCCGATATGATGCTCAATATGAGAGAGAAAATAGAGATTATCCGATTGGACATGTTCGTTGGACGGAAGGCAGAAACGTTGAGGAGTACATTCGTTTATTAGCTGAAGGCCGCATCTCGATCAAGAAGCTCATAACTAACATGTATTCAGTTGATGACGCTGCAGAGGCTTATGACAATTACAGAACGCCAACAGAAACGATTGCGACAATCATCAAATACTAGGATGTGATGATGCCATGGCAGAACATCAACCAGAAATTCGCAGCATTGCAAACCGTACTGAATTAGAATCCGTGTATGATATTTTGGGAGACGCATTCCCCGTTGGAAAAGACTTTTTTCAAAATCGACTTGATCATGATTCCACTTATGACAGGTCTACAACCTGGATTGCCAAACAGCAAGAAGCTATTACTTGTACCATTCAGATTTTCCCTTTCATGAGCCGTGTTGAGGATGCAGAAGTTAAAGTCGGAGGGATAGGCAGTGTAGCTACCGTGCCTAAGTACAGAGGACAGGGACATTGTCAGCTGATGCTTCGCCACCTCACAGAATGGATGGAACAGCAGGAATATGACCTTTCTTTACTATTTGCTGTCATAAATCCTTTTTACGAAAAAGCAGGCTGGAGTACCGTTCCAGAGATTTTATACGAATTAAACGTGGGAAGTATCCTTAATTCTAGCAGAAATTCGGAATATGCTATCCTACCGTTCGAGTCATCCTATTCAGAAATTATTTCCAATATTTACGAACGATTTAATGACAAGAGGACCTATACGGTCATTAGACCATCAACCCATTGGCAGGATCGACTTCATTGGCCCAGATGGAATTCTTCCACATGTCTTGTTGCTGTGCGAAATGGAGTTACCGTTGCTTACGGGCATATTTCCGAGACTGGAGAAGATGGGGCAGCTTATTTAGAGGAATTATGTTATCTCAAGGGTGAAGAAGATGCAGCGATTCCCTTATTATGCGCTTTAGTTGAACAGCGACCTGATGCGGCTCGTGTTCTTGCATATCTTCCAGATGATCATGTTTTGACTGAAGGATTTCTCTCGTGGGGGGCTGTAAAGAAGAGAACAACGGATGCGATGTGGAAAGTCATTAGGTTTCAGCCTTTGCTGGCCAAGCTCGCTCCCGTCTTTCAAACAAGGCTACAAGAGAATAGCGAATATGCCAATAAACCCCTACAGATAGGACTGAAATGTGCAAGTCAAAGGGCATATCTCCATTATATAGATGGAGGAATAGCGATCGAGTCTGATCCGCGCCATGGGATTGAATACTTAAGTATTACCTTAACCGAGAGAGATTTTGTATCCCTACTGATTCAAGGATATGATGCCTCTATTCCAGAAGTACCACATAGCGATGTGCTCAGGGCCCTTTTTCCTAAGCAAGATTCTGTTTTCTACAATATAGATAGGTTTTAAAACTATAAAATCAAAAAACTTATTCCCTTATTTCCTGCAAGAGTTGTAAATCTGAAAAGTCCGTTGCTACTGGGGAGCAACAAGAGATGATTTTAGCAACTCTTGCGGATATAAGAAGCAGTACTCAGAGTGTGATTATGCTTAGATTGAGCGAGTGATCTACTGGATATAGTGCGTTAGGATTGTTCAATAAGGTTCGGAACACCCCAACGAATAATCAGACCGGAATGAGTCAGGCCACTGCCAAAGCCGTAGATCAGTACTCGGTCCCCGTATTTCAATTGCTGATGATCTATGCCAGCCTGCAGAGCAAGTGGAATGGATGCGGAAGACGTGTTACCCATTTCTTGCACGCTCTGCAGTGTCTTGGACAGAGGGATATCTGCTTTCTCACAAATAGACTCGATGATACGAAGGTTGGCGCTATGAGGCACAACCCAGTCGATCTGATCAAGTTCTAAGCCTGCTTGTTCAAGCAGTGTATTAATCCCTTCAGATACCGTCCTTACCGCCCATTTGAATACCTCGCGTCCATTTTGCACAATCCGGCCATCTCCCGCTAGCGGAGTTTGGTCCATTTGTGTTGACAATCCGGATTGGTATACATGAATGCCTCCACTGCCTTGCGTCCCCATCGTAAAGGATTCAAATCCAGCTTGCTCAGGGTCATATTCAACCAGAACAGCCCCAGCCCCGTCCCCAAATAGAATACAGGTGCTACGATCCGTATAGTCTGTAATCTTAGACATCGTCTCTCCAGCCACGACTAATATCTTCTTATGCAGACCAGAGGTTATTAGGCCGTTCGCCACATGCAAAGCATATGAAAAGCCTGCGCATGTCGCGTTTAGGTCGATTGCTCCGGTTTCTTTTATGCCAAAATGCGCTTGAACTCGGCATGATACCGAAGGAAATGAATAATCAGGTGTTGCAGTAGCCGCGATAATAAGATCAACATCGTCCAGGGAAACAGCGTAGGTGTCCCTAAGTTTTTCCGCTGCGCGAATGCAGAGGTTGGAGGTAAACTCATCGCTTGCTGCGATATGTCTCGTCTTAATTCCTGTACGTTGAACGATCCATTCATCGTTTGTATCCACAAGTCGTTCCAAGTCTTCATTCGTCATAATAGCTTCGGGAACATAAGTACCGATGGCGGTAATGCGTGCCTTGGATAATGCTGACAATAAAATCACTCCTTTATCGTTAAATACTGAATTGTTACTAGCTATTAGTACTTGGTACTAAAAAGAGTATATCACTGTTTAGCATTAATGTATATTACTTACCCAAGCTAATATCACTACTAACTGAATAATGGGCCAATGCGGTTATAAACGCTATAGCCTTTTTATGCTCATTTCGACGGTATTATATCCAAACCATAAGGAAATGAACTTCATAGAATATAGTAACAATCAGCAAATTGATAGTGAGGAAGGAGGGGATGTGGATGTCAGTAATAAAAATGTATCTAACTGCAACAAGTACTGTTTTAGGAAATGTGAACACTACTACGACTACGAATACATCGCCTACTGTAGAGCGTTACACGGCATCTATCGTCCTGGGTAACATCATTGGAGGTACAACTGTAGTTCCTGCAACGAGCTTTACTAATGATAGTGGTAGTGCGGTTGCTGTTAATGGATTGGTTGTTCCATCTAGCGACGGTTACTACAGTTTGTATGTGAATAATGAACTTCAAAGAGGAGGAATTAGTTCATTAACCGCAGCTAATTTAACGATAGATACAGTTCTAGTAGTGGGTGTTACGGTCGTTATCGAGGTGGTTACCTTAAGGTGGTTACCTTATCTTCAACTTCAACATCCAATTCAACCAACAACATCGCTGTTTCAACATCCATACAAAATTAACTTCTGATCCTCATGCTATAATATGGGGTAGGAAGGAGTGTTTGATTAATCTATGAAAACGTTAGTATTAGCGGAAAAGCCCTCGGTCGCACGGGAAATCGCGCGGGTAATGGGCAGCCGAGACAAGCATAAAGGTTATTTTGAAGGTCCCAAGTATGTGGTGACCTGGGCATTGGGGCATTTGGTTGGTCTGGCTGAACCTGAGGATTATGATGGGAAATTTGGTACTTGGGCGTTGGAGGATTTGCCTATTTTACCTGGGAAAATGAAGCTGAAGGTGCTGCGTGAATCCAGTCATCAGTATAAGATTGTGCAGCAACTTATGCGGCGGCAGGACATAAAGGAACTAATCGTAGCCACAGATGCAGCGCGGGAAGGTGAACTACTGGCGAGATGGATTATTGACATGGCTAAGTGGAACAAGCCATTTCAGCGGTTGTGGATATCCTCTCAGACGGATAAAGCCATCAAAGAAGGATTTGCTTCATTGAAGCCGGGAGCCCAGTTTGAGCGATTATATCAATCAGCTCGTTGTCGTGCGGAAGCGGACTGGATGATTGGGCTGAATGTTACGCGGGCATTAACCTGTAAATTTGGCGCACCGTTATCCGCAGGTCGAGTACAGACTCCAACTTTGGGGATGATTATGCAACGCGAGAATGAGATTATATCCTTCGTTTCGGAAGGCTATAGCACGCTCCGCGCTGATTTGGGATCATTCCAAGCTATATGGCGGGGGAATAATGGCGATTCACGCATATTTAATCCCGAAGAAGTTACACGGCTACAAGGGAAGCTAGATGGACGCTCAGGGAAAATTATAAAGCTTAAGAAGAGTGAGAAGAACGTCCCTCATCCATTAGCTTATGATTTGACGGAATTGCAGCGGGATGCCAACCGTCTACTGGGATTTTCGGCGAAACAGACTTCAAATGTACTACAACGCTTGTATGAACAACATAAACTGGTTACTTATCCGCGTACGGATTCACGTTATCTTACCTCGGATATGAGCGATACGCTTAAGGAACGGTTGAACAGTGTGGCTGTGGGGCCGTATGCCCCGTTAGCGAGACCATTGTTACGCAAGCCATTGCCGCTAGGAAAACGGATCGTAGATGATAGCAAGGTTACGGATCACCATGCGATTATTCCCACAGAGCAAACAGTTCTATTGAATGCACTTAGTACTGAAGAACGTAAGCTATACGATCTGATCGTTCGGCGATTTATTAGTTTGTTCTATCCTCCAGCTCGTTTTGATAATGTCGCTGTCACAGTCGACATTGCAGGGGAAATATTACATGCCAAAGGGACGACCATGAAGGATAGTGGATGGCGTGCAGTCTATGATGGGCAAGCGATGGATGAGGATGAAGATGGAGATGATGCAGAAGAACGTGGTGCAGCACTTCCAGAATTGCGAGAAGGTGAGGCAGTTACCGTTAAGAAATGCCTCGTGCAGACGGGACGGACATTGCCTCCAAAACGCTATACGGAAGCAGCTTTGCTAACTCAGATGGAGAAGCATGGACTGGGTACTCCAGCAACGCGTGCTGATATTATTGAGAAGTTAGTTAATTCCGATACGATTGAAAGACAGGGGAATTCACTACATCCGACAGGGAAGGGAAAGCAATTGATTCAGCTTGCCCCAGCTGACTTACGGACACCGGAACTAACGGCCAAGTGGGAAGCGGAACTGGAGCGGATCGCCCGTGGTCAAGGTAAACCAGATCCTTTCCTCGTTGGGATACGGGAAATGGCACAGGGATTAGTAAGTGGTGTTAAGAATAGTGAAGCTGAATATAAACCACATAATGTTTCAAATAGTCATTGTCCGGATTGTGGTACAAGATTGCTGGAGAAGAAGACCGCTCGTGGTCTTGTATTAACTTGTCCAAGTGAGGACTGTGGTTATCGCCGTTCAGGCGAGAAGCGTCTGTCCAATCGTCGTTGTCCTCAGTGTCATAAGAAGATGGAGATGAAAGAAGGCAAGGCAGGTCTCTATGTTCAATGTCTGGGATGTGGCATTACGGAGACAATGAATAAGGATTCGAAACATATCAATAAGCGAGAGCAACAGAAACTGGTTAACCAGTATGCGAAGAAACAGGAATCCATCGGCTCCAACCTTGGAGATCTACTCAAAGCTGCAATGGAGAAGAAGGGGCAGTAAATTTATTGTATAAAATGTAGTAGACCTCGAGATGCTAAAGCTGGGAGGTGATGAACGTGCCGCATCACAAAGCGCGGAAGACCGAGAACCAGCAGAATAAATCCAGCATTCTGGAGGAGACGATTGAGGTTAAGCCGAAGAAACAGGCCGATCTTCCCCCGAGTTTAAATCAAGTTTCAAAGAACGAATCATAAAGTCACATAAGTGAGATCCAGTAACTCTAGCTCCCCGGAAGGGGAGCTTTTTTACATAGAAAAACAAAAGCTGGACAGGGGGACAAGGGAAAGGTGGGACAAAGAACCTGTCTCTTTGTCCCTAGATTCCAGCCTTGATTTGCTCGGCATAATCTTTAAACACGATAACTCGGTTCTCCAAACGGGATTTCTCGGCTGCGAATGACATCAGATGGCTTTGCACGGACACACTGGCTGAGGATAATCCTTCATTGATCTTGTTGTCGCGTACCAATTCAACGAAGTTGCTAATTAGTCCGCTATCCCCGCCACCATGATCGTCAATGCCACTCGGTAGTGAAATGAGCTCTTTGTTCCCTGTAAGGAAGTCCGTGACCTCAAGCTCACACTTATTAAACGACATGATACCTTTGACCTCACCCTTAGTTCCCATGAGTTTGATCGTTCTTGCATATTCGTTCGTGAATGCGCACATCGTAAAGGCCACGGTAACATCATTCTCAAATTCAATATTAACGACTTGATGATCAACGACGTCGTTGTCACACTTGTAGACGCATCGGCCATATGGCCCTTCTTGGAGCGCCTTCATAATTCCTTCATCGCTAACATCATTGCTTAGGACGTAACCCCAACTTGGGTTACCTAGATAAAACTTAGGTGCAAAGAACGGACATTCCTCGGCATGAGGGCAACCATCTGTACAGCGATCAGTAGCTTGAGGGGGTGCATTTTCAGCCTTAAAGTGAGATAAGGAGCCAAATGAAGATATACTTCTGCAATCGCTTCCAGCCAGCCACAGCAAAATATCCATGTCATGGCATGACTTGGCGAGAATCATAGGGCTTGATTCACTTGAATTTCTCCAGTTACCACGGACGTAGCTATGAGCTTGATGCCAGTAAGCGACATTCTCATTGTGTTGAATGGAGATAAGGTCAC
Source organism: Paenibacillus segetis (assembly GCF_014639155.1). NCBI lineage: Bacteria > Bacillati > Bacillota > Bacilli > Caryophanales > Paenibacillaceae > Paenibacillus > Paenibacillus segetis. The sequence continues at coordinate 104,845 of NZ_BMFT01000001.1, forward strand.
CGATTGTCTTGTCCTCGATGATCTTTTTGAGCGTAGAGAAGAACTCCGTATAGCGAAGTACATGACAGATGTTAAAGATCCGGTCATATTTAACGGCATATTCCCCTAATTTCACCACTTCTGTAGGATCAGTCGACATCGGTTTTTCCAAAAGGATATGATAGCCGGCTTCAAACGCCTTTACGACAGGGTCGAAATGGTATTGATCTTGCGTACAAATGAGGGCAGCATCTGCAAGCTTTGGCTCACGCAACATGTCTTCCCATGAGCTAAAGCATGCTGAGTCTGGAATATTGTGAGCAAGTTGAAATGCTTCTCGTCTCCCTTGATCCGGTTCGGCTACCGCTACGAATTGAAGTTCTTCAGGATGCTGTAATCCGTAAGGAGCATAGGCCTGAGCTCCGCGATTCCCCGCCCCGATAAGTATTGCTGTAACCTTCTTCATGATTTTCTCCTCCATTGTTCGTGCTAGTTAAATGTGTTTACACAGTGTAAGTACTATAGTTTAATATTAATAGGGTACTTACACTGTGTCAATACTATTTTAAACGTCTAATAAATGCCTTGAATATGGAGCTAGACATCACATTCTCACATGTTGATTTCATTTACTAGATAGTGTACGCTAAGCAGCGTATACCCTATTTACGTTATGGATACACTGTGAACAATTGAACAATGAGATAGTCTTTTTAAGACAGGAGTGAACCAACCCGTGGGGACAAAATGGGAGCAGGAATTGGATCAAATGCGTTATTCACGACGCAAACAGATCATGGATGCTACATTCGAGCTTGTATTGGAGAAAGGGCTCATGGATATTACAATCGTCGATATCGTAAAGAAGGCAGAAATTAGTCGCGTGACACTCTATAAATATTACAATTCGATTCATGAAATTGTATTTGATATTCAACTCAAAATTTTGAATGAATTAAGTGAACTGCTAGATGAACGGTTAAAGGGAAAGAACGGTCTTGAGAAGCTGAAGGACTATTTTGCGACTTTTATTACGATGTTTCAGACTCATCCGGATCACTTTCGTTTTGCAGCCATATTCGATCAATATTATCAGTCTTCATATCCAACGTTGGAGCTCGAAGAACGGTATCAAAGCTATACGAAGCAAGGCATAGTCTTGATTGAACAAATCATTGACGAGGGCATCCATGACGGGTCGATTCGCAAGGGTACGGATCCTATCATGATGGCCCAGATTCTATCACATATTACGATGGGCACGACCCAGCGGATAGCCGTTCGTAGTGAGATTTATAAGACTGAGAGTAAAGTTGATTCCGAGGAAATGTTGAACTATTTAATGACTTTTTTAGCCTCATCCCTAGCTGCTGATCAGCCCCAGTAAACATAGGCATTGAGGTAATGTAGGACATCGATCCGAAAATGGATTCGTTAATTGGTTAAGACAAAGACGCCGTGAGGCGTCTTTCCTATTTAGAGAGATAAGCGTTATAATATAGATAAGAAACGGTGGATCAGATCTAATAGAGTAAAGGGGGCGGGGTCGACATGATGACGGCAATACTATTATGGTTTCTATTTATTAATGGAGTAGGTTACTTGATCATGTCGGAAGATAAACGCCGTGCCCGACGAAGACGCGAACGAATTCCTGAGCGTACTCTATTCTTACTTGCTGCCATTGGTGGAGCTCTTGGCGTGTTGATCGCAATGAATATCAAACGTCATAAGACGAAACACGTCAGCTTCCGATTGGGTGTTCCACTGCTTCTGCTTATGAATGCTGTGCTCTACGGTTATTTCCTAATATGAAGAGAGAGGTGCGTTCTTATGTTATTTACTAAAATTGTAGCTGCTTATGATGGTTCTAAAGCTGGGAAGAAAGCGTTGGATAAGGCAATTGAACTTGTGAAGCTGACACCAGGTGCAACGCTAGAGGTGCTTCATGTATTCGATTTCCCGCGTTTTTATGTGGCCGACGGCTTTGCTCCGGTACCAACTTCTATAAATCAGGACTTCTACGAATTGGCTGAGGGAACGGCTGATGAAGCCAAAGCACATTTGGAGAAATTAGGAGTCGAGGGTAAGGTTGAGTTGGCTCAGGGGGCACCTGCTGAAGTGATTCTTGATTATGCGAAGAAACATAATAATGATCTTATTATCATTGGTAGCCGTGGTCTTGGTGGTATTCGTGAGTTCGTGCTCGGTAGTGTCAGTCACAATGTCGTTCAACATGCCCAAATTCCAGTATTGGTAGTTAAATAAAAATACAACACAAGGGATGCCAGTTGATGGCGTTCCTTTTTTTTGCAGTTTGTGCAGAAAAATAACTGGATTTGAGGGTTTTCTGTTAATTAGTAGGGGATCTTTTGTTAAAAAGCGAACAATATTATTTTCAAGACTTATAATGTTCGGGTTTAAGTTGACACAGTATGTACGAGATTGTTAAACTAATAAGGGAATAATAATTATATCGCTAAAATAATAGTCCTCGTATAAATCCGGGAATAGGGCCCGGAAGTTTCTACCTGAGAACCTTAAATTTTCGGACTACGAGTGAATACGTAATACAGGAAAGTCCACTCCATTTAATTCAAATGGGAGTTCTTCTTTCTTATGGGCCAAATGAGACAATACTATGGCTGGAAGTTTCGTATTCACTTTGCGTCCGGAAATTCTGAAAATACTTGTTATTTTCCAGAGAACACCGGACTTTTTGTTTTTATGGAAAGGTCCTGATCTCTTGGATCTAAAGAATGTTCATCATATTGGAAAGTAGGTTGAGTCATGTCAGCACAGGTTGCAGTGATCATGGGCAGTAAATCAGATTGGGATACGATGTCTCATGCATGTGCCATTCTGGAGGAGCTCCAAATTCCTTATGAAAAGCAAGTTGTTTCTGCTCATCGTACGCCAGATTTAATGTTTGAATTTGCTGAGAAAGCGGCTGGTCGAGGGTTGAAAGTGATTATTGCTGGTGCGGGTGGAGCGGCGCACTTACCAGGGATGGTAGCGGCAAAAACAGTACTTCCTGTTATCGGTGTACCGGTCAAATCGGCAGCACTAAATGGTCTTGATTCATTGCTCTCCATCGTGCAAATGCCCGGAGGGATTCCGGTAGCAACAGTTGCAATCGGTAAAGCGGGTGCCATTAACGCGGGATTGCTCGCGGCACAGATTCTAGCTGCATTTGATCCTAAGTTGAATGAAAGAGTGCAAGAGCGCAGAGATCGCATTCGTGATGAAGTGTTAGCTAGTAGTGTTGAATTAGGAGAGATATTGTAATGAGTGGGACAATTATTGGTGATAACTTCGGGCTACCGATTATCGGACCAGGCTCACGTATCGGTGTATTAGGTGGGGGACAATTAGGACGGATGATGGCCCTAGCCGGTAGCAATCTTGGCTATCACTTTGTTACCCTTGATCCGACACCGGAGTGTCCTTGTGGTCAACTAACCGAACAAATCGTCGCTGGGTACGATGACAAGAAGGCAGCTCGCCTATTGGCGGAACGTTCGGATGTAATCACGTATGAGTTTGAGAATGTGGACGCTGAGGTAGCAGCATTGCTAGAACGTTTATCCTATGTACCGCAAGGAAGCAAGCTGCTCTTTACAACGCAGCACAGACTTCGTGAAAAAGCAGCAGTGGAAGCAGCGGGCGTTAAAGTTGCTCCTTATCGTAAAGTGAGCAGTGAGGCAGAGTTACAAGAAGCGGTTACCCAGCTCGGTATCCCGAGCGTGTTGAAGACGGCAACGGGTGGATATGATGGTAAGGGGCAATGGGTTATCAAATCCATCGCTGAGATTGGACCTGCTTATACGGAATTGAGCAAGGCGGGAACTGAGCTTGTCCTGGAACAATTCATACCCTTCGTAAAAGAACTGTCGGTCATATCAGCTCGTAGCCCGCGAGGGGAAATAAAGACATTCCCGGTTGCTGAGAACATCCATGTGGACAATATCTTACATACTTCCATCGTACCAGCAAGGGTGGAAGCGGATGTGTTACATGAAGCGGAACAGCTTGCAGCACGAATTGCAGAGTCGATGGAGGCCGTTGGGCTCCTCGCAGTGGAGATGTTCTTAACACAGGATGGAGAATTATACGTTAATGAGCTTGCTCCACGACCGCATAACTCAGGTCATTATACGATGGAAGCTTGTACGACATCACAGTTCGAGCAACATGTTCGAGCGATTTGTAATTTACCATTAGGTGAAGTAAAGCTCATGTCGCCAGTTGTTATGGTCAATGTTCTCGGAGAACATTTGGATGAGGTAGTAGGTGCCCTATCGCAAGGTGCTTGGACAAACTCTGATGTTGTGCCGAAGGTACATCTATATGGAAAGAGCGGCTCCGCTCCCAAACGTAAAATGGGACATATCAATCTATTATGTCATGATGTACAGCATGGACTTGATTGGATTCAGCAAACCAATATATGGAGGAATCAACATTCATGATCGAACGTTATAGCAGACCGGAAATGAGAAACATTTGGACCGAAGAGAACAAATTCAAAGCATGGCTAGAAGTAGAAATTTGCGCTTGTGAAGCTTGGGCAGAACTGGGAGTCATTCCGAAAGAGGATGTGGCGTTGCTTCGAAAGAATGCTTCTTTTGACATCGACCGTATTTATGAAATCGAACAGGAAACGCGACATGATGTGATTGCCTTTACACGATCTGTATCTGAAAGCCTTGGAGCGGAGCGCAAATGGGTACATTACGGATTGACTTCAACCGACGTGGTTGATACGGCTCTTGGCTATTTGCTGAAACAAGCCAACGAGATTTTGGAGCAGGATATTATTCGTTTTATCGAGATTTTGCGCGACAAAGCGATCGCATACAAGGATACACCGATGATGGGACGTACGCATGGCGTGCATGCGGAACCGACTACTTTTGGTCTTAAGATGGCGCTATGGTATGAGGAAATGAAACGTAATCTGGAACGTTTCCGTCGGGCAGCAGACGGTGTTCAATTCGGTAAAATATCTGGTGCAGTAGGAACATATGCGAATATCGATCCATTCGTTGAAGAATTCGTCTGCCAGAAGCTAGGCACAACAGCAGCACCGATCTCAACTCAAACGTTGCAACGGGATCGTCATGCAGAGTACATGGCATCGCTCGCACTAGTCGCTACATCGCTTGATAAGTTCGCTACCGAAATTCGCGCTTTGCAGAAGAGTGAATTCCGCGAAGTAGAAGAAGCATTCGCTAAAGGGCAAAAGGGATCTTCGGCTATGCCGCATAAACGTAATCCAATCGGTTGTGAGAACATTTCTGGTCTGTCACGCGTTATTCGTGGTCACATGTTATCCGCTTACGAGAACGTGACTTTGTGGCACGAGCGCGACATCTCACACTCCTCCGTGGAGCGTATCATTCTACCGGATGCCACGATGTTGCTTAACTACATGCTGAACCGCTTCGGTAACATTGTGAAGAACTTGACGGTATTCCCAGAGAACATGAAGCGTAACATGGGTCGGACATTCGGCGTGCCGTTCTCTGGACGAGTGCTAACGAAGTTGATCGACAAAGGATTCAGCCGTGAGCAAGCGTACGATACGGTGCAACCACGTGCGATGCAAGCCTGGGAGACGCAGCGTCAGTTCCGTGACATTGTCGAAGAAACTCCGGAAATTACGGCGGTATTGAGTAAAGAAGAGATCGAAGATGCTTTTAATCCATCTTGGCACTTGAAACATGTAGATACGATATTCCGGAAGCTAGGCTTGTCTGAATAATGGTTGGAAACGTGAATCGATGAGACGAGAAGAAGGCTCCGCTATGGAGCCTTGATCGTCAGAAGGAGGACAGCAAATATGTCATCACAAGCAATTTCTACGGCAGAGGACATGATAAGCGCCCCATTGCTGTACAAAGGCAAGGTTCGAGAATTGTATGACCTGGGAGAACATTATTTGATCGTTGTAACGGATCGTATCTCGGCATTTGACTATGTGCTGGATCCAGCAGTGCCTGATAAGGGCAATGTCCTAAATCGTTTGAGTAGCTTCTGGTTCGAGAAGACGCAGGACTTAATTGACAACCACGTGATTCATACGGATATTGAACAGCTCGGTTCGGTCATTAATGAAGAACATAAGGCGATCCTTAAGAATCGAATTATGGTCTCTCGCAAAGCTGAGCGCATTGACATTGAATGTGTGGTGCGGGGTTATGTAACAGGCGGCGGCTGGCGTCAGTATGAGAAGAATGGTGAAATTAATGGCATTAAGCTGCCAAAAGGATTACGTAAGAACGACAAACTGCGTGAGCCAATCTTTACACCTGCGGCTAAGAACGATGTAGGCCATGATGAGGACATATCTTTCGAGAAGATGAGCGATCTCGTTGGTGCCGATATCGCAGAGCAACTGCGTAGCCGTAGCCTGGAGATGTATAGCTTTGCTCGTGATTACTGCGAGGAACAGGGTATCATCCTTGCCGATTGTAAGTTGGAATTTGGTCTAGTAGATGGCAAGCTGATCCTGATTGATGAGATATTTACGCCAGATGCTTCACGCTTCTGGGCTAGGGAAAATTATGCGCTCGATATCGAAATTGATAGCATGGATAAAGAACCCGTCCGCACATATTTACTAGGTTCGGATTGGGACAAGAACAGCAAGCCTGATCCCCTTCCTGAGCAAGTAGTAGCAGAGACTACCCGGCGTTACCGGGATATTTATAAACGTCTTACAGAGCAAGAGCTATCATAATTATTCTTTAGCACGAACTTTGGTTTACTAGATTCTATCCAATATTAGGAGGCACATGAGGAATATGATTAAAGCGACAGTCTATGTCACCATCAAACAAAGTGTACTTGATCCACAAGGGGTAGCCGTTCAAGGCGCTCTACATTCTATGGGGTTTGAAGAGGTCCAAAGTGTTCGGATCGGTAAATATATGGAATTGCAACTGGATACAAGTGACCGGAACGAAGCGGAAGCTCGTGTCAAAGACATGTGCGAGAAGCTTCTAGCCAACACGGTCGTGGAAGATTACCGCTTTGAATTGGAGGGTTGATTCATGAAATTCGCAGTACTCGTATTTCCTGGTTCTAACTGTGATATCGACTGCTATAAAGCGGTGGAAGATACGATTGGTGAGCCTGTCGATTACGTCTGGCATACAGCAACTGATCTCTCGGCTTACGATTGTATTCTCGTACCTGGTGGCTTCTCTTATGGTGATTATCTCCGGTGTGGTGCCATTTCACGTTTTGCTCCAGTCATGGCGGAGGTAGCGAAAGCAGCCGAAGAAGGTAAATATATCCTAGGTATCTGCAACGGATTCCAAATTCTTACTGAAGCAGGTCTACTGCCAGGAACCTTGCGTCGCAATATGTCGCTGAAGTTCCGTTGTCACGATACGGTGCTACGGGTTGAGAACAATCAGAACCCGTTCACAACAGGATATCTTCCTGGACAAGAGATCAAGATTCCGATTGCCCATGGTGAAGGCAACTATTATTGTGATGAAGCTACGCATGCAAAACTGAAAGAAAATAATCAAATTATTTTCAGATATGTAGGTAATCCAAATGGTTCATTAGATGATATCGCTGGAATTTCCAATGAACGTGGTAATGTGGTTGGCATGATGCCACATCCTGAGCGTGCGGTTGACAGTCTACTTGGGTCTGAAGATGGCAAATTGATGTTTACTTCGATATTAAAGGCTTGGAGGGATCGGCATGAGTCAGCAAGTGTCCGCTAAGGAACCAACTGCAGAGCAAATTGCAGAGCAGCAAATATATAAGCAGATGGGTGTTTCGGATCATGAGTATGAGCTGATCTGCGGCTTTCTCGGTCGGAAACCAAATTACACAGAAATTGGTGTGTTCAGCGTTATGTGGTCTGAGCACTGTGCATATAAGAACTCCAAACCACTACTCAAGCGTTTTCCGGTCACTGGTCCAAGAGTCCTAATGGGACCTGGTGAAGGTGCGGGTATTGTTGATATTGGTGATAACCAAGCGGTTGTATTCAAAATCGAGAGCCATAACCATCCTTCCGCAGTAGAGCCTTATCAAGGTGCGGCAACGGGTGTTGGCGGGATTATCCGCGATATTTTCTCCATGGGAGCAAGACCAGTCGCTGTACTTAATTCTTTGCGTTTCGGTAAGCTGGAGAGCCAGCGCGTCAAATACTTGTTCGAGCACGTTGTATCAGGGATCGCTGGATATGGTAACTGTATCGGTATTCCGACGGTAGGCGGCGAAGTTGTATTTGATGATGCTTATGATGGTAATCCATTGGTTAATGCGATGTGCGTAGGCCTGATTGATCATGACAAAATTCAACGTGGTGTCGCTAAAGGTGTAGGTAACCCGGTATTTTATGTTGGACCTCCAACGGGTCGGGATGGTATTCACGGAGCAACCTTTGCTTCGGAAGAACTGACTGAAGAATCGGAAGCTAGACGCACAGCTGTACAAGTAGGCGATCCATTTATGGAGAAACTGGTTATGGAATCATGTCTAGAATTGATTGACTCCGGGATCGTGCTAGGTATTCAGGATATGGGTGCTGCGGGTCTTACTTGTTCCAGTGCGGAGATGGCGAGTAAGGCAGGAAATGGTCTGGAGTTGTATTTGGATCAAGTACCACAACGTGAAGACGGAATGACGGCTTACGAAATGATGCTCTCCGAATCACAAGAGCGGATGTTGTTCGTTGTAGAACCTAAGGATGAGGCGCAAGCAAGGGAGATCTTCGAACGTTGGGGCGTTATTTGCGCCAAAGTGGGTAAGGTTACTGACGATGGCATGTTGAAGCTATTCCACCATGGTGAATTGGTTGGTGATATGCCGGTAACAGCGCTCGTTGACGAATGTCCGATTTATGACAAGCCTTCGGCTGTACCAGCTTATTACGAAGAGAACGCTAACGTGGATACGCTTCGTTATGAAGAAGTTACAGATTTGAATGAGGCGCTGGATAAAGTGTTATCTTCTCCAACGGTCTCAAGTAAAGCGTGGGTATATAACCAATACGATTATATGGTTCGAACTAGTACAGCGGTTCGCCCAGGTTCTGACGCGGCTGTCGTAACGATTCGAGGAACACGTAAGGCGCTTGCGATGACAACCGACTGTAACGGACGGTTTGTATATCTTGATCCTGAAGTTGGTGGACGGATCGCAGTTAGTGAAGCAGCACGTAATATCGTGTGCTCTGGCGCTGAGCCACTTGCGATTACAGATAACTTGAATTTTGGTAACCCGGAGAAACCGGATATTTTCTGGCAAATGGAAAAATCGGTGGACGGCATGGCAGAAGCTTGCCGTGAGCTAGATACACCTGTCATTGGTGGTAATGTCAGTCTTTATAATGAAAATACAAAAGGTGCAATCTATCCGACACCAGTCGTTGGTATGGTGGGGTTGATTCACGATACGGATCATATTACGACACAAGGCTTCAAGTCCGAAGGGGATGCTATCTTATTGCTTGGTGATACGCTTGCTGAACTTGGGGGCAGTGAATTCCAAGCGGTTGTACACGGTGTAACGGAAGGACGTCCGCCACAGCTTGACTTAAGCACAGAGAAAAAATTGCTGGATACCGTACTCGCTTCTATTCAGCAAGGCCTGGTTCGCTCGGCTCATGACTTGTCCGAGGGTGGTCTTGCCGTAGCACTTGCAGAGTCGTGTATTAGTGGTGGACTCGGAGCAACGGTTGTTTTTGAATCTAATCTTCGTTCGGATATTGCGTTGTTTAGCGAAACGCAATCTCGTATCTTGTTGTCGGCTTCACCTGACAAGGCGGCTGAATTGGAACAGTTCATCGCATCGCGTGGCGTACCTGTGAAGAATATCGGTAAAGTTGAAGGTCAGAACCTTGAGATTACCTTGGGAGGTAATTCTGTTCTGAGCAGACCGGTTGAAGGATTGAAGCAGGTCTGGGAGGATGTCATTCCATGTCTGATGAAATAATCATGCCAATGTGGACAGGAGATTATTACAACGAAGGCACGGGAAAAGACAGTATATTTGATAAATTGAAGGAAGAGTGTGGGGTATTCGGAGTGTTTGGTCACTCCGAAGCGGCTTCCTTATCCTACTACGGGCTGCATGCATTACAGCACCGGGGGGAAGAAAGTGCAGGCATCTGTGTATCCGATGGTAAAGAATTTAATTACCATCGTGGAATGGGGCTTGTAAAAGAAGTATTTGACCGGGACAAATTACTCTCTTTGAGAGGTGATCGTTCCATTGGACATGTCCGTTATTCGACGAGCGGTGATAGTCGATTGGCGAATGCTCAACCGCTTATCTTCAAGTACCGTGACGGTGATCTCGCGGTGGCGACAAATGGGAATATCGTGAACGCACCAAAGATAAGACAAGAACTGGAAATGAGTGGCTCGATCTTCCAGACGACAAGCGATACGGAAGTCATAGCGCATCTAATCGCCCGCTCATCTAAAGATTTCGTCGAAGCAGCCAAGGATGCTTTGGGTCAACTTGTTGGCGGTTTTGCTTTCCTGTTGCTCACGAATGATAAATTGATCGTTGCTAGTGATCCCCATGGTCTGCGTCCATTAACAATGGGACGTCTCGGGGATGCATATTTGTTCTCCTCAGAGACATGCGCATTTGAGGTTGTTGGTGCGGAGATGATCCGTGATATTCAGCCAGGTGAAATGCTAGTATTGGATCAAAATGGCTTACGTGAAGAACGTTTTGCTGAACCTCAGCGCAAGGCATTATGTGCAATGGAGTATATTTACTTCTCTCGTCCGGATAGTGACTTGAATGGTTCTAATCTTCATTCCTCCCGCAAACGGATGGGGAAGATTATGGCTCAAGAATCGTTTGTGGATGCTGATGTAGTAACCGGGGTGCCGGATTCCAGTATTTCTGCGGCAATTGGTTACGCTGAGCAGACAGGCATTCCTTATGAGCTGGGTCTAATAAAGAATAAATACACGGGCCGTACTTTCATTCAACCGAGTCAAGAGTTGCGCGAGCAAGGTGTGAAAATGAAGCTAAGCGCGGTTCGCCGTGTGGTCGAAGGAAAGCGTGTTGTCATGATCGACGATTCCATCGTCCGGGGGACGACTTCTCGCCGTATCGTCAATTTATTGCGTGAGGTTGGTGCGACAGAAGTACACGTGCGGATCACTTCACCACCATTTAAGAACCCTTGCTTCTACGGGATTGATACACCTGACAGGGGAGAGTTGATCGCTTCTTATAAGACGATTGAAGAAATATGCCTAGAGATCAATGCAGACTCCTTGCAATTCTTAAGTCCTGAAGGCTTGATTCAAGCCGTTGGCGGCGATAGTAGAAGTGAGTATAAGGGTGGACTGTGTATGGCTTGTTTCGATAATGACTATCCTACACGGACTGATTTTGATGGAGAAGAGAAATTCGGCTGTAACTGTTAGTCAGCTTGGTAGTTCATTAGTTCATGGGATGAAGAAATTAACCTTAAGGAGAGTGTCCTTACGTGTCTGAAGCATATAAAAATGCCGGGGTGGATATTGCGGCGGGTAATGAAGCGGTAGAACGGATGAAAAGTCACGTGAAGCGGACGTTACGTCCAGAAGTGATGACCGATTTAGGCGGCTTCGGCGCTTTGTTCGGATTGAATAAGGATAAATATGAGGAGCCTGTGCTTGTATCGGGAACCGATGGTGTAGGTACGAAGCTTAAAATTGCATTCGCAATGGATAAACATGATACCATCGGTATCGATGCTGTGGCCATGTGCGTGAATGACATTGTTGTACAGGGAGCCGAGCCACTCTTTTTCCTCGATTATCTAGCTTGCGACAAAGTGGTACCTGCCAAGATTGAAGCGATCGTATCCGGTATTGCGGATGGTTGTTCCGAGTCGGGTTGTGCTCTGATCGGCGGAGAGACGGCTGAAATGCCGGGAATGTATGCCGAGGGTGAATACGATATCGCAGGATTTACCGTAGGTGTCGTAGATAAGAGTAAAATCGTGAATGGTAGCACCATCGCTGCTGGAGATACGGTAATCGGACTTGCTGCAAGCGGCGTTCATAGTAACGGCTTCTCGCTTGTACGTAAGACTCTATTAGAGCAGGCTGGTTATGATTTGCATGATAAGTTGCCTGAGTTGGGTGGCGAGGTACTGGGTGAAGTACTGTTAACACCAACTAAATTGTATGTGAAGCCAGTATTGGCCCTACTAGAGAAGGTAAAAGTAAAAGGTATGGCGCATATTACTGGTGGTGGTTTTATCGAAAATATTCCGCGTGCTCTGCCGGAAGGCGTAAATGTGGAGATTGAATATGGCTCATGGCCAATTCTACCGATATTCTCGCTATTGCAGGAGAAGGGTAACGTTAGCAATCGTGATATGTTCACCACATTTAATATGGGGATTGGAATGGTCATTGTTGTTGCTGAAGCTGAAGCCGAATCTGCGTTAAATGCACTGCAAGCTGCCGGTGAAAACCCTTATGTTATTGGCCGGGTTACCGAAGGGGTTCGTGAAGTAACCTTTACGGGGGTTGAAGTGTAATGACGTCTCCATACCGGATTGCTGTTTTTGCTTCCGGCCAGGGAAGTAATTTTCAGAGTCTTGTGGATTCTGCTCATAACGGCAGGTTAGGGGCGGAAATCGCCCTGCTTGTCTGCAACAAACCGCAGGCCCCTGTGGTGGAACGTGCACGTAAAGCGGGGATTGATTGCTTTCTGTTTGAACCGAAAGCCTACGCTTCTAGGGGAGACTACGAAAGGGAGATTGCGGCGGAACTTGCCGAAAGAGGAATTGATCTGATTGTACTTGCTGGGTATATGCTGCTGCTTACACCCGTGCTAGTAGATCTGTATGCAGGTCGAATGATCAACATTCACCCTTCATTGTTGCCGTCTTTTCCAGGGATCAACGCAATAGGTCAGGCTTTAAATTATGGCGTCAAAGTAACGGGAGTAACGGTTCATTTGGTCGATGGTGGGATGGATAGCGGTGCTGTAATCGCTCAGCAAGTTGTTCACATCGACGATGATGACAATATTCACTCTCTTGAAGACAAAATTCATAGAGCAGAGCAAGAGTTATACCCTAGGGTTGTGTCATGGTTCGCCAATGGCTGTGTTCATGTAGAAGGTCGAAGAATTACAGTAAAGCACGACTAGAGTGTACGGCTGTTGTACTCTTTGCTAATTTGCTTACGTATACAGTGTCGAGTGATGATTGCGAAAGTAGTATTATTCGGAAAATACAGGACGTGCTTTCGATATTTCCCGAGAAATATCGGGGGATTGATGTAACTTGTCGCTATGTATTGTAATGACCATTTGCCATAAATAAAGGAGGAACCAATTCGTGAGTATCAAAAGAGCGCTAGTAAGTGTATCAGATAAAACAGGTATCGTGGATTTTTGCCGTGAGCTGTCGCAATTGGGTGTAGAAATCATTTCGACAGGAGGAACGAAAAATCTCTTGGCGAAGGAAGGGGTACCGGTAATCGGTATTTCGGACGTAACAGGATTTCCAGAAATCCTGGATGGTCGTGTTAAGACGCTTCATCCGGCTGTGCATAGTGGATTGTTAGCGGTACGTGACAGTGCGGAGCACCAGGCGCAAATGAAGGAGCTTGGTCTTGATTATATCGATCTCGTCGTTGTTAATCTGTATCCATTCCAAGAGACGATTGCGAAGCCTGATGTAGCTTATGAGGATGCTATCGAGAACATTGATATCGGTGGACCAACGATGCTACGTTCCGCTGCGAAGAATCATGCCTTTGTCAGTGTCGTTGTAGATTCTGACGATTATAGCACCGTTATCGAAGAAATCCGCGGTGCGGGTGATACGACCCTTGAGACGCGTAAACGGCTTGCGGCCAAAGTTTTCCGCCATACGGCGGCTTACGATGCTTTGATCTCTGATTATTTAAGCAATGTGAACGGCGACCCACTTCCTGAGCGCTTCACCGTTACTTACGAGAAACTACAAGATCTTCGTTATGGTGAGAATCCACATCAAAAGGCGGCCTTCTATCGCAAACCGCTTGCGGGTGCAGATACCATAACAACAGCAGAACAATTGCACGGTAAAGAGTTGTCCTATAACAACATTAATGATGCTAATGCGGCGCTGCAAATTGTTAAGGAATTTGAAGAGCCGGCCGTAGTAGCAGTGAAACATATGAATCCTTGCGGTGTGGGTGTAGGCAAGAGCATTTATGAAGCCTATGAAAAAGCATACCAAGCTGATCCCGTCTCCATTTTCGGTGGCATCATTGCGGCTAACCGCATCATTGACGAAGATACAGCGAATCAGCTGAAGGATATTTTCCTTGAGATCATTCTTGCGCCAGGCTTTACACAGGAAGCACTGGATATCCTAACGAAAAAGAAAAATATCCGTTTGCTCAAACTTGGCGGTTTGGAGCTTGGTGGCGATCGCAAGAGTCAATATGTTGTTACTTCGATCGACGGTGGTATGGTCATTCAAGAGAGTGATACGCATTCGGTTACAGAATCCGATCTGAAGGTTGTGACTGACCGCAAACCAACAGAGGAAGAACTGAAGCAATTACTCTTTGGTTGGAAAGTTGTTAAGCATGTGAAGTCTAATGCGATTGTATTGGCTAAAGATGATATGACAATCGGTGTAGGCGCGGGTCAAATGAACCGAGTTGGATCGGCTAAAATTGCGATCGAACAAGCTGGCGACAAGGTACAAGGAAGTGCACTCGCCTCGGATGCGTACTTCCCGATGGGAGATACAGTAGAAGTAGCAGCAAAAGCTGGCGTAACAGCCATTATCCAACCAGGGGGATCGATTAGAGATGAAGAATCGATTCAAATGGCGAATAAGTATGGCATTGCGATGGTATTTACAGGCATAAGACATTTCAAACACTAAGTTAAAACCGGCTAATAGGGCGGCAGGACCGTTAATAAGTAAGGTGAAAGGGACACGGCTTCGATTGTGTCTCATTCATCAATCTTGCGAAGGTCCTGCCGTTTCTTGCTGGGAAGCCAAGGGGGAGACTATGGATATTTTAGTAATCGGTGGCGGAGGCCGCGAGCATGCGATTTGCTGGGCATTAGCCAAGAGCCCACAAGCTGGAGTCATATATTGTGCGCCAGGTAATGCCGGAATTGGTCAGATTGCAGAGATTGTTCCAATTCAGGTGAATGAATTCGACCGTTTGACAGCTTTTGCGCAGGAGAAGCAAGTGGGACTTGTTGTTGTTGGTCCTGACGATCCATTGGTAGATGGCATCGTAGATGCTTTTGAAGCGAAGAATATTCCGGTTTTTGGACCGCGTAAGAATGCGGCGTATATCGAAGGTAGCAAGACATTTATGAAGGATTTACTGAAGAAATATGATATTCCGACAGCAGCTTACGAGAAGTTTGATAATTATGAAGCGGCGCTGAAATATTTACAAAGTCAATCTCTGCCGATTGTTATTAAAGCAGATGGATTGGCTGCTGGTAAGGGTGTTACGGTAGCATTTAGCTCGGATCAAGCTGAAACTGCCCTGAAAGATATCATGATCAATAAGGTGTTTGGTGAATCAGGCACTCAAGTGGTTATTGAGGAATTCCTAGCTGGTCAAGAAATGTCCATTCTCGCATTTGTGGATGGAGAGACGGTTCGACCCATGGCAGCTGCTCAGGATCACAAACAAGTGTATGACAATGATCAAGGTCCGAATACGGGTGGCATGGGGACTTATTCTCCGCTTCCTCACATTGCGGATAGCATTATAGAAGAAGCCATTGAGACGATTATCAAGCCAACAGCCAAAGCTATGGTCGCAGAAGGGCGTCATTTCCGCGGTATTCTGTTTGCAGGACTGATGATTTCTCCGGATGGGAAGCCGAAGACGATTGAATTTAATGCCCGTTTTGGTGACCCTGAGACTCAAGTGGTTCTACCACGTTTAAAGAGTGACTTGCTGGAGATTTTCTTGGCTGCTGTTAACGGTACGTTGGATCAGGTTGAAATTGAGTGGAGTGACGAAGCCGCTGTATGCGTGGTGCTCGCTTCGGGTGGATATCCTGCATCCTATCCAAAAGGATTGCCGATTTCAGGACTGAATGAGGCCAAGGCAAAAGATGCACTAGTCTTCCACGCCGGTACAGCTAAAAATGTCGATGGTGAATGGATCACGAATGGTGGTCGTGTCCTTGGTATTGTGGGATTAGGACAAGATATTGGTGCTGCGCGTGCTAATGCTTATGCAATAGCAGAGGGCATCACATTCGATGGCAAGCACAATCGTAGAGATATTGCCGCTAAAGCGTTAATCTAACCATCGTTTGTCAAGATGACTTGATGGTACCACGTCCTTCATCTAACAGGAAAATCTCCAGTTAATTTATCGAATTTCATCACTATTGCCTCTAGAGGATAGAATTATAGGGAGAATTTCCAGTTAAGTTTCCCTTGGTGCTATACAAGGTGCAATTAACAGGAGGATTTCCCATTATGTGATCCTTAACATTGAGCTAGTTATACGACGTTACACTCAGTGAAGAAACTGGAAGTAGAACGAATTGTCTTCCCAAGGATAACAGAGGTTCTTTTGACGTATGTTAAGGGAGTGTTCTCACCATTTTCTGAATTTGGGAGGTATTATGTGATGAGTAAAAAAGATAAGGAAATGTCTCCAATCTCCCGTGAAATAGTGGATGTCGAGGGTATATATACCGATGAAGCAGGTCACGAGGAACATTTACACAGGGGAGAGGAGTTCCCTGCTGATATGATGCTCGGAACAACGGAATGGGAACTGACGGAGCTGGTGTACGATAATCATCATCAAGGCAACACCGACAAACGGCTTGTTTCCAAGGAAGACTAGAATATTCAGGGCGTCTGCCACGTCAAGGTTGTATAACTTTGATGGGGGGACGCCCTGAATTGTTTTCACATGGAATATAACTTTATTCGCTTAATTTATACGTTAATATCCATTATAATAGGGAGTACAGTGTTATTTTTGGTTTAGATTAAGTAGTGTTTATAATTACGAATATCAATTTTCAGGGGGAAAAGACGTGCCAGTATCAGCGGGGATTCACCATATTACCGCATTTGTCAACGACTTACAGTCGACTGTCGATTTTTATGCGGGTGTTCTCGGACTAAGGCTCGTTAAGCAGAGTGTTAATTTCGATGCTCCGGACGTACATCATTTGTATTTCGGTAACGAGTCGGGAAGTCCAGGCACGATTATCAGCTTTTTCCCACAGGAAGATGCTAGGCAAGGGATGCTTGGTGGTGGACAGGTTGGTATTACGGTATATGCTGTCCCTAAGGGTAGCCTGCTATTTTGGCGAAAAAGACTTACATATTTCCAAATCGAAGTGATGGAAACGACTCGTTTTGATGAGAAGTATATTACGTTTACCGACAATTCTGGACTAATTATTGAATTAGTAGAGCGGGAGCAAGGACCTAATAGCTGGTGGTCATTTAGTTCAGTTCCCGTTGAGTTCGCCATTAAGGGGTTTGCAGGGGCACTTCTTTTTAGTGCTAATAGTAAAAGTACGGAGCGGGTGCTTGTAGATTTACTTGGACTTAGCAGGGTAGCTGAAGAGGAAGGATTGGTTCGCTTTCGTTCCGGCGGTGAGCTTGGTAATGTGATTGATTTGAATGTGGAGAACATCCCGGTTGGCGAGGGTGGTGCGGGAACAGTACATCATATGGCATGGCGTGCAAGCGATCAAGGTGAATTGGAAGAATGGAGTTCACGTATCGAGAGAAGCAATATGCAATCTGGTAGAATTGTAGACCGTCAATATTTCAAGGCTGTGTATTTCCGTGAGCCTGGGGGTATTCTTTTTCAGATAGCAACAGACCTTCCGGGTTTTGAGTGCGACCAGAGAATAGAAGATTTGGGTGGAAGACTTGATCTGCCGGAATTTCTAGAATCGCAGCGTGCTACCATTGAGAAACGGTTGAAGCCTTTTGTAGTGAGGGCACTGGATTAGGACAGTACATGAAGTGAAAATGACGAAGCCATGGAATCGAGGAGAATGAGAATGGGCGAGGAAGAACGACAAACGGTGGGAATGGAAGATATCGTAAGAGCGCATCACGTGCTTAAAGAGGTTGTAAAACGCACCCCACTGCAATTGGATGCAACGTTATCAGCGAGATATGATTGTAAAGTGTATCTAAAGCGTGAAGACCTACAGATTGTACGTTCCTTTAAAATTAGAGGAGCCTATAATATGATTCGTAATCTATGTCCAGAAGATATGGAGAAGGGAATCGTGTGTGCAAGTGCGGGCAATCACGCACAAGGCGTGGCTTATTCTTGCAATGCACTTGGCATTCAAGGGCAAATCTACATGCCGAGCACGACGCCGAATCAAAAGGTTAAGCAAGTGAAACGTTTTGGTGGTTCGCATGTGGATATCATTCTAACTGGCGACACTTATGATGATGCTTATGCAGAAGCTATGAAGGCATGCAGTGAAGGTGGAAAGACCTTTATTCATCCATTTGACGATGCCAAAATCGTAGCCGGAAACGGAACGATCGGGATGGAGATTATGGAGAGTCTTGATGCACCTGCTGATTATATATTTGTTACGATTGGTGGCGGTGGACTAGTATCTGGTGTCGGCACCTATATCAAGACCGTGAGTCCAACCACGAAGGTAATTGGGGTGGAGCCTTCCGGAGCGGCATCGATGACAGAAGCCATGAAGCAAGGACAAGTAGTCCCACTCGAGGCGATAGATAAGTTTGTTGACGGTGCGGCCGTGAAACGGGTTGGTCAGCTAAACTACGAGATTTGTGCCAAGGTACTGGATGATATTATTCAAGTGCCGGAAGGTAAAGCTTGTACGACCATTCTTGAGCTATATAACGATAGTGCTATCGTGGTTGAACCAGCTGGAGCTTTGCCTGTGTCTGCACTAGATATGTACCGGGATCAAATCCGTGGAAAAACGGTTGTATGCGTAATAAGTGGCGGGAATAATGATATCGATCGGATGCAGGAGATGAAGGAGCGTTCGCTCATCTATGAAGGATTGAAGCATTATTTTGTTGTTAACTTCCCGCAACGTAGTGGCGCTCTTCGTGAATTTCTGGAGCAAGTACTTGGTCCAAACGATGACATTGCACGGTTCGAGTATACGAAGAAACACAATAAGGAGAACGGGCCAGCGTTAGTTGGCATCGAGCTGAGTGACAAAGATGATTATAAGAGCTTAATCAAAAGAATGGATAAAAGTGGTATCGAATATACAGAGCTGAATCGTGATCTAAATTTATTTAATTTATTGATCTGAGTGTAGAAGAATTCAAATACAAAGTTTGGCAATATATTAAGGTGCTCCTCAGTTACTGAGAGAGCATCTTTTTGTTATGCTCAGTGCTGTCTTTTCGCTCACCTAATTTACGTAATAAGTGTACAAAGTACAATTATTTGAGTTCTATTTGGGGCTATGGCCCATTTAGTTGCACAATCTTCACTTAAATTCCACAATGTTGATCCAAATTGCCTCAAATTAGAAATTTAGGTGTACATTATGCAGCTATTTTATCTGAATGATCAATGTACCACAAAATAAGTGTACTTTCTGCAACTACGCGATAGGAGGGGCTTCCCTTTCACTTCACTCTCCCTTCACATATGCTGTAAAAACCAACTTAGGTACCCTAAAAGTATTATTTTCCAAAAAAACCTTTACAATATTATATTACTAGTGTACTATTCAACTATAACACTAATACAAAAGAGGTGGCATTATGAACGGACCTAACCAAGAAACTCATCCGGTTGTTCTTTCTGTAAATAAAGTAACGAAGAAAATTGGACAGAAGAAGATCGTTGATAGCCTATCGTTTGATATACGAAAAGGGGAAGTCGTTGGTTTGCTTGGCCCGAATGGTGCAGGTAAAACAACTACGATTCGTATGATCGTTGGCCTGATCGGTATGACAGAAGGAGACGTACTTGTTAGAGGGAAAAGTATTCGAAATGATTTTGCCGGTGCAATCGCTCATATTGGCGGAATTATTGAGAATCCAGAGTTCTATCCTTATATGTCTGGATATGACAATCTGAAGCAATATCAACGAATGACGAAGGGGATAACGGAAGAACGGATCAAGACGGTGACGAAATTGGTCGGTTTGCAAGATGCGATGAATAAGAAAGTAAAGGCCTATTCGCTTGGTATGCGTCAACGTCTTGGTATCGCACAAGCGCTACTGCATGAGCCATCGATCTTGATTCTGGATGAACCCACGAACGGGTTAGATCCTGCGGGTATCCGTGAAATGCGCGATTACTTGAAGCAAATCGCCAGTGAAGAGGGAATTTCCATTCTAGTCTCCAGCCATCTCTTGTCGGAAATAGAGCAGATGTGTAGCCGAGTTGTCGTCATACAGGAAGGTAAGTTGGTTACGGTTAGATCACTAGGTATGACTCCTAATGTGGAAGAAAAGGTGAACATCACGTTCCGCGTAGATGACGCTCAGCAGGCGAAAGAAAGGCTGGAACGTATGGAAGAGATTACGATACTTGATTGTGCTCCTGAATTGAAGCAAGTTAGTGTGTCTGTTCGTGATAGCTATATTCCGCGTGTTGTGAGCGCGTTAGGTGCTGAAGGGATTGCGATTTACCGGATTCAAGAGAATCGTGAGTCGCTGGAAGATGAGTTCTTGAAATGGACGGGAGGAAACCGCATTGCGTAGTTTCGGAAATTTAGTTATTAACGAATGGTTGAAGTTGTCCAAGAAGCGGAGTTTCTTTATCCCCTATGCGGTCTTGATCGCTTTTATCGCATTGTTCGGCTATCTGGCTACAGCATTTGAGTCGTCAGGGGGATTTGTATCTACTGTAGAGTTCGTACAAAGTGTTATGTCCAAGAGTGGTATGGGACAGTTTATCGTCTTTCTTGGCATTATATGCACAGCAGGGATCGTCACCAAAGAATATAGTCTTGGAACGATCAAGCTGCTACTGATTCGATCCCAGAGCAGAAATAGGATTCTTGCCTCAAAGTATGTAACGGCAGTGTTGTATACTGTATCTCTCTTTCTTTGTTCAGCAATTGTTGCTTTCATTACCGGAGGAATTGCCTTTGGCTTCAATGGATCATCTGAAATGGGCTGGAATGATGTTTTTATGACAGTTCTCTATACTCTAGTCTACACACTCGTGTATGTAACGATTACATTTATGGTTGGTGTATTGACAAAATCGACAGGGGCGACGATTGGGATCGGCATGTTCCTAGTATTGCTAGAGGGTCTGGTTACGATGTTGCTGTCTAAGTATGCAATAGTTAAATATTTGATTTTTACAAATGCCGACTTGTCGGTATATAGCCAAGGTGGTGCACCTTTTAAAGGCATGACGCTAAATTTCTCGCTTATTGTGGTTGCTGTGTATATGGTATTATTTCTTGGAACTAGCTTTGTTACGTTTAAAAAACGGGATGTCGCATAGAGCCATGCTCTGAGTCAGGCATCACGGCGGAAAGGAGCATATCACATTGTGAGTATGGAATTCGATAATAACTTACCGATTTATTTGCAGATTATGAATAGAATCAAGAGAGAGATTGTTACCGGTAAATTAAAGGCTGGAGATAAAATCCCCTCCGTTCGTGAGCTCGCAGTAGAATTGCAAATTAATCCAAACACGATTCAACGAACGTTTCAGGAATTGGAACGAGAGGATGTCGTGGAGACGAGACGCGGATTAGGAAGATATGTGACAAGTGAGGAATCGAAAATTATGACCATAAAAAAAGAAATGGCAGGAGATCTACTGGAAAGCTTTATTCATGGCATGCAGGAACTCGGTTTTTCCAATAAGGACATTGCGGCCATTGTTGTTGAAGCAGTAGAAGAAGAGAGCAAAGACTGATCATTGCTTCGCCACACAAAATGATAAGGAGAATGGAAATGGAACAAAGCTTATTGCAGTTTCAAGGAATTTCTAAATCCTATAGCTCCAAAAAGGCGCTGCGCGACGTTACTTTTGGTATTGGGGCAGGTAAAATCGTTGGATTACTCGGAACGAATGGAAGCGGAAAAACAACGTTAATGAAAATTGCTGCCGGTTTGAATCATCCTTCAGAAGGCAGCGTTACTGTGGCAGGTTTACCCGTAGGACTTAACACAAAGTCCATTGTATCCTTCATGCCGGATCGTCCGCTTACAGAATCATGGATGAAAGTGAAGGATGCGATCGGTTTCTATCAAGACTTTTACCAAGATTTTGATGGGAACAAAGCGAAGCGTATGCTTGATTTCATGAATTTAAGTATCAATGATCGGATTAGTTCATTATCCAAAGGGATGAATGAGCGGTTACAGCTTACACTTGCTCTTTCTCGTAACGCCAAGCTGTATTTGCTCGATGAGCCAATAGGTGGTGTTGATCCTGTAGCGCGGACAAAAATTCTCGATGCCATCGTAGAGTTTTATAGCGAAGATAGCAGTCTGGTAATCTCTACCCATCTTGTACGTGATATTGAACGGATCTTTGATGAAGTTATCTTTATTCAGAATGGTGAAATTGTTTTGCAGGATGAAGTTGAGAATATTCGTATCAAGCACGGCAAGAGTGTAGATGACATGTTCAAAGAGGTGTTTGCAGAATGATGAAGCTGCTGAAATATGACTTAAAACGTAATGCCGCTACTTTCCTCAGTGTGGGTACCATATTAATCCTACTTCAATTGATTGTGTCGATTGTCGGCAATGTCAGAGGGTGGGGTCAAGTTGCTATACTAGTCTTATCTTTAGTATTGTATTCCTTCGCGGCAACACTTAGCGTCATTCTAGTCACAATAACATATAGGCATAATATTAAAGCTTATAGCCGGAGACTATTGCCGAAACGGCCCATTGATACAGTCTTGTCGGTTCTGGTTCTAGGGTGGATCACAGGCATTGTACTTCTTGCGATTGCGTTACTGCATGGAGTTATTTATAACTCATTCGTAGGCATTGTGAGTGCTGATGAGATTGCTAATATATTTAATTCATTCTCGGATATCTTAACCGTGCTGTTTCAATTGTTCTGGACTTATACCTTCCTCTTCGTAACGATTATATTATCGAGTACGATTAGTGCATCAATAAAAGGAAAGCTTGGGCGATGGATCGGGATTATTAGTTTCTTTGCCGTTCAAAGCGGCCTTGCCTGGGTAGAGATGAAATTACTGAATGTTTCCGAAAATGGAATGGGCTTGGTTATATCGCGAGGAACGGAAGTTAAGATATCGAATGTAGCTGATGGTGGTCAGCTTACGTTTGATCGCAGTCTACTTTCAATTGAATGGAGCTCCGTTGCAATCGAGTTGGTTTTTATCGCGCTTATCTTATATGCAACAGTACTTTTGTTGAATCGTGCAGAACAGGTATGAGTACAAACTCATTATTAATTAGTGCAGCGATTTAAGTAAAATAAGGAGTTAATATGATTATAAAAAATATGAAAATCTATAAGCGGATAAGCATGTTGATGATGACTGTGATTACAAGTTTCTCGTTGTTGCTTGCACCAGCTCATTCATTTGCTGCTGTGGATCAGAACCAGACAAATTGGCTTAAAAATAATGCTCATGAGATCAAATCATTGGAGTCGGATGATTATACGGACCTAGCCTTTCTGAAGACATTGCTCAAAGACAAGACGGTTGTAAGTCTTGGGGAAAACTTTCATCGAGTAGCGGAATACAGTGAGATCAAGACACGCTTAATTAAATATTTACATGAAGAGCTTGGATTTGACGTTATTGCCTTTGAATCCGGGATGGGCGATGCTGCCGCTGTTTATGAGAATAGGGACTCGCTTAGTCCTGAGGCTATGATGACCTCATCGATCTTTCCAATCTGGCATTCACAGGAAACTCTGGAGTTATTCGATTATATCAAGCAACAGGGGAAAGGCGATAATCCGCTGTATCTAGCGGGATATGATATGCAGTTTACAAGTTCCTATTTGACCCAGTTTATTGCTGGAGGGATCGCACAACTGGATCTAGATCGAGGAAAAGATTTTGTTCAGTTCGAGCTGCAGGCAATTACGGATTTCTACGAAGTTTATAACAAATATGGGATGGACAGTAAGGAACCAGCTTTCAAAACGGAAATGCAAAAGGTAATCGACACGTATGAGCCTCAATATCAAGAAGTGATCAAGTTTATTGAGGAGCATAGAGCAGAGCTAACAGAAAAGTTGGCAGCGTTCTATCCTGATCAACCGCATCTATGTGATATCTACCTGAAGTCATTACATGATCATATTGAATTTTTGAAAAGCGGACTTGATGACGTGACGAATGCATACTCCTCGCGCGACCAACTGATGGCGGATAATCTAGATTGGGTGATGAAGACTCTATATCCGGGGAAAAAAGTCATTTTGTGGGCTCATAATGATCATCTTGCCAAAAATACTTCAAATATTCGGGTCAAGGAAGATGGCAAATGGATATATAGCTTCACCAGCATGGGGGAATTGCTTCATCAGAAGCTGCAAGACAAAATGTACGTGATCGGACTATTCATGAATCAAGGTGAATCTGTTACGATCTCTTCTTACAAACCTTTTACTATCGAATCAGCAACAAAGGGAAGTCTAGAGTACCAAGTCATGCAAAGTGGGTATACAAACACTTTTATCGATTTTACGAAACAGAAGGTGAAAGATAACAATAATGCCTGGATGTTCCGACATATTTACGCTTCTGAAGATGGATTGACGGCGGAGCAGATCAGACCGAATGTAATGAGATTTATTCCGCAGCAGCAATTTGACGGTGTAATTGTTATCGACAAGGTAAAGGCACCTACGCCAATAGATTATTCCAAGATCACATTTGGAAATGAGAAGGAATAATTAAAGAGAGCCTATACGACATGATTCCGTGTCGTATAGGCTCTTTGCTAATTTATTTGCCCCGGCGTCCAAAGATAAATATATGTCCGACAACACCAACAAGAAATAGGATGAGGCTGCCCCAAGGGGAAATGGTGAAGGTAGGCATGAGTTGTCCAAGCATCATGAAAACGGCTATGAGAACAACAGCTACACCGATATAGATGCCTAAGGCTTTGAGATCAAACTTACGAGGAACTTCATTTGATTCTTCTTCCTTAGGACCTGGTCCAAGGAAACGGGTAACCGCCTCGATTAATACAATCGATAAGACAGCTATGAGGAGGAGGGTTGAAGCGTTAATTTCTGTATATTCTAGCTCGCCCTCAAACCATTTACCCATAAATCCCGTGATCATATAAATAAAGAATAACCAGGTCAGAGCGACCCAAGGTATCATCGTATAATATTTGATTTTGTCTTTCAGAGTTCTGGGCTTACGCATCAATACATCTTCAATAAGATCTTTACAATATGCCACGGCATCTTCACCAAATAACTCTTGAGCTTGAATCGCCTTTTTTTGATTTTTAATGATTTTCTTGGCTAAATCGGTCAGGATTTCCTCACGTTTCGCTCGAGATAATGTAGTGGAGTCAGGCGAGATATAATTCAACATTTCCTCGAAATAGACCTGATTGGCTGGATTCATTTGTTGTGATAATTTCTGAAGTTGGTTATCCATATCATGGTTACTCAAGAACTTTTCTCCTTCTGGACTGATAGATGACATGAACTCATCTCTAATTCCCTTTAGTGTAAATGAATCATCGATTTTCTCGAGTAAGTATACTGCAAGATTCGATACTTGTGCAAGAATCCATGGGTGGAGCCACTGGAATCACTGTGGAATAAAAAAAGCCGATAACTCTAAGACTAAACACGGTATTTATATCCTAATGAGTGGAGGTTAAACAGCGTGAAGAACAATGAATCGGAGCTTACCCGGCGATATTTGCTGAATAGTCACTCTAGAGGCAGCCTTGAGGAAGTAGTGTCGGAGGTCGATTCTTTGGAGTTTGGAGATGAAGAAGAGCTTCTATCGGGTGCAGAACCATGGAGTAATCAACAATTTATGCAGGAATGGGATGGGAGAGATACGACACAATCTTTTTTTCTCAAGTCCTATGAATAAAATATGAAGTCATCCGAATGAACCGATTGACACTCCCCCACGGCGATGTTAAGATAAGTTATAATTCATATTAAACTTATCGGATTAATTAATATATAGTCCTGCATCGCGGGATCGGGGAGGTATAGTGAGATGGAACGACAAATTACCATTCATCACGAAGAGCAACAAATTGCCGCAAGTATCCATTATCCAGCACAATGTGCCAAGAAGGAAGGCCGCTGTAAGGACCGGGCACCGCTTGTGGTTATATGTCATGGATTTGTAGGAAACCGGATTGGTGTAGATCGTCTCTTCGTGAAGACAGCGCGTGAGCTTGCCGCTGAAGGAAATATCGTCGTTCGGTTTGATTATATCGGCTGCGGTGAGAGTAGCGGTGATTACGGACGGGAAGATGTTGATTCTTTGATTGCTCAGACACGAGCGGTTCTGGATTACGGGTTGAGTATAGGTGACATCGATCCTACGAAAGTTACTCTACTCGGACATAGCCTGGGCGGTGCGATTGCTATCCTAACGGCAGTACGGGATCGCCGGGTTAAAAATTTAGTGCTCTGGTCATCGGTAGGATATCCGTTTAGCGATATCGTTAAGATTACTGGGCGTAAAGTGTATGATGCTTCCGTTAAGAATGGCAGTGCTGATTATCTCGGATATGGCTTCTCCCCAGCATTTTTTGAATCTCTAGGTACTTATCAACCCTTCCAAGAGGCGATTAAATTCTCTGGGGATGTACTGATCGTACACGGTACTTCGGATGACGATATCCCTGTGGATTATGCCTTCTTGTATCAGAAAGTATTTTGGACACGCCCAGAAGGCCGGTGTGATAAAGAAATTATTTTCCAAGGTAATCATACCTACTCTTCAGGCGAGCACCAGGATCAATTGTTGCAGAAGACGAAAAATTGGCTTGGAGGATTGGAAGCGACCCAGAATGATTGGCTGAATTGGATGATTTAATATAAATTTTACAAAAGTCATACACATCACTCAAAGTCACAACTGGTAAATCACTCCCTACAGCGATACAATATATGTATAGTGTGAGTTCAAAAAGTCAGATATTCAGCACCAGAGTCTATGCTTTCGAAGTTGCGTTTTATCAAAACGCTCCCAGAAGGTTGAACGAAGCTAGGGACCGAGGAGCGGAGCTGCACGTTTTCGAAGAAAACGACTTCGGAAGCAATCGCTAGGCAAAACCTACGTGAGTACCTTAAATGTTTCCAAAGGAAACATACTTCGTAAGCATATGCTTGGTCCGGCTGAATCAAGATTCGATGTCGAATCCGCTTCCTGGTATGTTTTTTGATCAATAGGTGGCTTTTTGAACAACTTCTATATAATCAATTTGGCGTAGGGAGGTTTACTCAGATGACTCAACCTGCACTGTTTATTGCACATGGATCTCCGACACTCGCGATCGAAGACAATGCGTACACTAAATTTCTGAAGCAATTAGGACAAGAGATACTGAGGAAGCCACGAGCGATTGTGATCTTCTCCGCACACTGGGATTCGCCAGATCAATACGTGACGGAGGATACTCATCATCAGACATTACATGATTTCTACGGATTTCCCGATGAAATGTATAATATTAACTATCCTGTACCAGGTGATCCCGAACTGAGCAGAGAGATTGGCTCTATCTTTAAGAATAATAATTTGCCATTCCTGATGTCTTCAGGAAGAGGACTTGATCATGGGGCATGGGTTGTCCTAAGAGCGATGTTCCCTAACGGAGATGTTCCGGTAGTGGCACTATCTGTTGATTCCAGACGATCCCCTGAAGAACAATATGCCATTGGAAGAATGATATCTGGGCTAAGAGAGCAAAATGTGCTCGTGATTGGCAGCGGCGGATTGGTTCACAATTTGCGTCTTCTAGGTGATAACAAGTCCATTCCGGCGGATTGGGCTGTGGAATTCGACGATTGGGTTGGAGAACAGCTCGTGAATTGGGATTTGCGTTCGTTATTACAATATGAGAAGAAAGCCCCACACGTAAGGGATGCTGTTCCAGCCTATGCTAAGGAGCATATCGTCCCACTTCTATATGCGATGGGAGCAGGAGATAATGACCGCATTGCCCGCAAGCTGTTTCAAGAATACCAATATGGTAGCCTAAGCTTAAATTGCTGGATGTTCGGCGGACAAGATATCAAGATTTGAGTAGAAAATGAAGACATTTGTAAACAATATGAACATTCCACAACATCCTTGTCTTTCCGAGAGGATGTTATTTGTCGTATACTGTAAGAAAAATGTGGAATTACGGAGGAATAATAATATTGAAATTATCTAATCAAGTAGTTCTCCTGCTCCTGTTTCTTTGTCTCCTTATTATCCCCGCATGTGGTTCACCTAAGGAAGCTCCATCTCCCAATGCTGAAGAAGGTCCAACGGTTACGGAAGAACAAGTGGAGGAAATCATTCCAACACCATCTATTCCAGCCTATACAGCTCCTCTGACCGGTCTTCCTTTGGAAGAACCGGTTGTACGTCGTCCGTTGGCCGTCATGATTAACAATGCTCCGGCTGCTCGTCCACAATCGGGCTTAAACGGGGCGGATATCGTCTATGAAGTGCTGGCGGAGGGAGGAGTCACCCGTCTGGTAGCGATTTTCCAAACAGGAGAAGAAGTCGCACGAATTGGCCCTATCCGTAGTATTCGACCTTATATGATCGATTTAGGGGAGAGTTATCATGGTGTTCTCGTACATGCTGGTGCAAGTAATGATGCTTATGCGATTCTGCAACGTCAACATAAAGAAGATCTCGACGAGATAACGAATGCGGGAGCTTACTTCTGGCGGGACAAGTCTCGAAAGGCGCCGCATAATTTATACTCTAATCTGGAGAAACTGATGGAAGGCGCAACTAAAAGGAAATATGCAATCGAAGATACAGAAGTTCCTAGTTACACTTTCCGTAATGAGGATGACCCGGGAGAGGGAAATCCCGTCAGTAAGGTGGAAATTAAGTTTCTATTAAATAATTATCAAGTCGCCTTTGAATATGATCCTGAGACTAAGCTTTATAATCGATTAGTAAATGGTGAGCTATATAAGGATCGGGACTCGGATGAGGTAATAACCGCAACAAATGTAGTGGTTATGGGTGCAGATCACCAAGTGCTGGATGATGTAGGAAGGCTGAGCGTTAATCTGGAGTTAGGTGGAGAAGCATTGCTATTCCAACGGGGTAAGGTGATCGAAGGACGATGGATCCGCAACTCGAACGACGTTATTCGATTTGTAAAAGATAATGTCGAGGTTCCTTTTTATCCTGGAACGACATATTTCAACATCGTACCGAATAGTCCCGAATTTAGCAGCCATGTCGTCATGCAATAGATCGAATAAGTAGGAAATTATTCAATTTATGGTACAAGTTATGCATATAGAGGGTTCTGAATTCCAAATCCTAGGTGGAAAAAGAAAATTTCTCGTGACATGTTTGTAACAGCGTTTCCTAGCGTTAATTAGATGTGTTAAGATAATCAAGGTTATGTTAACGCGATGTTAACGCAATGTAAATAAACATACTTATGGATAGGAGATTTCAGATGCGAGTGAAAAAAAAGGACATCTTTTTTCAAACGTTGGAGAATATGGCGGATACGATCGTTGAATCGGCTGATTATTTCGCCCAGCAGGTAATGGAGTTCAAAGATGTGGGTCAGTTTGTTAAGAAAATGAAGGAATTTGAGTCGAAATGTGATGGATACACCCACACGATTATTGTCGAATTAAACAAAACGTTTATTACGCCAATTGAACGTGAAGACATCATGGATCTAACGACAACTTTGGATGATGTTATTGATGGACTAGAGGCAACGACGGCACGTTTCTTCATGTATCATCTCGATCAGCCGGACGAGTATATTGTTAAATTTGCTGAAATCTTACGCATCTCTGCTTATGAAATTCAAAAAGCGATTCATTTGTTATCCCAGAAGAAGTTACTTGCGATCCGTGAACATACAATTCGTCTGAATGATCTAGAGAACCAAGGCGATGATTTGCTCAGAATTTGTATTAATGAATTGTTTGCAAAAGTAACCGATCCGATTATGTTGATTAAGAAAAAAGAAATTTACGAACGTCTTGAAACGACAACGGATGCCTGCGAGCATGTTGCTAATATGCTGGAATCCATAATCATGCGTAATTCGTAATAATTATTTCGCGTTATAATCGATATTCGGGAGGATGGAATTGCGCGGATACATATAAAGAGAGAGATTCATCTGTGCAAAAAATGATATGGACACTAGTATGCTAATTATATTAATTGTTATTGTGTTGGCGCTCGCTTTTGATTTCATCAATGGGTTTCACGATACGGCTAATGCCATCGCAACAGCTGTATCTACGAGGGCTTTGAAACCTCGTACGGCAATTATGATGGCTGCATTTATGAACTTTCTTGGAGCGATCATGTTCACGGGTGTTGCAAAGACCATCGGTGGGAGTGTCGCGGACCCCGCCACGCTCGATAATGGGCTCGAGATTCTTGTTGCGACATTGCTTGCGGCAATTATTTGGAATTTGATCACATGGTGGTTTGGAATTCCATCGTCTTCGTCCCATGCTTTGATTGGTGCTTTGGCAGGAGCGGTATTAGTCGGTGCTGGTTCGGAAAAGTTAAATTGGAGTGGGTTCACGACAATTATTGAAGCTTTACTCCTCTCCCCGTTACTTGCTTTTGCAATAGGTTATATTGTTATGACCATATTGAAGTATGTTTTTGCTAAACGTAGTCCACATAACGTGAATAAAGGCTTTCGGAGTATGCAGATTATAACGGCTGCAATCCAGTCCTTTACTCATGGTACAAACGATGCGCAGAAAGCGATGGGGATTATCACCTTCGCTTTGGTGACGGCAAAATATCAGGACCATATGGAAGTTCCACTTTGGGTTAAATTAGCGGCTGCAACAGCTATGGCATTGGGTACTTCTATCGGTGGTTGGAAGATCATCAAAACGATGGGAACGAAGATATTCAAGATCGAGCCAATTAATGGATTTGCGGCGGATATTACCTCTGCTTCCATCATTTTTGGAGCGACACTGATCCACTTGCCAGTTAGTACAACTCACGCAATTACTTCCGCTATTCTCGGCGTAGGATCAGCGAAGCGTTTCTCGGCAGTAAAGTGGTCGCTTGCGGGAAGAATTGTGATCTCTTGGGTAATTACGATTCCAATTGCGGGTTTGCTTGCCGGAGGCATATACAAACTGTTATTCTAAGCAGTGTTTCGAAAGCCAATCATTTGGAGATTGGCTTTTTTTGGTGGGTCTAGATATAATTTTTGCAGGATGAGTGGAGAGGTGAGGCAAGTGATTCGGATATTGGGGATTACGCATGATCACAAGGTAGAGTCTAACATTTCGCTTGAACAACTAAACAATATGTCGACGTCGCAATACTTATGGAGCTGGATTGATTTCGACGAACCGACGAAAGAGGAAGCGGAAGAGCTGGGCAACTATTTCCACTTCCACCCGCTCGCTATCGAGGATTGCCTTATGGTTCTTCAAAGACCTAAAGTCGATTATTACGAAGACTACGAATTTCTAGTTCTGCACGCCATTGACCCAGATACTCTCTCTACAGTGGAGGTCAATCTGTTTATTGGGAGTACCTACCTTGTTTCCTTTCATCATCGCTCATTAACAGAACTAGATGAAGCATGGGAAGCCATAGTGAAACGTCCCCATGACAAGAAGAGTTGGCTTAAGGGTCCTTTTGCTGCCGCATATATGGTGATCGATAAATTAGTTGATCAGTATTTTCCTTGCGTATATGCGATCGAGGACGAACTGGATGAGCTCGAGAAAAGAGGAGCAAGGGAATCTGTTGAACTATTGATGAATCAGGTGTTTGATCTGCGGGGGCGGTTGCTCAAATTAAGGAGAACCATCGTACCAATGCGGGATATGATGTATCGTATTCTAAATTCCCAGCATATCCAGGGAGAGAAGGAGCATCGTGTTCATTTCTCTGATATTTATGATCATTTGCTTAAGTTGTCCGAGATGATTGAAAGTGATCGTGAAATGACCGCAGATCTACGAGACTCTTATATATCTCTTAACTCTAATCGGATGAACGGTATTATGAAGACGTTAACGGTTATTACAACGGTATTTATGCCACTTACGTTGATTGCAGGTATCTATGGTATGAACTTTATCAATATGCCAGAGTTGGATTGGAAATATGGGTATTTTATCGTACTTATTGTGATGTTAGGACTGAGCATTTGGATGATCCTCTGGTTCAAAAAGCGTGGCTGGTTTAAATAATGAGGTTCCTGTTTGTTTATGTAGGAAGGAGCCCCCGTGTTAACGGCGGCTCTTCCCGGATTTAGAGCGGCTCTTTGAAGAAGTGGAGCGACGCTGGCTATTACTTCGTTTGGTTCCTTTTTTTCGGCGTCGGCGGGGTTTGAATTCATCAAGTCCTCCCGATCTACCTTTCGATGCCGCGCCTTTACCTCCAGGGAGAAGACCTGCGACCAGTTTGGCCATTGGTGCGAATTGTTGAAAGGTTTGCATCATCTTCTGTACTTTTCCCATGGTCGCAAGAATACCTTCGATACCACCAAATCGATCCACGATTCCTTTGATATCGCCAAGATTTGGTATGGAGAAACCTCCGCCCGCTTTTGCAGCTCCACTTGCAGCTGATGTAAAGGAGTCATTTACCCCACTAGAGGGTGCGGAATAAGGCATGATTGCCGATGATTCTGCAGTTAGCGGTAGCTCTGTTTCATACGGATTGATTCCCGGGTAATATTGCGAATATGGATATGAAGGAGGCGTCGCACTCCGCCGTGGAGCATTATAATGAGGCATAGTATCACTTTCCTTTTCCTATTTTATAGGCGTTTATTACTATACTGTATGTGCCCGGAGCTTAGTGCGTATGGACGAATGTCCCGACTTTTATGGGCGAATGCGGATTTTAACGTTCTTTCTGTAATGCGTGAAATCGTTAATGCTTGAAAAGGGGGACGTTGCTCGGGTACAATGAATGTGTGTTTATAGTAATAGTAGGGGATGATTATTCAGTGCAACTCAAGAAGTTAAATGATAAAAGTATCGATCAATTATTTGAAGCCATTCTTACGCTGAAAGATATCGAGGAATGTTATGTCTTCTTCGATGATTTATGTACGGTAAATGAAATCCAATCCCTCTCTCAGCGTTTAGAAGTAGCGCGTATGCTTGGTAAGGGAAATACGTACAACCAGATTGAAGCTGAGACAGGAGCTAGTACGGCAACAATCTCACGTGTGAAACGTTGTCTTAATTATGGCAACGATGGCTATAAAATGGCGCTGGATCGTTTGGATCGCTAAGTAGTGAATCCGTGGACTAAGAAGGCGCCGTTAGAAGTACTAACGGATCGGAATTCGCGGGCAACGTTGGAGAAGCTTCCTCAGCTAGGGGTACTTGTGATTAGTCATGGATCTCCAGATAAGGAATGGGTAGCATCAGTAGACTCTGCCGTGTTGGAAGCTGCGGCAGAGTTGCCAGCGGGGCTGCTGATGGAGACATCTTTTCTTGAAATAGTGGAAGGGCGTCTTATTCAGGATGGTATTGATCGACTGGAATCACAGGGAGTGACAGACCTTATTGTTATTCCTTTGTTTGTGTCTTCCGGGAGCACGCATGTTGATGAGATAGCTTATGCGTTCGGTGTGAAGAACACGCCGGAGAAGGAGACTGATCTTGAACGTTTCCGTCTTTGTGCCCGCGTGTTATTTGGCGATCCTATTGACGATGATCCGGTAATTGCTGAGATGATCTGGGATAAAATAAAGACGTTGTCAGCTGATCCAGCACATGAGGTGCTGCTTCTGGTGGGTCATGGTAGCAAACATGATGGCTTCCTCCAGCGTTGGGAGCGGGGAATCTCCTCATTGTCCAAACGCGTTCAAGAGGTAAGTGGGATTGCTTATTCCGATTATGCATTACTTAATCCAGACAATGTGCGGCGTAAAGTGATATACTGGCAAGAGAGGCGCGGTTGCGATGTTATGATTGCACCGTTATTTCTAAGTGCGGGTTATTTTACGAAGTCGGCGATTCCTTCGCGACTTAGCGGCTTGCGATATCGTTATTCGGGAGAAGCATTGCTACCACATCATTTGTTATCCCGCTGGATATCTCGGCAAATATTAAATATAATGAGATTGAAATTATGATAAAACGGGTGGCGTTCATGGAATGAAAAAAGCTAGGTTGATCTATAACCCAACCTCTGGGCGAGAGGAGATGCGGCGGTTACTTCCGCACGTACTGGAACGACTTGATCGTGCTGGTATCGAGACGTCTTGTCATGCAACACAAGGTGAAGGTGACGCAACGCTTGAGGCGGCTGACGCTGTCGACCGGGGCTATGATATTATTATCGCTGCTGGTGGGGATGGCACGCTAAACGAAGTTGTTAACGGGATGGCAGGGAAGAATAATTTACCGCCACTTGGTGTGTTTCCTTTGGGAACAACGAATGACTTCGCTAGAGCCATGGGCATTCCGAAGCGTTGGGAGGACTATTGCGATTTAGTTATTGAGAATAAGAC
This sequence comes from Paenibacillus segetis, assembly GCF_014639155.1. Lineage (NCBI taxonomy): Bacteria > Bacillati > Bacillota > Bacilli > Caryophanales > Paenibacillaceae > Paenibacillus > Paenibacillus segetis. The sequence goes on from NZ_BMFT01000001.1 coordinate 139,469, forward strand.
GAGACCCATTGATATCGGTAAGGCGAATGATCGTCATTTTATCAATATCGCAGGTGGCGGTTCTTTGACGCAATTAACTTATGAAGTGCCTAGTCGTCTAAAGACACTGATTGGCCAGCTTGCTTATTACATGAAGGGCATCGAGAAAATGGCGAGTCTGTCACCAACAAATTTGACGATTCGCGCTGAAGGATACGACGTACTGGAAGGCGAGTTTATGCTCTTCCTTATTGCGAATAGTAATTCGGTTGGCGGCTTTGAGAAGCTGGCTCCAGATGCACGGATCGATGATGGACTGCTTGATGTTATCGCAGTTAAGAAATGCAACCTGGCAGAGTTTATTCGACTTGTATCGATGGCACTACGCGGTGACCACTTCAATGATCCACATGTTGTTTATCTCAAGACGAGACGAATGGAAGTAACTTCGCCAGACCATGTGTTACTCAATCTTGATGGCGAATTGGGCGGCGAGCTGCCGGGGGTCTTTGAGATTTTACCACGACATTTGCAAATTTTTGCTTAAGTGAGATGTGGTTCCAATCAGTGACCTAAGTGCAAAAACTACAGTTAATTCGGGTATGTTTTGAAATTAAAAATTGTGTTGGGCTGATTAAGTGTATGGTTTGCAGTTACAATATTGGTCAGTGAGTATTTACGGATAATAGATGTAGAAAATGCAGTTAAAGTAATGACAATTCTGGTCAGAATTTAGAATCCCCTGCCCGTATCGGCGGGGGATTTGTGCGGATATAAGCGGACAAGTAGCGTATGATACGTAAAATAATAACTTTCAGGAAAGAAGTGGAGCAATCGTCATGAATAGACACCGGAATGCACGGACAGGAAGCGGAAAAGACCTCAGTAGCGCAGGACAGCAAGGGCGCGGGGGTAAAGGAAGCGGGAGAGCAGGGAGAGGCGTGAACACTCCTGCCGAAACGCAGATTGCCGGCTTACCGGTAGCGAAGAATGATGAAGCTGTCATCGACATCATCGGTATGAATCATGACGGTGAAGGTGTGGGCAGAGTAGAGGGCTACACGTTATTTGTTCAGGGAGGAGCTTTGCCGGGGGAGCAAGTCCGGGTAAAAGTGCTAAAAACGAAGAAACAGTTCGGTTATGCTAAATTGCTGGAGGTTATTGAAACTAGTCCAGACCGTGTGGCCGCACCTTGCTTGATCTATGATAAGTGCGGTGGCTGCCAGCTTCAGCACTTGAGTTACGAAGGTCAGTTAGCTTGGAAACGGCAGCATGTTGTGGATGCGCTAGAGCGGATCGGTAAGCTGAGTGTAGCTGGTGACGAGAATTCTTCTGACAGTGGGATCACCGTTCTGCCCACACTTGGTATGGAAGAGCCTTGGCGCTATCGGAATAAGGCACAGGTGCCTATTGGCGTTACCGAAGGTGGTTTGGTCGGAGGGTTTTATGCCCGTGGTAGTCATCGCATCATAGATATGGAGACTTGTCTCATTCAGCACGAGAGCAACGACGATGTAGTTGTTAAGGTTAAAGAGATCGGCCGCCGCTTCGGCATTACTGCATACGATGAAGAGACAGGACACGGCCTATTGCGTCACGTCGTCGTCAAGGTCGGCTTCCGCACAGGTGAGATGATGCTGGTCCTTGTCACCAATGGCAACAAAATTCCACGTGAAGACGAGTGGATCAACGCGATCCGGGAGGAGATCCCTGCGGTTGTGAGTATCTGCCAGAACGTGAATACACGGCAAACTAACGTTATTTTTGGGGATGTTACCCGCGTTCTTTGGGGAAAAGAAGTGATCTATGACTACATCGGTGATGTTAAGTTTGCCATTTCGGCTCGTTCGTTCTATCAAGTGAATCCGGTTCAGACTGAAGTACTTTATGGAAAAACTGTAGAATATGCAGGGCTAACGGGAGCGGAGACCGTGATCGACGCTTACTGCGGCATTGGTACAATCTCTTTATTCTTAGGGCAACATGCTAAGCGTGTATATGGTGTGGAGATCGTCAAAGAAGCCATCGAAGATGCTCGCGCGAATGCGGAGCTCAATAATATGCAGCATGTCACCTTTGAAGTGGGCGCTTCCGAAGACGTCATCCCTCGCTGGAAAGAGCAAGGGATCGAGGCCGATGTCATCGTCGTCGATCCACCTCGCAAAGGCTGCGACCCGCGACTCTTAGAGACGATTCTGGAGATGAAGCCAGAGCGGGTTGTGTATGTGTCATGCAACCCGGCGACATTGGCTAGAGATTTGCGAGTGTTGGAGGATGGTGGGTACAGAACGGTTGAAGTGCAGCCGGTGGATATGTTTCCGCATACGGTGCATGTGGAGTCGGTGGCTTTGTTGGTGAGGGATGAAACAGTTAAGTGAAACCTTTCGTTTTGTTGGTTTTTGGGTATGATACAGGTTAAGGATGTTTGTGATACAAGGGGCAAAATTGATGATTGATGTAAAATTGATGTAAAAGTCAATCATAAATCAACCTAAATGAACCGAAGACGCCGGGTAAAAGCCTAGGCGTCTTCGTTATTGTTAGTGTGCTGTTTTAGATGTGAAGAATAATTCGAACTTATCCGCGGCTGCTTGGTCGGCCGTCCGAAGAGCATGGCCGTAAATCTTCATTATTATTGTAATGCTCTCGTGCCCAAGCCGTTTAGAGATGATCTTGGCAGGACGCCTTGGAATCAGAATTGTAGCCGACGTATGCCGAAGATCATGGGATCTGATGTACCGGAAATCATTCTTAACGAACAATCGGAACTATTGATAGGGCCGATCATGACGGAATGGTTGTCCACGGGGATGTGAAAACATAAAAAAACAATTGAAGCCGCACCATTCATCCCCGATGTCATTTCGTTCTTGAATTCTGTATTCGTAATATTCTGTTAGCTCTTTAAGCATCGAGCTTGGTAATGCAACGTTACGAGTAGATTTTTTTGTTTTAGGCTGTTTCACGATGATTTCACCCTTCAGAGCATGAATCATGCTCTGTGAAACATCTAATACCCCCGTGTCAAAATTAAGATTGCTTCCATTCAAGTACAAGTAACTCACTCCGTCGTAACCCGGTTGTAAGAGCTAAAGTAATCATTATCCTCCAGTGGTAAAGTTCACGTTGCAGAGCTCGAAGCATTTGTTCTACTTTTGCTTTATCATACGGGATAATTCCTTTGAATCCACTCTTCTTTTTTGCACACCACTGACCGATTACGCTTCTCCATTCAATTGCACGTTTTAGAATGTTTTAAGAAACGGTTAGAGTAATTTTGATCGTTCCAGAGACTAATCCACCATTTTTTTATCTCCACGGCTGCTCTTCTTTTTAAGTTTTTCGGAAAAGTTTTTGTTATCCCCCAATTGCATGTGCTGGAAAACAGGAGGCTATTCTACTACTTCATGAAACTATATCTGAGATAGTGACCAAGCTATATGACAACGATACATCAATTACCATTAGCATCTGTTTAAATTTAAATCAAATCCCATCTAGGATAAGAACAGGAGTTTTTAGTGCGGGCAGCTGTAATCCACTTTTTATGGTTGCAGTCTAGTCTCGATAAGAAGGAGGCACCAGCAAAATCAAGCTTTAAGATAGAATTCCCTACTTGTCGAGAAAAGTAAATTCAATGTTCAAGCATCAGGTTCATGGAACGCCGGGATACCCGACATCTGTTCATTATCGTCAAGAAACCCTTGGAGGTATCTGATTATCTTGGCGTTAAACAGATCTGTATTTATATAATCATGCGGAAAGTCCCTTTGTAAGAATACGAAGAAGGTTATTTATTACAGAGAATCAATTAATTCAAGATTCATGCTAACACTCCAAAAAAACATTAGTAAATCCATTACTCGTTTTTAGTTAAATTATGAGTGAGAGATATCTACTTGGGTTCTAATTAAATGGGCACTTCAGAAGAGGTAAAGACTTCCAAATACCATTGTGATATTATTAGGTAAATTGGCCTATTCTTATGCTGAGTTTATTAGTGAGAGGTGTTACCATATATGGAAAGCGAAAGTGTTATTGAAAACAAGATGTATTACATAAGACATGGGGAAGACATATTTTTTAATAAATCTTTTAAGGACCAAAAAAAGTTTATCTTTTCACTATTAAATCTACAGTTTAATAGTGAGAATCTTCATATTTTAATTGGGTCGGGATGTTCTCTACCAGCAATTCCTTTAATGGGTCAAACATTCTATAAAGTTAAAGAGTTAGCTGAAGTAAGAGAGGCACTGGGAAAGTTCGGTGGGGATAGTCAGGATATCGAAGGTTATTTAAATTGGCTTAGAACTGCAATGATTTTCCATGATCCGGATACTTCTGAATTCAGAAAGTTTGAGCAAGCATATAACTCTACAAAAATTGAATTGCTTAAGTCAATTAATTTGAACTATCACAATGACTTTGATGATCAAAATAGTGATGATAGAAAAACAAAGGTATCCCTTGAGAACTACCTTAAGTTTTACAGCGGAATATTTGCTCAAAGAGAATTTAAAAAACTATCGCCTATCAACGTATTTACAACAAATTATGATTTATTTAATGAGGTAGCAATGGAGTTACTAGGGATTCACTACACGAATGGTTTCCGTGGTTCTATTAATAGAACCTTTGAACCTTCTGAATTTCGATTAAGGTTAGTGGATGATGAAAATAGGTACAAGGATAAGTGGAATGCTTTGAGACGTTACGTAAAATTGTATAAAATTCATGGATCGATTGATTGGAAGTTTAATCATAAATTAAAAGAAATCGTACAAAGCAATGTCAATTTAGATGAACACGTGGATGTGATGATCTATCCGACCGTGAACAAACATTATGAAACCCAACAAACACCGTACTCTGAACTTTTCAGAGAATTTACAATTAACTTACAAAAAAAGAATTCGACATTGATTGTCTTAGGATATGGTTTTCCAGATGATCATATTAATCAATTAATATCACAGTCATTAAATAATGAAGATTTTACATTAATTGTTTTTGGTAATAAGAATGAGACAAATGCTGCTAAGTTTATCGAAAAACACCGAGAAAAACATAATCTTCACTTTATAGGTGGCAACAATGGTGGCGATGCAAACGGACATCATTTCAGTAAAGTGATAGAGTATCTTGGAAGTGGAGAAATAAATGAAAATGCAGAATAGTATTGGTGTTGTAAATAAGGTGTTTGCCAATAGAATAGTAATAGAAGTACCTGATACTACTAAGATAAATAACAACTTTCTTGGAGATATCTATATTTGTGATGGCATAAATACTATAGTAACCATACATAAGTCAAAAGAATATAAATTTATTTATCAATTATCAAGTTTATATGAGATGGAAAAACCTTTTGATAATAATGATGAAATATCAAAGTTCTCTGGTAAAGCATTCTTCGAAGCCGTTCCTCTAGGTGAAATTTACGAAGGAAAGTTTGAGTTTGGCTTGTCTATGTTCCCTATGATTGGAAGTGATGTTTTTCTAACTATCAATCATGATATTAACTTAATATTTCAACCTGAAAATTCAGATTTTTGTATTTCATTAGGGTATTTAGCAACTCAAAATAGTTTCAGTCCAAGGATTTCTATTGATAAATTTCTAACACACCATACGAGTATTTTAGGAAATACAGGTTCAGGAAAATCAACAACTGTAAGAAAGTTACTAAATGAAGTAAATTATGCGGCTACCCAAGTTGGAGTGAATATAAATAATGCTAATTTTGTAGTGTTTGATGTTCATGGTGAATACGGAAATATATCTAATTCAGTTTCAAATAAGGTAGATGTTATAGAGGAGTTATCAATTCCTCTGGATACTTTAACTGTTGATGACTGGGTGAATTTAGTACAGCCATCCTCAGCAGTACAATATCCAATTTTATTAAATGGTCTACGGTGGACAAATTTAATAGAAAACACAGCTGATTTACACAGTTGGATAAAAGTTTATTGTGCATTAGAATTATACGATAATATCCAGACGGAGCCTGTTTCAAAACGAACAAAAATAATGGGTTTACTAAGAGATATTAATAATACCAATATATCAACAGTTCTTGCACACTATAATCCTCAATACGCTAATTTTCAAGGAAGCCATGAAAACGCCTTTAAAGAAACTTTGAAAGAATATATTAAAGAGAAATCGTCTTTTGAATATGAAGACTGTAAGGAACAGATCAGCTTACTATTAGAATCTGCTGAATACTCTATTACTAAGTTAAAAAACTTAGAAATAGGTATGGACATGACATTTTTGGTCGAAGAAAGTAAAGGCAACTCCCAAGTTCGTTCATATTGCTCTACATTAATGACCCGTATTTCGAACTTAATAGCAACATATTCTAAATCAATATTTGATGATGATAGTACTAAAATCTCAAACTTTTGCAATATGATTGATTTCAATAAAGGATTTACTATCCTTAATTTTTCAAGTATGGATGATTCTGATTTGTTGTTTTTTTCGGGATATTTGTTAAGATTCGTTTTTAAGAAGCAAAAAGAAAAACGCACGGCCGATGGTGAAAAGAAGTTATTTCATTTTATATTTGACGAAGCTCATAAGTACATCTCTGAAAAAGATGAGGAGAATATTAAATCAACAAAGATATTTGAGCAGATCGCAAAGGAAGGGCGGAAGTTCGGGGTTTTCATGATACTAGCCAGCCAAAGGCCAGGAGAAATATCTAAAACAGTATTATCACAGTGCAACAACTTCATTTTACATAGAATACGAAACAATGTCGATCTTGACCAAATGAGGAAGAGCATACCTTATCTAAATGATTCACAATTAACCAGAATATCGTTTTTGAGGACAGGATCAGCTTTATTAGTTGGCGAGGCTTTTTCAATACCAATGGAGATTATTATTGATGGAAAAGAGTATGGGGAAGTAACTAAGTCATATTTACCGTCAGAAATTTGGAGCCAATAATACTGACTTTTTGTATGGTCACAGTGCAAAGGTTAGTTAGGTTCAGCGAGTAAGAATTTGAAAGGTATGTTTAATCTCAGAACGATCTTATATATAGATATGATCAGGTAAAAGTAATTTAAGCCTGAATGTTAAGGAAGTCAGAATCAATATGTTAGTATTTAGTTATGTATCATAGGCATTATTTGGCCGAGAGGTGAATACCGATAATGAACAGGCAGAGATATTATAATGAGATTTCTGAAAGGTTAGAAATATTATCTAATAGAATTAAAACTAACGGCAAATTAAATGTTTTAGACTTAAATATCCATGCTGAAACATTTTATAGGGACTTGTTAAACTGTGTGTATGGATATCAGTTGGAGTCAGCTAACATATCAAATGCAAATATGGCAGCAATCGACTTAGTCGATTCTGTAAATAAACAAGTCATCCAAGTATCTTCAACGGCTACTAAGCAAAAGATAGAGAGCACCTTGGCTAAAGATATAATCTCAGATTACGCTGTGAAAAACTATAAAATTAAGTTTCTATTCATTGCAGATGAAGCACAGAAGCTGCGAAGTGATAAATATTCCAATCCACATAAGATTTCTTTTGCACCACAGGAAGATATTTTAGATAAGGTTAAATTGCTAACCTCGATCTCACAATTAAGTTTTGACTCGTTCAGTATTGTACACAAGTTGTTTACTATGGAATTTGGAGGAGTTCAAAATGCAAGGGAGAGTAGCACCAGCCACTATAGTGCAAAGATTATAAGCAAAATTAATACAATCAATATTTTGACATTGAAAAATTTGTTTTTAAACATATGGCTGAAAGACCTTGATGGTAATTTTTTAACGGGGAACTTTTCAACTGATACTGTATTAAGATTAAAAAGCCTATTTGACTTAATAAACCAGAAGGAATTAAACAAAATATCAGGTGTCAACAGTGAAAATTCAATTGAGGCCTTATTTAATGCTGTATCAGCCCTTGCACCAGATTTATCAATTGACCTAAATACTTTCTACCACAAGACCATGTTACCGACTATAGCATGTGTGAATGGTTTTTTAGAAAAGAACGAGTCCTATTATATGTCTATTGGTGCACTGGGACTGTTTAATGACAACTCTGAAGAAAGTATAGTTGATTGTATCATGAACAACTCACTTCATTTTTTTTCGAATATACTTAGTATACTTGAGAGTCTATGGAAGGATAGGGATTATTCAAAGATAGAGAACGAAGTAAGTAATGAGATGCATAGCTATTTATTAAAACGTATTAAACGTTTAATTGATGACGACAAGCGGGAATATATAAAAGTAATATTCGATAGAAAGTCTATTGTTGATGTTGAATTGGCGGAAATGTTTTCTTGTGAATTAATTGGATTAAGGAAAAAACTTTATGAATGTACTAAAGATATTTTATCTTATGATTATTATGATAATTTTTCCACCCAGTTAAATATTAGTTCAGTATATTCCAAAACGTTTGAACTGTATTATTCTGATATTTTTGGGAGGCAACATGAAAGTTAAATTCGTGAAGGTGTGGGATGACACAAGGTTTGGGTATGTGAAACATATTGTTTTGCAAGTTGAAGAATCAGATACTTTTCTTACAGATGCAAACTTTAATCCTGGATATAAAATTATCATTTCTGCTGTTTATCATCATGTAGGGGCAGCTGGTGGACACAACTTTAATCCATACCACGGTAATCGAGTTACGGATTTAAGTAGCAAGATTGATTTCACTGAATCAGATGTTCTTGGGTTTTATCTCAATAAAGTGAAAGATATTCATGAGATGCCTGAGGAGCTTTACACCGATTCTTTTTGGAATGTTGTTAGAACTGATAGTTATGGTGAAATACATCGGGTGTTCGATGATGATTGGAACTCATATTATAAAGTCCTACATACGAACAAATTTAGTTTTGAAGAGTTAAGAGCGAAACTCTCCTCAATAAATACGAAAAGTAACTTGTTTGAAGAATCTGGGATAGATATCGAGTCATTTTTTGATAAACAGCAAGAATGGATGAACCGGCTAGATAAAACATCAGGCAGAACGAATAATAAAAAAAACATTAATTATGCTATTATTGATAAGCAAAGTTTAGAAATTTGTAGTGATACTTGGTCTACCTCTTCCCAAAGGACTATTGCTGATTATTTATGGTGCCCTTGCGATGAACTTCCCGAATTTTTATGGGAACAAGTGCAAAATAAAAATGAAATGAGTTTGAATAGAATATTCAGATTGAATGAAGATATTTGAGGTGTTTCTGTTGAAGTTGGGCTTTCCTTTATGGGAATGTAGATTGGTACTTTCGTGGTCACACGTCTGAATCAATGGATACTGTTAGCAAACTGTGCAATCTAACGGCACATTATATTATGGATAATCATCGTGTCAAAGATTATGGTTGATGTAAAATTGATGTAAAACATCAGCATAAACGTGTGGTCATCAACCATTCAGAACGGAAGGAGAATACCAAAAAGCCCGTCAAATCAAGGTTTCTTCGGATTGCAACAGATCACATCCCAAGATAATATGTTCCCGCATACGGTGCATGTGGAGAGTGTAGCGGTGTTAGTACAAATGGACAAGTAAAATAGAGTTCTATTGAAGAAAATAGTAAGGAGGGGCTCCCCCTTTTTTTGAATAAATTGGGTGTACATGCTACTCTCGGGGTTATGATATATTGTAAGGGCATAAACAGGTTAGTTTTACCACTACGGGATAAGAATTTGTCCTAATATTCATAGAGAGGTTTTTGATATGATTCATAATTTTTGGCGTGATTTACCACGACCTTTTTTTATACTGGCGCCCATGGAAGATGTGACGGATGTTGTTTTTCGCCATGTCGTAAGTGAAGCAGGCAGACCGGATGTGTTTTTTACGGAGTTTGCGAATTCAGAGAGTTATTGTCACCCGGAGGGGCACCATAGTGTGCGCGGGCGTTTAACTTTTACAGAGGATGAACAGCCCATTGTAGCTCATATCTGGGGAGATAAGCCGGAATACTTTCGTCAAATGAGCATCGGTATGACAAAGGAAGGATTCAAAGGCATCGATATTAATATGGGTTGTCCTGTAGCGAACGTAGCAGAGAATGGGAAGGGGAGCGGCCTCATCTGCCGTCCAGACATTGCAGCGGATATCATCCAAGCCGCAAAGGCCGGGGGCCTGCCCGTCAGTGTAAAAACAAGGTTAGGTTTTAGTGCCGTAGACGAATGGCGCGACTGGTTAACTCATATTTTGAAACAAGACATTGCTAATCTGTCCATTCATTTGCGGACTAGAGAGGAAATGAGCAAAGTAGATGCTCACTGGGAACTGATTCCGGAGATTAAGAAGCTTCGCGATGAGATCGCTCCAGATACACTTCTGACCATTAACGGGGATATCCCTGACCGTCAGACTGGCCTCAAGCTCGCTGAGCAATACGGTGTGGATGGTATTATGATTGGGCGTGGTATCTTTCATAATCCATTTGCATTTGAGAAGGAACCGAGGGACCACAGTAGTGAAGAATTACTTGATTTGCTACGGCTGCATCTGGATCTCCATGATAAATATTCGATACCTGAACCACGTTCGTTCAGCCCTCTTCCCAGGTTCTTTAAAATATATGTCCGTGGATTTCGAGGGGCAAGTGAATTAAGAAATAACTTAATGAACACAAAGTCAACAAGTGAAGTACGTACGCTGCTGGATGAATTTGGGAACAGGGAGCTTAGTGGGGCGGAGGAGCATGGGGATTAAGCTGCCGAGTTTGGAGAAACACCGGAAAATTGCGGTAAAGACAAAGGGGCACCCGACAAATCGGGGCCCCTTTTTTGTTTTAAGACGTTAGCTACGTTTAGACTAATCCTAATCATTTATGCATATTTCTTGACGTCACCTTATACAAAAATAATGAAATGGAATTCTAATGCATAGCATACAATTGGATCATATACTAAATAACTATCCTAGGAGGAACGTTATGAAGAAAAGATTATTAAAAACGTTGTTGACATCTATGTTAGCGCTTTCATTATCTATAGTAGGCTTATCTGGAGTACAAGCGAAAGAAGTTACTAAGCCTAAAGCGTATAGAAATGTTGGTTATGTGTTTCAGAGAGGAAGTGATATTTCAAAGCTTGACGTAACAAAAATTACCCACTTAAATTACTCTTTTGGACTTATTTATAATGAGGAATACAAGGCTGTTAAAAATCCTGAGACAGGTGAAGTGTTTGGACCAGAAACTAATCCAGATGTAGCGACACCGCAGTATTTTAGACCAGAACAACTTCATACTATTTATTTACCAACTAAGGTTGCATCAGATTTATCTAGATTGGACGAATTAAAGACAAAAAATCCAGACTTAAAGGTGCTTTTATCTATAGGTGGTTATGATGCTAGAGGTTTTTCAGATGCAGCAGCAACGGAAGAAGCAAGAAAGATCTTTGCTAAATCAACTAAAGATGTAATTGCAATGTATGGTTTAGATGGAATAGATTTAGACTGGGAGTACCCTGTAAATGGGGCATGGGGATCTATTAAGGCAAGAAAAGAAGATAAGCATAACTTTACGTTATTGTTACAGGAAGTAAGAAAGGCTATAGGTAAGGATAAGCTTCTGACGATTGCCGGCTCAGCAAATACATTGTTTACAGGAACAGAAGCTAGTGGAAAAGATGGTACATGGACAGAGTTTGATAAAATTATACCTATTCTAGACTTTATCAATATTATGACGTATGACTTCCAGTATGATTCGAATTATTTTGGATCAGCTCTTTACCCATCAAAGAAATGGCCAGCAAAAGATGCTATTGAAGGTTATTGGGTAGATAAGGCTGTACAGAACTATATCAAAAATGGTTGCCCACCAGAAAAAATTAATTTAGGATTAGCATTTGCAGCACCAACCCCACAGGTTGTTAGAATGAATGAGCATTATCCTATTATTAAAGAAAGATTACAAAAAGCTGGTTTCTTGGATTCACAAGATCCTGGATTAAAACGTGTAAAAGATTTATTAGAAAATAAAAATGGCTTCACTAAAGAATGGGATGAAGATGCTAAAGTAATGTATATAGCAACTGTATATGATAACAAAAAGCAATTTGTTATGAGCTATATTGAGCCAAAAGGATTAACAGAGAAAATGAACTATGTCAAAAAACTAGGCTTAGGAGGCGCAATGTTCTGGGAGTTTGGCAGTGACTATGATAACTCCATTGTTACCCAAATTGCGGATGAGTTATCTATTAATAAATAGTAAGTGATTATTTTTGAATAAGCATAATAGAGGAGGGGCTGTCCCAAATGTCAGTAAATGACTTCGGGATGCCCCTTCTTCATATAAAAAAGAAAAAGCTGTTTTTAATAAGGGGGTAGAAAGGATGGAAAATAAGGAAATTGAATTTAGGATGGAAGCAAAAGGATTACATCGCTATAGCTTTTAGCTATAACCAGATATTGCTTTTAAGTGTTACGTAGACCGTATTCCTCCGTGCTAGAATCAAAGCATTACAAAAAGACGTTTTGCTAAATTGAGGAGGATTTTATCATGTGCAATAGATTTCAAATCGTAGGTAGTCTGTTACGTCCGTCGAATTTATTAGAATATAAACAACAAATTGAACACCGTGATGATATCAATTATCCCTTTTACGAAGATTTTCAAGGATATGAACAATCTGAAGCTGATGCGATTCAGGCAGTAGTCGACAAAGAAATTAAAAATGGTTTATCCATTCTTACGGATGGAGAATATTCCAAATCGATGTGGCATCTGGACTTTGTTTGGGGCTTCCAAGGGATTAGCCGCTATATAGCGGATCATGGATATTTTTTCAGAGATACAGATGGAACTTCAAAATATGAGACTCGAAAAGATATCGGTTTGCGTATTACAGGCGAATTGAGTGGGGAAAATCATCATTTTATTCATGTATATAAAAAACTTCAAGCCCTTGCTGGCGACCGTGAAACAAAGCTGTGCGTACCTTCTCCATCCCATATTTTTGGTGAGTTATCATGGTCAGATAACATTGGTGGCAAAGATGCAGTTTATAAGGATAGACATGAGCTTAAAAACGGTCTTGTTAAGGCTTATAAAGAATTTGTAGAGGAATTTGCTACTGCTGGAGGGACAATCCTTCAATTCGACGATTGCTTATGGGAGCTATTTGCAGATGATAACCCCAACTCTCCATATACTGGTGAGAGTATCAATCAAGAGGAAGTACAGGCTCTAGCTACAGAATTTATTGACATTAACAATACAATAATTGATTTTGGTCATAGCTTAGGTTTGAGAATGTGGACTCATAACTGTCGTGGTAACTATGATTCCCGTAATATGGGTGGTGGCTCATATGCCAAGATTGCTAATCTGTTCTTGAAGCAGCTTAAATATGATCGCTTTTTCCTTGAATGGGATGATGAACGTGCAGGCTCACTTGAGGCACTTGCGGTATTCAAAGATAGACCTGAAACGGAAATTGTACTTGGATTGTTGTCTTCTAAAACCAATACGCTTGACGATGAGGCTCGTGTAGTTAGCATGCTTGATGAAGCATCAAAAATTATTGACAAGGATCGATTATTGCTTTCTCATCAATGCGGTTTTGCATCTTGTGATGGCGGCAATGAATTATCTGAAGATGAACAGTGGGCGAAAATTAACCAAGGACAACGTATTGCCCAGCAGTATTGGGGTAAGTAATATTTAACTAATACCTATCATACGGAATTTCGGATCTAATATATGTATAAAAAAAGCATGCGAATCACAAGTTGACTCGCATGCTTTTGATTTTAAGCTTCAATTCTTACCGCTACTTTATCTCGCTGAGGTTTTAAGACAGAAGCAAGGATAACAACGGCGCTGACTAAGCCAATCCAAGTGAGAGTTGCGACTGAACTCCAGTTTAATCCTTTTCCGAAGAAGAAAAGTTCTCGAAGTCCGCTCACCATAAATCGCATTGGCAACCAGTCATAAACCCAGTTTTGGTAAAACGGAGACATCATTTCAGGTGCGAGAGCCAGTAATGGTGCACCAAAGAACAGAAGTAAACCGAATACCGGAAGTGCTAGGAATCCAACCCAGGAAACAACTGCATAGATCATTAAGAAAAAGCTAAAGAACGTGATGCTTAAGAAAATCGCTGTTTCAGCAAATTGCGGGATATGCAATCCTACCATGTATTCCGCGAGCCAAGTTAATCCAAATCCAATGACTAATGAAACAACAACTCCCATACCTATCTGGGACAACTTCGAAGTGACTTTTTCCATTCGAGAATAATATGTCAGGTTTTTGGTTGCGTTATAGAAGAGCAATGCACATACAACACAAGCCATCCAAAGAGGTTGGAATAAGGTAACAGGTGAATTACCGTTTGCGCTATTCGTACCAATTTCATTGACATTCGTTACTTTCTTGATAATCGGAGTCGCTATACTTTCGGCCTGATCTACTGTCAGTGTTACTCCTTGTTTTTTGAATCCTTCAAGAAGTTGCGTACGAATATTGTTGCTCATGTTATCGATCAATCCATTGAGGACTTGCCCTGCCATGGTAGAAGCCGAAGCATTCATACCTTGATTAATGTAAATTTGAACTTCCGGCGAAGTAGGCGACGGGCTGCTTAATGAAGCTTGCTTTTCACTAAAATCTTGTGGAATTACAATTGCCGCATAATATTTCTGGTCATTTAATCCTTTTTCCACTTCACCAGCACTTTCTACCTCCACCCATTTAACAATAGAATCCTCACCAGTTGTTGAAGATGACGATTTTTGCATCGTGTCAACAATCGTTTGACCCATATTCATTTTTGGTTGATTGGGGATTTCAACTCCTAAGTCTTCATTAACAACGGCGATAGGTAAGTTTTTTGGCTTAATTTGAACAGATGGAAAAAGCGCTAGGCAGAAAATGAATACAACTAAGAGTGAAATAATTGGCGTTAACAAAAATAATTTGTTATTAAATATATTCATTAATGTTTGACTCCTTTTTATTTGTAGAGTGGCCATTATTTATATCCCGCATCAGCTTAAATCACTTTCATGATTACTTTTTAATACCATTCATAATGAAACGGACTACATCAGCGATCTCATTATCACTAACGGATTCCGTATTCAACAACACAAAGCGCGAAGCAAAGAATCCGCCAACGAACGTAATGAGCATCTTGAAAATCTGATCGCTAGGGATATCAATAAGCTCACCACGCTCTTTATAAAATTCGATTATTTTCAGCAGGCGAGATGGAACAACTTCTGAAAAATAAGGTATTAGTTCATTTTTCAGTTCATCTTTATAAAAAACTTCTTTGATGAAAACCTGGAAAATTTCCTTATTCTCTGTAATGAATTCAGAACGGTTTTTGAGAAAAGCTAATAAAAAACCTTCAAAATCACCTGAAACACTCATAATTTCATTAAGTTTCTCATCCGCGATAGCAGGGAAAATTTCTTTGAAATAGGGAATAATCAAGGACAGTAACAACTTGTCTTTTGTCCCATATTGTTTGAAGATGCTCGCCTCTGACACTTCTGCTGATTTGGCAATCTCAGCTGTAGAAGTGTTAGAATAGCCTTTTTCAGCAAATAATCTAATTGCTTCCTCGATAATCCGCTTCTGTTTCTCGGTTTGCTTTTCGGGATTTGGCAAATGTAATTCATGAAATAAATTGCTTTTTGACAAGGTATTCACTCCTAAATTTAAGTGAGTAAGTAATTACTTACTGGATATTTATAACATCTGGAATTGATTTCGTCAACAATAAAGTCTTGGTTTGCATTAACAAATAAATTTCTACTAAAGTCGTGCGATGAATCGCCTACACCTAAAGCCCCTGTAATTACAATATTCTCTCCAATTGAATTTCGACTCCCCTCAGGGTGATCTCCTATCCTCTATAAAATCAAAAGGTATAAAGATTACAGAGAAATTACATTTTTCCATTATTCGTCTTACAAAACCGGTTTAATATGAAACCCATAGGAATAATCCTTTATAAAAGAGAGGTGTGGGGGGAGGGAAGTAGAGAAATAGGGAATAAAACTAGCCCATTTATTAAACCGGTTTAATGGTATGAGAGATTAGGGAATGAATAGATTTCTGCATGAGCAGAAGATAAGAGAGGATTTCTTCTTATGGCTACCATCGATGATGTTGCAAGAGCGTCGGGTGTCTCGAAAGGCACCGTCTCAAGCGTGTTCAGCAAAAAAAGGCCAATTAGCAAAGAGGTGTCAGAACGTGTACTGGCTGCGGCCAAAGAGCTAAACTATAAACCCAATTACCTGGCTCGAAGTTTGACCAACAAGTCGACTCGCATTATCGGGCTCAATATTCAAGGAGAGAAATTCAAGTTCAGCCAGTTCCATTTATCTCTTCTTAACGGAGTTCTCAGCGTTTGTTATGAACATGGGTATAGGCTGCTCGTTAATACGTTATCGCAATCTTATCTTAACCAAGTGGAGCACATGGTTACTGACCCCATCGACGGAGAAATCTTGCTAGATCCAGAGAGCGATGACCAGCGAATCGAAGAACGATTAGCTGATGGATTACCGGTTGTCATAATCGGTAGACCATCCCCAGAATACGAGAACCGCATCTCTTACGTGGACAATGATAACGTGGGTATGACGGAGCAAATTACCCGATACTTGCTAGATCTCGGTCATCGGAATTTCTTATTCCTTAATGCACCGAAGCACAGGACGGTTGCAGTTGACCGGGCGCGCGGGTTCCTAAATGCCGTGCAGGAAGCAGAGTTGCCTCAGTTGTCGCATCTTATCGTATTCAAACCAGACATGGACAATTCCTCGTTGGATTTTGGGTATGAGACTACACTTCAAGCGCTTCGAGACAATCATGAGATCACAGCAATCATCGCAGATACAGACACAATGGCGCTTGGCGCTTACAAAGCAGCGGAAGCACTAGGAATTGAGATCCCCAATCAACTGTCAGTTTTTGCGTTCAGTGATGACTCGGTATTCTCACCAGAGTTCGGACCTCCGCTTACTGGCGTTCGCCTTCATGCTGAACGTTTAGGCCGGGAAGCTGCGTCCATGTTAATTGATCAAATGACCCAAGACGTTAAGAGTGTCAAAAGAACAATCGTACCGACCGAAATGGTTATCCGTAGCTCATGTGCAGAACATAATACTATCCTTGGAGGGATTAGTTCGTGAATATGAAGAAAAACGCAGTTATAGCTATGATATTAGCCGGAACGACCCTATTATCAGCTTGTGGCACGAATAACAGTGGTGTTGCGAATTCTTCACCATACGCGTCTGGAACCGGATCGCCAGCGGCAAGCGCTGATGGTGGGAAACTCGAGATTCTGACGGGGAATGTCGGTGGCAAGACACCCGAAGGCAATGCCGAATTTGAGAAAGAACTCAGCGAGAAATTGGGTCTAGACGTCACGCTGGACAAGCCAGCAAGCGACTATGACCAGAAGGTATTAACCTCGCTTAGTTCAGGAGCCAAGTACGACTTGATTGAAATTAGCGACTTGGCCAAGCTGGATGTTTTCATCAATCAGGGTGTTGTGACAGACCTATCGGATTTTGTTCAAAACTCCACGGTACTATCGGACCCTTCAGTTATCCCAACTGAAGAATGGGAGCAAGTTAAAGGACCAGATGGGAAAATTTATGGTGTTTTCTCCAAGTTCCAAGGGGCGACGATGCCTATTATACGCAAAGACTGGCTAGAAAAGCTGAATCTGGAGGAGCCAAAGACGCTTGATGAGCTATACACTGTCTTGAAGGCGTTCAAGGAAGACGATCCGGATGGGGATGGAAAAGCGAATACTTACGGATTGAGCACTTCGGGACTATATGATATCCAAGGTATTATGAGCGCGGCTGGACTGAAGAGTAGGTACGTCATGCAGGAAGGCAAGCGGACGATTCCTTATGCTACAGATGCTGCAATTCCGATGTATGAATGGTTTGCCAAGCTTGTAAAGGAAGGAATTATGGACCCTAACTTCATTACGAATGACACGGCCAAGATGCGTAATTTGTTTCTTACCGATCGCGTTGGCATGATTACATACTGGGACGCATGGGTTGGGATGTTCAACAATCTTAAGAAAACAGAAGATCCGAACACGACCTTCCAAGCGGAGGGAATATTAAGTATTCCAGCTGCGGATGGCACGATCCTGATGCGCCGCGGAGATCCAGATTTCTGGATTATTCCGGCGAATGCACCTCATCCAGAGGCCGCTAAAAAGTTCCTTGAGTTCTGGAATACGCAAGAAGGGATTACGTTAGGGAGCCTCGGGGTCGAAGATTTTGACTACACCTTAGATAACGGCGCATATACACTTACAGAAATCGGAGAAACCGCAAACATGGATCATGGTGTTCCTTATTGGTACAACTCGACGGTTAAATCGCCATTTCCTGCACTACCGGGCGTTGAAGATGCAATGGCATTGTCCAAACAATATGCAACATTGGAGCTTTCCTTATCTACTTGGCCGGATGCTGAGAAAATCGTGAATAATTACGCACTTAAGGCTATGTCAGGTCAGATGGCAGCGAAGGATGCAGTCGCCCAAATGCAAAAAGAATTGAAAGGCGCAAACTTAATCGACTAATAATCCGGTAATCGCCGATCAGGCAGGCGAGGAAGTTGTTCCAGCTTCCTCGTCCATAACCGGAGTTCATTGTTGAGGAGGAAGCGAAGAGAAAATGAGAATAATCAAGAAAAACGCCATGTTCTACATGATGATGATTCCAATCGTCGTATATTTCGCGATGTTCGCTTATTATCCGCTTGTGAAAGGGATACAGACTAGCTTTCAGGACTACAAACTTATGGGTGAGCGGCCTTATATCGGCTTAGACAATTATGATCTGGTTATCCATGATCCGAGTTTCTGGGATGCGTTATGGAATACGCTGTATATTGGCGGGGGGATTCTCATCATTGGTTTTATCGCCCCGTTGCTCATTGCCCTCTCTTTGAACGAAGTTATGAAGAGTTGGTTCAAGAAAACCGCACAGATGTTGCTGTACGTTCCGCATTTGTTATCTTGGGTTGTCATCGGAGGGATTTTCATTTTTCTCCTATCCCCGGATACTGGGCTAGTTAATATGCTGCTGGTGAATATATTCGGTATGAATCCGATCAATTTCATGGCGGATGAGTCCTGGGCAAGAAGCATTATGATTGGATCGGCTGTATGGAAGGACATGGGTTACAACTGTATTTTGTTCTTGGCCGGCATTGCGGCGATCAGCCCATCGTTATACGAAGCCGCGCGAATGGATGGGGCGACCCGGTGGCAGCAGGTTCGTTACGTAACACTGCCGCAGTTGATGAGCACGATGAAAGTTATTTTCCTGCTCAATACACTGGGACTTCTCCGAATTTTTGACCAGATATTTGTCATGCGCAATCCGGCGATCACTTCCAAGGTCGACGTACTTATGATGTATACGTTCCAAAAAGGAATTATGGAAATTCGTTTTGGACCTGCGGCCGCTGCTAGCTTCTTCGTTGTATTATTCACTTTACTACTCACGGTTATGGTTAGAAAAATAACTCGTTTTGACGAGGTGTAACGAATGGGAATTGAACGATTTGAGAGAATGGGTTGGAAGAATAAGCTATTTGATTGTTTGAACGTGATGTTCCTGTTGCTGCTAATGCTGACGATGATTGTCCCTTTTATTAATGTAGTTGCGCTCGCCTTCTCGTCAGGAATGGCGTCCATGCAGCCCGATATTATCCTTTTTCCAAAAGATTTTAGCGTGGAAGGTTTTACGATAGTATGGCAAAGTTTAGACCTTTGGCGGCCATTCATGAACAGCGTAATCGTCACCATCGCGGGTACGTTCCTTCATGTCTTATTAAGCAGCCTAGCGGGGTACGTGCTTATTCAGCCGTATTTGCCAGGCAAGAAGCTCATGGTCTCTTTTATCTTGCTGACGATGATGATTCCGCAAGATGCGATCATGATCCCGCTTTACTTAGTAAATAAAGATTTGCATCTCATTAATACGCTGAGTTCCCTTGTGTTATCCGGCATGGTCTCCGGTTTCTCGATCTTGCTTATGCGCAATTATTTCATGGCTGTCCCTTACGAGATGTCCGAGTCCGCGCAGATTGATGGCGCAGGAATGTTTCGCATCTTCGCGACGATGTACATTCGTCTAGCGAAGTCTGGACTTGCTACGATTACTTTATTCGAATTTGTAAGTCGTTGGAACATGTTATCGGCTCCGGTACTGTACATTAATGATAGTTCCAAAATCACATTACAGGTCGCACTTAAATCAATGATCACGGAAGCAAGTGCCACTTCGAGCAATTTTCTGGTCACTACGAACGTTCGAATGGCTGGAATTCTGATTTCGATTATCCCGTTGATAGCGATATATCCTTTCGTTCAGAAGTATTTCATGAAGGGACTTATGCTTGGTGCTAACAAAGAATAGAGAGGGCGAAGACATCATGGAGATTATCTCAAAGCTGTCCTTAAATAGATGGATTGCTAATGAAGAAGAAAAGACTTACATCGAAGTTCCATTCGCGGTTGAAGGTCAGATCGAACGAATAGAGGTGGAATATACATACGAACGTTCGGATGGTACAGCCGTAATCGATATTGGTCTACGCTCGCCGGAACGAATCGTAGGCTGGAGCGGGGGGGCCAGAAATTCATTCTTCGTTGGACTGGACAAGGCGACACCAGGCTACCTGGCCGGTTTCATTCCGGCAGGGGAATGGTATGTCCTGTTAGGTGCATATCGTGTGCCGGAGGGTGGATGCAGGGTGCAAATCAACTTGAAGCTTGTTCATAATCATCCGCGATGGATGAAGGGCGATTTGCATATGCACGGTGTTCACAGCGACGGTTCCTATTCGATCGCGGATGCGATTCAGTCTGGTAAGGACAGAGGGCTTGAATTTATGGCCTTTACTGATCACAATAATGCCTCACAGAACTTGTCTACATTAGCAGCCGACGATCAACTTGTGCTCATCCCCGGGGTAGAACTGACGAGTTACAAGGGACATGCTAATTTATTAGGGCAACTGGATGCGCTGGACGACTTCCGGGTTTTGACACCTGAACATGCAACGACCACTTTACAACGAGCGGTGGATAAGGGGGCATTGGTCTCGTTAAATCATCCATTCGACCCAGATTGTCCTTGGGAGCTAGGCTTTGATGTTCCATACGATGCGATTGAAGTGTGGAATGGGCCGTGGCGTCCGCTAAATGAGGCCGCTGTCCGTTGGTGGCAAGAGCAGTTGGTATCTGGACGCAAGCTTGTGGCGATCGGAGGGAGCGACACGCACAGACCTGATCCTTATGTTGCACACGGAACACCTACGACTTATGTTCGTGCTAAAGCGGAATCGAAGGAGGAGATCCTGCGAGCGATCAGGCAAGGGCGAGTTGTACTTTCGTTCAATACAGACGAGACATTCATCGATCTGTCCATCGGGAAGGCTGGCGTTGGAGATACGGCAATCGTGGACAAAGAGAAGGAATATGAACTAGTAGTGAAAATTAACGGTGCTGCAGGAGATAAAGTGCAATTATGGTCCGATCGCGGTTTGGAGCAGGAATGGATCGTAGCAAACGAAGGAATATATTCTTTCCCTGTTGAGGTGGATCGTTTGTTCTACCGCATGGAGTCAAGCCGTCACCTGACGGATTTGGACTTAACAATTACTTCTTGCCTAACTAATCCGATCTATATCCAGAGATTGACGGTGGGGGCATCAGTTTGAATTTGCATGAAATCACGGATACCAGCGTAAGTGCTCGTACACAATTGACTAAGCCGGCAAAGACGTTATTATCTGTGAACGGGTTAAACGGATTAGGATTGAATCTGTCAAGTTTATTCATTAATGTGTATTGGTACAAGTTGACGCAAGACATGTCGATCACACTGCTCTTCACCTTGGTCTCATACGTGGCATGGTTACCAGCCTTCGCACTTGCAGGGTGGTTCAGTAAGCGGTTCTCTCGTAAGAGTGCAATCGTAATCGGGACGATAACACAGCTTGCGTTCTATGGGGTGGTCCTCTTGTACGGCGAGCAGTCGGCTCATTGGATACCAGAGCTTGGCTTGCTATACGGTGTCGGGGCGGGATTTTATTGGCTCGGAATCAACGTATTGACGGTCAAATTAACCTCTCCGTCGAACCGGGATTGGTTTAACGGGGCGAATGGGATGATCGGTTCTATCACAGGTATGCTGGGACCTTTACTAGCGGGTTGGACAGTTTCTACTACACCTGATCGAATTGGTTATCCGCTCGTATTTGGTGCGGCATTCCTATGTTTTCTGTTATCCATGTTGGCCTCTTTTCAGCTCCCTGATGAAACTTCGCGGAAACCGTTCCAAGTGCGTAGCATGCTCGGGATACTAAGACACGCTGAATGGCGACGTCTGACATTTTCATTCGTAGCGTTGGCATTCCGCGAAGGCGTACTATCCGCTGCCATCGGCCTATGGGTTTTTGTATCGACGCAAAGCGAAGGGACAACAGGACAATTCGCTTTTCTGACTACCATGTTGTCTGTTGTCAGCTTTTATGTGGTAGGGCGATTTGCCCAAAAGTACCACTATCGAGGATTGCTCGCCGTGGGCACGACCTTGTTCAGCCTGTCCATGGTTGGTATTTCTATTCATATGAATCAGAGTACATTGCTCCTGTATGGGATTATGGATGCGATTAGCAGGCCGATCTTCGACACACCTTTCAATACACTAGCGTACAACTATGTTAACCAATTTGACCTGGGCGGAAAAATCAGCACGGAGCTGGTCGTATGGCGAGAATTTGCCCTCAGTGTAGGCCGTATTTCAAGTGTCGGGATGCTTGTCATGTTGTATAAATGGACAGACCCCGAATTGACTTTAGTATTGTTCTTGGGGATGATTTTCCTTGTCGGGTTGCTACCTCTCTTACTTGTTTGGAAAGTCGCATCCGCTAAGAGTTAATAAGATAAAAAGGCTGACCCAGCAGGATCACATGCATCCTCTTGAGTCAGCCTGATTTATTATTGTGCTTTTACATATTCAGCAGCTTTAACGCCAGCTTGATAGCCGAAGACAATGATATCTCCAACAGAGTTGCCGCCGATACGGTTAGAACCGTGCAAGCCGCCTATCACTTCACCTGCCGCAAACAGTCCCGGAATGGGTTGACCATCTGTAGTTAGCACTTCAGTGTTTGTATTGATCTTTACGCCACCCATCGTGTAGTGAATTCCTGGAGCGATCTTGATGGCATAGAATGGTCCGGTGGACAAGTCGTTGTCCATCCCCGTTGTTCTGCCGAATTCCGCATCTTCTTTATTCTTCACTGCTTCATTCCATGTATCGAGTGTTGCTTGCAGTTGATCTGCAGGAACATTAATTTCTTTCGCTAACGCTTCGATCGAATCCCCTTGAATCACAAAGCCCATTTCCTCATATTGCTGGATTGCTTTTACACGAGATTTTACGCCGGAATCAAAGACGATATATGCTGATTTTTCTGGTAGTTTATTGATTGCAGCTGTTACATTATCACGAGTATCCAATTCATTCGTGAAACGTTTGCCTTCGCTGGAAACGAGAATACCGCCTTCACCGCGAACCGCTTCACCGATGAGATAGGATTGTTCTTGCTGTACAGTTGGATGCACTTGGATCTGATCCATATCGACTGTTGTACCGCCAAGTGCTTCAATCATCTTAATACCGTCACCTGTGCTACCTTCTTGGTTCGTGGTTACTAATCCTTTCAAGTCAGGTCTAACTTCAGCAATGAGCTCCATGTTTGCGCCATATCCGCCAGTTGCGACGATAACAGCACTTGCTTCAATTGTTTTCTCCTCTTCTCCGTTGAGTAGAACTTTAACGCCGGTTACCTTACCGTCTTTTTCAGTAATTTCCTTTACGTCAGCATTAACGAAAAGTGGAATATCTTGTTCTTGAACATTTCTCACCAAGCCATTGACAAGGAATTGTCCAACTGCGGAACCATCCTCAGGACGGTGTGTACGCTTTACACTCATACCGCCTGTAATTGTAAGATTGTTCAGAGAAATTCCTTTGGAATCTAACCAATCAATTGCGCTGGCAGAATGGTCTACGAAATAACGAAGCAAATCGGTATCGTTGGTATTTTTACCACCTTTTAAAGTCTCTTTATAGAATAGATCATTGCTATCCTCGATATTTTGCTCTTGTTGAAATTTTGTTTCAGAAGCATTCATACCGGAAGAAGATTTATTGGTATTTCCGCCGGCAGCCGCCATTTTTTCGAATATAACAGGGTTCATGCCGTTTTCTTTTGCTTCCAGTGCAGCAGTCATGCCCGCACCGCCTGCACCAATGATGATGACATCATATTTATCCTTCAGTTGATCGATCGGAGTATAACTCGCTTGCGAAGCTCCTGACACAGCTTCCGTTTCATTCGTTTCAGTTTGTGTTGCATTGTCTTGAGTCGTGTTTTGGCTCTGGTTATCACTGCCGCATCCAGACATCAGGAGCACGAAAGAGAGAACCAAAATCAAGGTTGTTGTTAATTTCTTCTGCATATTTAATCCCTCAATCTTTCTTTTTTTTTTTTGAATACTTAGAGGCTAGTGAAGGAAGATATTTCCTTACACGTTCGCTTCTTAGCTCTTTTAGCGGTCTTTATTTTAATATAAGATCATACTTTTGATAGTGAAAATAATCACAAACCAATGAATAACTTTCTGGAAAAAGTTTATTTCATGCGTATGTTCGGAAAAGTTCTAACTGAATAGGATACATATCTTGCAAATTCTGGAGGTAGCTTTATCCATTAATTTGCGCATGCCAAGATCTTGTTCAATACAATCGCTGCAATAGATGCAACTAGAATTGAATTATTATTCAGATTAACTATTGAATGTTTATGCATCTAGATGTATAATTTCACTTAATTAACGTTAATTAAATTTGGGGTGGGAAGTATCATTGACTAAAAATAAGTTGAAAAATGTGGCGATGAAGCTGTTCGGTGAGAAGGGTTATGAAGGTACGGCCCTTTCTGAAATTGCCAAGGAAGTTGGCGTGAAGACCCCGGCGATCTATGCCTTTTTTGAAAATAAAGAGGATTTGTTCATGGCGGTCTTTCGAGAGGCGATGGAGTCCTACAATTCGTATGTGCAGCAGTTGTCAGATGAACAGAAGGTGCTGAGTGTGAAGGATAGTCTTCATGGAATTCTATTAAGACAATATGAATTCTATCAGCAGAATCCAGAAGCGAGCTTGCTTGTGCTAAGGTATGTGGTGTTCCCACCAGTGTTCCTGAAGGAGACGATTGAGGATGCGTTCCATCATTCAGATGAGCAGCTAACAAAAGTCATCGAACAATTTATCTTAAGAGGGTTAGAAGAGGGAGTTATTCGGAATCAATCTGTGGAGCTTCTCACAGACGCCTTTCTCAACTTGATGGACGGATTAAGCATGCAGTATTTCTATTATACTTCGAAGGGAATTTATGAGCGTAAACTGAACCATGCATTTGAAATGTATTGGAGAGGTGCGTGCTCTTAGAGATAGAGGACAAGATTGGACAACAAGGGGATGCAGAAAATGGAAGAAGTAGTTCAAGTAAAGAACGATAATACGAGTTCAGGAGATTATGAAAGAGAGCCCGTTCCAGATCATATGCGGAAGAAATGGCTGTCCATGGCACTCGTTTGGATCGCCATTGGGATCGATTTATCAGCGATGTTCTTGGGAGCTCAACTTGGTAATGGAATGAATCTTACGGAATCGCTCACAGCGACGATTATCGGGTCGTTGATTCTAGGCGTGATCGGAGCATTATGTGCTTATGTAGGCGCGAAAACGGGATTATCGACGTCGATGATCACGCGCTTTCTATTCGGTAACAAGGGAGCACTGATCGTATCGGTAGTGCTAGGTATTTTTTCACTGGGTTGGTTCGGGGTACAGGTCGGTTTCTTTGCTTCGAATATGCAGACCGCTTTTCATCAAATTTGGGATATTGATTTGTCTTTAGGCGTGTTTTCCTTTATCGGTGGATTGCTGATGATGTCGACGGCCATTTGGGGATATCGCTCTATTGAACGTTTGAGTGTCTGGTCCGTACCGTTACTGATTATTTTCATCGGTATTGCTATATTTACAGCTTTCCATACGAAAGGGACTTCGGCTGTTTGGGAACCGATTAGTGGTTCACCGATTCCAATGGGAACAGCGATCTCGCTTGTCATTGGTATCTTTATTGTGGGTACGGTACTTTCACCTGACATCGCTCGTTGGGCACGTACACCGAAGCATGCCGTAACGGCAGCTTTTATTGGCTTCGCTGTTGGTAACAGCTTCATGACGATCATCGCGATCTTCTTATCTCGAGTGATGGACACAGATGACCTAACGAATATTTTCATCGCGCTCGGGCTTGGGCTTCCTGCGATTATTGTCTTAACGCTGGCACAATGGACGACAAATACGAGTAACTTGTACTCTGCTTCGTTAGGGTTCTCTGTCGTGTTTAAAAAAGTACCGAAAAAGCTGATTACAGTTATTGCGGGTATTATTGCTACGTTACTTGCCGTATTCGGCATCTATGATAAGTTTTTGTCTTTCCTAAATATCATTACGGTGTTTGTCTCTCCAATCGGGGGGATCTACACAGCAGAATATTTGCTCGTCGATCGCAAGAAATTCACCTTTGAAGGTATCGATCGCAATAAAAATTGGATCGCTCGTTCCTTGGTCGTGTGGGTTGCAGCTACGTTGTTCGCGTTTATGACAACTGCAGCGCCAGACGGTTTCGGATGGTTCCAAGTGACGAGTGTTCCCGCTTTAGATGCGTTTATGTTTGCCTTTATCGTGCAATGGATCGTTGGCAGAATCATGACCAAGAAAGGATAACATCATGACAACCTACAGAATAACAGAGTTAAATGAACAAGTAGTGAAGTACATTGCTGTCGGTGCGGCAGTGCTTGGAACAGGCGGAGGTGGTGACCCGCATATCGGTAAGTTGATGGCGCAGGAAGCCATTCGTAAACATGGTCCTGTTCGCGTAATTAGTCCGGAGGAGCTGGAGGACGACGCTTTGGTTATTCCTCTCTCCATGATCGGTGCACCAACGGTGATGAATGAGAAGATTCCATCGGTTGAGCAAATGACGAAGCCCTTGGATTTAATCGAAAAGGAGCTTGGACGCAAGGTGACCGCTATTATGCCGATTGAGGTTGGTGGTGGTAACTCACTTGTTCCTGTTATTGCGGCGGCGGAACGGGGCATCCCTATCTTAGATGCGGATGCGATGGGACGGGCTTTTCCGGAATCTCAAATGGTAACGTTTCACTTGGACGGCATTGATTGCAGCCCGATTACGATGGCCGATGAACGTGGTAATGCTGTACTTATGCATGCGATCGACGGTGTGTGGGAGGAACGGATGGCGCGCGCAGTTACGATTCAGATGGGTGGATCGGCTTCGATTTGCGATTATCCGGTGTCAGGGGCACAGGTCAAGGAAAGTGCGATTCCTAACACGCTCACGCTTGCGTATGAAATCGGTAAAACCTTATACGAATCGAAGGAGCTGAAGCAAAATCCAATCGAGGCGATGCTGAAACAACTGAATGGATATGCATTGTTCCATGGTAAAGCTGTAGATATTCGCCGCCGTACAGAAGGCGGATTTACACGTGGTGAAGCGATATTCGAAGGTACGGATGCTCAAAAGGGACGCACGATGCGGTTATTCTTCCAGAATGAATTCCTGCTCGCAACTGAAGATGGACAGTCACTTGCTGTGACACCTGACCTGATCTCATTGCTCGACCAAGATACAGGCATGCCGATTACGACGGAAAATTTGAAATACGGTGCCCGTGTTACCGCAGTTGGTTTTCCTTGTGATCCGAGATGGCGTACAGTGAAGGGGCTTGAGACGGTAGGCCCGCAATATTTTGGCTATGATGCACCATATGTTCCGATTGAGAAGTTGGCAGCTGAGAGAGGGGGAGCACAATAATGGTGGATACGAATGTTAACAACATGGAAGAAATCTATCGCATTGGGATTGATGTCGGCGGAACGAATACGGATGCTGCATTACTCGATTCTAAGTTAAATACGATTCATACTGTAAAAGTACACACAACGCATGATGTAAATGAGGGTATTAGCGAATCGATTCGTCGTCTGCTCTCCGAGAGCAGTGTGAATCCTGCACAGATTCGTTATGCCATGCTTGGGACGACGCATTGTACGAATGCCATTGTAGAGCGTAAACACTTGGGTAAAGTTGGCTTGATTCGTATCGGGGCGCCGGCGACAACCGCGGTTCCACCTTTGGCGGATTGGGACGATACACTGAAGGCCATTGTTGGTTCCCATGCCTATATTGTTCGCGGTGGTTATGAATTTGACGGCCGAACGATTGTTGACCTAGACGAAGCGGAAATGATCGAATGCTTTACGAAGATGAAGGGTAACGTTGAAGCCGTTGCGATCTGCGGCGTATTCTCTCCAGTGAACACATCGCAGGAGAAACGCGCTGAAGAGCTTGCCAAGCAAGTGCTTGGTGCGGATATGCCTGTAACGTTGTCGCATGAGATTGGAAGTATTGGACTGCTGGAGCGTGAGAATGCTTCGATGTTGAATGGTGCGTTACTTAACGTCATCGCAGGTGTAGTAAAAGGTTTCGAAGAAGCGCTTCAAGGCTTTGGAATAAGTGCAAGTGTCTATATCTGTCAGAACGATGGAACGCTGATGTACAGTGAATATGCGCTTCGTTATCCTATTCTGACGATTGCTTGCGGACCAACGAACTCCATTCGTGGTGCAGCGCACTTATCAGGTCTTGATGATGCGCTCGTTGTTGATATTGGCGGTACGACGACAGATATCGGTGTTCTCTCGCAAGGCTTCCCTCGTCAATCATCTGCTGCCGTGGAGATTGGTGGGATTCGGACCAACTTCCGTATGCCAGATATTTTATCGATCGGCATTGGCGGTGGGACGATCGTTCGATCGGATGTAGCGCAGGACCAGGTAACAGTTGGTCCTGACAGCGTAGGGTATGAGCTGTTGAAGCGCGGTCGTATCTTTGGCGGCGATACACTCACGGCAACGGATGTGGCTGTTAAGCTTGGACGATATGAGTGGAATGATGCGAAGATGGAAGGGCTTGATGAATCGATCTGCCGTAGAGCAGATGAGATCATTACGCGGGATATTGAGGAT
This sequence comes from Paenibacillus segetis, assembly GCF_014639155.1. NCBI lineage: Bacteria > Bacillati > Bacillota > Bacilli > Caryophanales > Paenibacillaceae > Paenibacillus > Paenibacillus segetis. Next base: position 168,704 of record NZ_BMFT01000001.1, read on the forward strand.
GCAATTGATCGTATGAAGACAAGCGCGGATGCGGTTGACGTCATTTTGGTTGGGGGCGGAAGTATCCTTGTCGCTGATAACCTTGAAGGTGTAGCACGGATCGTCAGACCGGATCACTACGATGCGGCGAATGCGATTGGTGCAGCGTTAGGTGAGGTTAGCGGAGAGACAGAGCGGATCTATTCGTTAGATGAAATGACATACGATCAAGCGAAAGAAGATGCTCGTAACCATGCGATAGAACAAGCCGTTCTTGCTGGTGCAGATCGTGATACTGTACAGATCGTATTATCTGAGGACATTCCAATTGCATATTTGCCGGGTAATGCTTTACTGGTAAAGGTGAAAGCGGCTGGACGATTATAAGTTGAATATGGATCTGCTGGAATCTTAATAAATTGAACGAAACTCGATTATTGCGGGTTTCGTTTTTTTGTTTGCCCAAAAACAACAACTTTAGTTGCTTGAAAGGAAAAAGATAGGAGTGGTATGTTTGCATTATTATTCAATTCTGGATGAGTAGCAGTGACAATATAAATGGATTCATTGGAGGTGACTACAACAGAGAATATACTTCTATTTGATCTAAAGGGCATGATTTTCAATATGCAATGAAACTATGAAACTACGAAACAAAACAGGAGAGTGTAAAATGATTAGTTCAAGATCAGCTTTATCGCTTAGAAATCGGCTCCGAAGATTTATCGTGTTAATGACAGTAATGGCCGTACTATTCTCTCTTATACCTCCGACTGCCCAAGCAGTAGCTAATACAGAGCTAGAAAACATTTCATTAAATAGACAATATATCGAGGACTTTGATTCTACGCAATTAAATTTTACTTATAACGTTCCGAATGAGACGAACTATATAAAGATTAAACCCGTTATCGTTAATCCATACGCTACTGTGAAGGTAAACGAGCAGAATCTATATGTGTACTATAGCCCGGGCCAAGAATATATTCCACCATTTATAGGGATACCAGCAACACCAGATATACCAGCAACTCCAGAACATCCAGCAATTCCGCCAAACCCAGGACAACCATTTTTGCCAAGATATCTTGATGTGGAGGAATCCAACGACATAAACCTAGTAGTTGGAGCAAACAAGATTAACATCGTTATAACTGCTGAGGATGGTACAGCAAGTAATTACGTTTTAACCGTGATTAGAGCAGGTTTGAAGAATGCAGATTTAAGTAACTTAACTACTTCTGTGGGCACTCTTGATCCAGTGTTCAAAGCGGATACTTTCGATTATTCTATGACTGTTGCTAACAATGTTAATAGTATTCTTGTTACTCCCACTGCGAGTGATAGTAATGCAACGGTCTATGTAGACAACGTTGTTGTAACTAGGGGTGATGCAGCTAAACCATCTGCTCTTGTAGTTGGTAACAATGCCATCGATATTAAGGTAGTCGCTGAGGATGGAACAACAACTAAACATTACTCCATTCATGCTACACGTCTGGCATTACCTGCAGACATAACGAATTTGGTAGAGAATCATACAACAACAACTGCTAGTTTTACGTTTACATTACCGACTGAACCCGACTTCGCAGCAGTTAACGTATACATAAATGGAAATTTGGTCGCTTCTGTAACTTCAGGAGCATATAACGTACAAGGACTTAAGCCCAGTACGTCATACACCTTCGTATTCAAGGCAATCAATAAAGCTGATATTGAAAGTGTTGGCATAACAAGCACAATCATAACCTCAAGTGTACCACCAGTGACACCACCGGTAACGCCGCCAGTAACACCAACAGTGACACCATCACCAGTGGTTACTCCTTCTCCGAGCGGTAATTCGACTGCAGTTACACAGCCTACCCCAACGACAAAGCCGACACTGACACCCAATATTACTCCTAAGTCGTTCTACAACGGGACAGTAGACATCGAATTAATCAATTCTTACTTAGACAAGTCAAAAGCTATAACTTCTGCAACCTTCAAGGATATACCTGAGAATACTGGAGCAGCTAAAGCAATTCAGTTGGCGGCTAGACTTGGGATCATTAACGGGTATGCAGACGGTTCATTTCATGCGAACGATACGATATCTAGAGCAGAATTTGTAACTATATTAGTAAAAGCACTGGGTCTAACGCCCACAGCTCATTCAAACTTTAACGATACCAAAGATCACTGGGCGGCCGATGCAAGTGCTGCATTGAAAGCCAATGGTATCATTAACGGTTACTCAGATGGCTCATTTAAACCTAATCAAACCATTTCAAGAGCAGAGATCGTGGCTATGCTGTCAAAAGTAATCAACACAACATCTACGTCTAATTCGACGAAGTTCAATGATATTTCCGGCAGTTGGGCAGAAGATGCGATTAATGGATTATCGGGTATCGGTATCGTTAAGGGCGCGGCGGATGGTACGTTTAACCCGAATGCAAAGGCAACAAGATCAGAAGCATTACTTATGATCTTACGTATGCTAAACGTGAGTCTTGGAGGTTCATTAGACATCGAGTCATAGCTAGAAACATCAAAGCCAGGATCTCCAAAAGTGATGAGAATTTTGTGAGAGGAAAGCTTAAGCTTTTCTCTTTTTCATTGGGGAGATGGAGTGGAGGTACCTTCAATTATGACTGTGGTAGTGTAAATGAGTAACCGCTTGATGATAATTACATAATAATGGAAGGAAGTGTGCGTGGTGAGGAAGAGAATTGTCTCGACTACAAGTTTGCTAGCTGTAATAGTTTGTATGGCATTCATCGTATTTTTTATTAATCAAAGTGTAGCTTCGGCCAATATTACTACAGGTTTTTATGCAATAGAGGATACAACAATCTATGAGGCTATTTATGCAACAGAGGATACAACAATCGTTTATGAGGGTATTAATGCTGATAAGATTTATGAGGTCGGAAACCTCGGGTATCTTGATGTAGGCTATAAGGGAACATTAGGTGTGCCTTTAGAGGTTCAAGTATTACTTAAATTTAATTTGCCACCAACTCCTGAAGGATACGAGTTTGAAACTGCAAATCTTTATCTCCCTGTAACAGGCGGTACTTTTCAAGGGATAACTGATTTCTCATTGAAAGTTTCTACAAGCACAAATCATAGCTGGATACAGGATAGCGCAATAACGTCGCCACCAGCTCCAACTTCAGGGTCTACACAAACAAGATTATTAGCTAATAGTGTCGCCCAACTTAAACCTACACTAGCTCCTTTTGGTTTTACTAGCTATATATCAGGAGAATTCACGAAAGCTGATCCTAGAGCAACCTTTATCCTTTCAGGAATGACAGCTCAGGAAGCAGCTCAAGCAGGAATACCATATTCTGATCATTATATACAGATGACTGAAAATCATATGTATGACGGCAGTCTGGGTCCGTATTTAATTATTACGTATTCTGAAATTGCTAACATTGAAATAACGGGTGTTACAGATGGAGGTCTATACAACACGAATGTAACGCCGCAATTTAATGTTGGTACAGCAACTTTGAATGGAAATCCATTTACAAGTGGAACACGAGTAACTGCTGAAGGCTCATACACGCTAAGAGTTACAGCAGGCAGCAAAACAGAGACGATCCAATTCCGAATAGATAAGACGCCTCCGACAGGAACGGTAATTGTAAATCTAGGCAACCAATATACGAATAATACAGCTGTATCTGTTTCAATAACGCCAGCTGTTGGTGTAAATGATCTTACACATATCCAATATTCGGTTAATGGAAATCCATTTACACAGATGCCTTATGTACCAAGCTTTATGCTAGCTGTAGGAGCTACTAACGGAGATAAAGTATTGTTCTTTAAGCTTGTTGATGGTGCTGGGAATGAATCACCGGAGTATCAAAGAATCATAACGCTGGATACGGTAGCGCCAACAGGATCTGTTGTTATTAATAATGGGAACGCGTATACAACGAATCGTGATGTAACGCTTAATCTATCCTTAGATAGTGGCGTGACAGATGTGGTAGGGGTACAATTTTCAAGTGACGATCGTACTTGGACGGCTGTAGAAGCTTTTAGTTCAACTAAAAGTTATACGTTATCAGTAGGAGATGGTAACAAGACGGTCTATGTGAGATTTATCGACCATGTGGACAATATTGGATCAGCTCAAGATAGTATTATTCTAGATATGACAGCTCCGATCGTCACAGGTGTTGCAGATGGAGAGAGCTATAATTCCTCACGAACAATTACTTTTGATGAAGGTACCGCAACATTGAACGGCAAATCCTTTATAAATGGCTCGCCTGTGGACGATGAAGGGTCCTATATACTTGTTGTTACGGATGCCGCAGGTAACTCGACTACAATTACATTCAGCATCTTTAAATATAGAGTAAATTACGACGGAAATGGAGCTACTGGAGGAATCGTACCCATAGATAGTCAAACCTATGAGACTGGTGATGGTGTAACCGTAGCTAATAATACTGGAAATCTAGTGAGAACTGGGTATACATTTAAGGGTTGGAATACCGAAGCAGATGGAAATGGGACAAGCTATGCAGCGAATGAGGCATTCAATATAAGCGCAGCCAATGTCACTTTGTATGCAATGTGGGATGCTAATCATTATACAGTGACTTTTGAATCAAATGGAGGAAGTGTCGTAGCGACTCAGAATAAATCATTCAACGAAACGGCAACTGAGCCGAGTGCACCAACGAAATCAGGTTATACATTTGGTGGTTGGTATAAAGAGTTAACACTAACAAACCAATGGATCTTCACAAAAGATCTGGTCACAGCGAACACGACATTGTATGCGAAGTGGATTGGTAATAGTTCCTCTGGGAGTAGTGGTAGTGGAGGAGGAGGCTATATTCCAACAACACCACAGAATTCAACGGTATATTTTGAAACTAATGGCGGGTACGTTATAGTCAATCTATCTGTAGAGAATAATTCAAGGCTAGCAGAGCTACCAACACCTACCAAGGAAGGATTTACATTTGAAGGCTGGTATAAAGATGTTGCGTTGACAAAGAAGTGGGATCTTCTAACGGATCGTGTGACAAAAAATATAAAGTTGTATGCGAAATGGATTGTAAACACTTCCCCAGATCTGAAGCCGGGTCAAGAGTCAACCCCAGACGGAACAGAGCTTCCAGTTGTAAGTTTCGATGACATTTCGGGACATTGGGCAAAAGGAATGATTGAGGAATTATCTAGTCGAGGGATTATTACGGGGTATCCAGACGGATCTTTTCATCCAAATCAATCCATCCAGCGCCAACATATGGCCTTGATATTCATGCGTGCTTTCGAGTTAGAGCCTACACGTGAAGCGGTAATTTTTTCTGATGTATCGTCAAGCCATCCGTACTATGAAGCCATTACGTCACTGCAACAAGCAGGAATTGTAGATGGAGCAAATGGTAGATTTAATTCAAATGAACCTGTGACACGTGCACAAATGGCAAAAACTGTAGCACATGCCCTTAAGATAAAGCCAGGTGGAACAAGTACCTTCCAAGACGTACCAATGGCGCATTGGAGTTATAATTATATCGCTGCACTGGCAGATCTAGAGATTGTATTAGGTGATAAAGGTAAATTTAAGCCAAATGAGCCTGTGACACGTGCAGAGTTTGTCGCCATGATGTACCGAGCATTGAACCTGACAAAGTAAAAGAGAAGTAGTATAAAAGCCCTTCTAGCGAAGGGCTTTTATATCGTTTATACTGAGTAGGCCAAATAACTTCGTAGGAGTTGTCTAACGGATCATGATAAAGAAAGAACTCGCGCATATACGGAAGCAATTTAAGCTGGATCACGATTTGCTGAATATTTCCGACATTCTCAACGTGTATATTATGAAGGAAAGCAACGAGATTTATCATTGGGAGCGTCAGCTGTTTGACCTGGTGGACAGAGAGAAGCAGGAGCTGTATATGGGCAATTTCAAAAAATTGCTCACCGGTGAACTTGATCAAAAATTGTTCGAATTGAAGTTTCTGGAGGAAGCGGAGGATCCATCGCAGGTATTGCTTCACCAAGCTCTGGTGACAGGTGATCCTGATGAATGGCAGGACCTGATGTTGCTATTGGTGGAGAAAATGATGGTGGATACCAAGTATGAACGGGATACTGTGGTCACGTTCGTTCGTGGACAATATTTCCGACCGACTAAAGCTAGGAACGATGAAGCCGAAGAGAGCGAGAAGGACGAAATGTTCGCGCATCCATTCATTCTGTGTAGCGTGAATTCCACGGAGAAGCCACGGAATTCTCTCTTGTTCGATTATGTGGAGAGGGAATTTAAGTACAATGTCATTGTAGATCCGATTATCAAGTTGAGTTCGCCAGAACAAGGCTTCTTTTACCCGAGTGTGACAGACAACTATTCCGATGTGAATCGCATTCTATATTGTACGGGGAAAGCAAATGAACCGAATCAACATTTCGTTGAGCAGGTCTTGAATGCAGAGAGATCCATGACAGCACGGGAAGAGAGAGCTGTGTTTGAAGAGATCGTGAAGGAAGTGGCGGGCGAACAGCTGGGTGCAACCACGCTCGCACAGGTGTACGAGGAAATCCAGCAGGTCATTGAATCCAACGAAGATGCGGAAGAACCTCCAAAGCTGGATTATAGAGATGTGGAACGCGTGCTGACCGTAAGTGGTGTAGAGGACGTGACGACGGAAAAAGTTGAACGGGCATTCCAAATGATCGTCGACGATAAGAACTATGAAATGAAGGCGAGCAGCGTCATGCCAAAATTCACTTCAAAATCAATTAAGATCGATACAAAGGTAGCCACGATTTCGGTCAGCCCACAGGATTTAAAGTATGTGAAGCAGGTGAATTACCAAGGAAGACGATGCATCCTGATTGAAGTTGACGAAGATGCCGTGATTGAAGGGTTTACGCTTAGTACAGAGACGTTATAGTTTTGGTTGACCGCGTTGGACGTTGAGCTTTGTTGATAGAAACATTATGGGCTATTCCGAAAGTTTTGGTAAAACTTAGGATAGCCCATTTCGTATTTATATTAAGTGCTATGAATAGGAAGAACTTAGTTGTTGTTGGTGCTTAAAGATATAGCTGATATATTCTTTTGCGCTATTATTAATTTCTTCATCGCTGGCTTGAAATGAAGCTCCGAAGACAGCAAAGTAAGGTAGTGCTTCTGCACCTACATGTTTTGCACTCGCCTTAAATGGCGTAATTACTTCGTCTATGGTAAAAGAAACAGAGCCCTCTGGCTGATAATTTTCTCTTTTATCGCCGATGGATAGGGCAAGCCCTAGCTTTTTCCCGTTAAGCTTGTCACCGTTTGATCCATAAGCCCATCCGTAAGCTAACACATCGTCAAACCATTTTTTCAATAGCGGCGGATAACTGTACCAATACAACGGGAATTGAAAGATCACATGGTCATAGGCTTCCATTAGATTTTGCTCCCTAGGAACATCAATATGCCAGTCAGGATACTCTTTATAAATCTCATGAATGGTAATATCGTTTGGATATAACAGCAGTTCTTCTTTCCATCGCTGGTTGACTCTCGAATTTTCAAGATTGGGATGCGCCAAAATCACCAGTGTTTTCATGATGAATCTCCATTCTCAGGCCTAGATTAAGCGTATTTCTTCAGAATGCTTTGCCTTATTTTTATGAATATTATTATTATCTTGCAGGTTGTAAAAAAAGAAAATACACACAATAAAGTAAGATGGTTACTTCGAAGTGTGTACTGGACTCAGAAAAAAATATATGCAAGAATGAAGTTTTGAGTAAGCTTAAATTGATCAGCATGAACGAGGTGTTATTCTATGAAACAATATAATCTAGGGATAGAGGCAACACTAGAAATCATCGGCGGAAAGTGGAAATCTCTGATCATCTGCTTATTGATGTCCGGTACCAAAAGAACAAGCGAATTACAGCGCAATATTCAGGGCATATCACAAAAGGTTCTGATCCAGCAGCTACGTGAACTTGAGCGTGATGGGCTTGTCAAAAGATTCGTTTACCAGCAGATGCCGCCAAAAGTCGAATATAGCCTCACGGAATATGGCGTTACAGCCAATAAGATCGTGGACGTTATGTGTTCTTGGGGGAAAGAAAATATTAAAATAAGACAAGAACGAGGGGAAGAGATCGTCTTGTTGGAGGATACATGTCCTGGAGCAAATTAAAGCAACAACTGGAGAGTTTTCTCTGTCCTGCGTTATACGGTAGGGTTGAATATCGCGCAAGCAGTTACCGTTATTTACCTGATAAATCAGGGAGCTGCTATATTTCGGTAGATAAAAAGAACATACTCAATATGAATGATAGAACTAGCTCAATTAGATGGTATCAGACGGAGCAGGAGATTAAGAATGATTCAGATCTCCAAATTCCAATCAGCCATGAAGACATTGAAGCGGTTAGAACAGATAGTAAGGGGATCATCCCGGAGGATCGTCTAATCGTAATTGCAAGAAGCAGAAAAACATCAGTAGTGGCAAAGGAGCTTTTGTCAGCACAGACGTCATTAAGTAAATCAAATTTTATCGTTGTAGCCAATAAGTTTTTATCTATTTCTATAGAGGAAAGCATAGAGAGCGATGATATCTTATTGAATATTCTTGCTTTAGTGGACAGACGGGTTGGGAAAAAGCGAATTTTAAACATGAGCGAGAAGATGAAGTTAAAGCATCCTATTGTCCAATATTTTTATGAATTAAGGCGCAGTACATTATGAATATAACTAAACTCTCTCTTGCTTAATGGGACCTGCTTCATCCATTATAAATAAGTAATCATCTCCCCCATAGAGCGCATCTTTAGCTTGTATCCATAAAGGAGAGGAGCCAATAGGATGGAACTGAAAAAAATAAATGACTCTATTTATTATTTAGAACATGTTAGAGAAACAGACAGACCTGTTTTGGGATATGTTCTAGGTGAGAACTTTTCAATTATGATTGATTGTGGCAATTCAAAAGCGCATTTTGATACATTTATAAAGTGCTTGGATGATCATGATCTACCACGTCCCAAATATGCTTTGATCACGCATTGGCACTGGGACCATACCTTTGGTATGCATGCATTTGCTGGAGACACGATAGTATCTTCATTAACGAATGACAAGCTACAGCAATTGAAAAGCTGGAGCTGGGATGAAGAATCTGTGCTTAAGCGTATAGAGACAAAAGAAGAAATAGAATTTGCCTATCAATGTATGAAGGAAGAATATGATAGCTTTGAGGAAATTTCGGTTACTACTGGAACTATTATCTTTGAAAATACCTTAACGTTGGACTTAGGGTGGACTACTTGCCAAATGATGAAGGTTGGTGGGCCGCATGAGGAAGATTCTTGCATTGTCTATGTGCAAGAAGCGGGCATTCTATTTGCAGGTGATGCACACAGTGGTGATTACTATCATGGAGAAGGTAAGATGGATCCCATAAAAATGAAAGAATATATTGCCTTCCTAGAAGGCACTTCATTTACTACGTATATTCCTGGGCATGGTGCTCCAATGAGCAAGGAGCAGGTAATTCAGTTGCTGAGTAAATTTTGTGCCGAGGAGTAAGTGTAGTCTTATCAGAAGAAATGTCCATGAATCAGAAACACGAGTGAACTTAGATGCATCATGCTTAATAACATGGAAGACCCCAAAGGATATAATCATATCCTTTGGGGTCTGTTTGATTTTACAACTTATTTTGCACTTGGCAATAATTTATACAATAAGATTGCAGCCAACGAAGCAGCTAGAATTGGCGAACCTAATAAATATTGGACGAAAGTTGGCAATGAATATAAGAAATCTTTAGGAATGAGCACTAACGCCAACGTTAAAATCATCGGTATCGCAATAATATACATTTCTTTTTCGCCTATTTGTTCTTTCTTCATCACCTGGATACCGTTAATCGAGATGATCCCGCAGACGATGGCGAATACACCACCGATGACTGCTGTTGGAATCGAAGATATTAAAGCGGCTAATTTACCCGAACAACCGAAGAGGACAAACCATCCTCCTACAGCAAGAAAGACTCGGCGACTCGCAACACCTGTGATGGATATAATACCTGCATTTGTGGAATAGCCTGTAACCGGAGTTGAACCGAGTAGAGCAGCAATAAGGCAGCTTATCCCTTCTCCAATAACGCCCTGATTAAGATTTTTATCCGTTAGCGGTTTTTCGATTACGTTGCTGATAGCAAACCATGTCCCGGTTGTTTCAGCTAACAATACGAGATAAATAATGACCATGGTGATAATAGCAGAAAAGTCGAAAGAAAAACCAAAATCTTTAAAAGGAATCCGCGGCATACTGAACCACTTCGCATTTTGAACAGCCGAAAAATCTAAGACGCCCATAATATTAGCAGAAATACATCCAACAATTAATGCAATCATTACGGATGTGATTCGGAAGATAGATCCTTTTGTACGGAACAAAGAACCCAGGATGACGAACAGAATAAGTACAGCACCCGAAATAAGAGCTAATAACACGTTTTGATTGATCGTTGCATCAGCAGCACCATAAATATTGTCTCTTATAGCAACAGGTAATAAGGAAAGACCCACAATGAATATAATCGTACCGCCTACAATAGGTGGGATAAAGCTTTTAACTATTTTATTGAAAACACCCGTATAGCCCAGAATAATGACTAGGATCGCACCGATTAAGCTGGCACCTAATACGGAGCTCCATCCTAATTCCCCGCCGCCACTAGCAGCATAGATTGTAATGATCGCACCAAGTGGAACATAGGAAGGACCTTGGGCCATGGGCAGTTTCATGCAGAAATAAGTTTGTACAATCGTGGCAAGCCCAGCCGCAATAAAAGTAGATTGAATCAAAGCACTAGATTCATTGGATCCTAATCCGATTAACATCGCAATTAGGAAAGGAACGACATAAACGTCCATGGCTAATACATGTTGTAAACCTAGGATCGTGGATTTGCCGAATGAAATTTTTTCGTCGGGTAAGACAGTTAATTGCTGTGGCTTCACTTGAGTGTTATCTTGCTTGTCTGCTTGTGTTTTCACTTAGATGCACACCTCGTATTTTTTGTTTTTTCAATATCCTAAATGGAATGAACGTTTGCATCGTTTTTATCCAATGATCCTGTACATACCAGGTACCCCGTCGCTTTTATTGCAGCGATTCGAGATAAACGCATATGTTCATTAGATAAAATCGATTTAATGTTCGCTTTTTAAAGTAACGTCTGTTATTATAATCCGCAAAAAATGATATGTCTATAGCAAAAGACGAATGTTGTCGAATTTCGCTATCGCTGTTCGAAGGATTTTGAGCCATTAAAATTAAGGAAGCAAGTTAAATTACCGATAAATATAAGGAGAAATAGATGAAACGGAAGAGTTTTTTCGTTACTAACACTAGATGGGGGCAACGATGAATGAAAAAGATGTTTAGTTTACTACTTATTTTATTACTGATTACACCGGTATTAGGCTCTACAACCTATGCGAGTAATACTGTGAATGCTAAGGTGACAGAGAGTAGTACATATTTTAATGGAGAACAGAGAAGTCTTAATGGATTCAATATTTCGAACAACAATTATTTTAGGTTGCGTGATTTAGCGGAGTATTTCTCAGGAACTTCGAGTCAGTTCGACATATCTTGGAATAAAGAAAACAATGCTATAGAGATCCTAACAGGGCAAGCATATACTCCTGAAGAAACAGATGGCACCAACTATTATAGTCGCAATAGAAACTATTCAGCCAAGCTCTCAACCTCAAAAGTTCTAGTGAATGGGCAGGTGCAGCTGATTACGGCATACAATATTGATGGAAACAATTATTTTCAATTAAGAGATTTGGCGGTTAAGATCCCCTTTGATATCGATTATGATAATGAGTCCAATCGAATATCACTGTTCTCCAAAACCCCAGATCATGCTTACCGTGTTAAGACGGCTTTTGAAGCCAAGAATAACGCAGAATCTCCTTATTTTCCTAGATGGAAAAGTACGGTTGCCTCATATCTTGTGAATAATAATGATGGGACTGTAAATGTTGTTGAGGCGAATGAGGGTGTTACGATTGAAACATATAATGAAAAGTATGAACTAAGTGGAAACAAGGGCATACCCTATGAACTTCCTCTGTTTGGCGGTTTCTACAGCGGTGAGAAGTATAACTATATTGCTTTTGGACAAGACAACCGTGAAGAGAATGATAGCAAAGAAGTAATTCGCATCGTCCGGTATGATAAAAGTTTTAATAGAATCGATAGTGTCTCCATAAAGGGTGGGGAGAGTTATACAGTAGAGCCTTTTGATGCAGGCGCAGGTAGGATGGCTGAAGCTGGGGATACGCTTGTATTTCACACTTCACGTACAAGATATACGACGGAGGATAATTTAAATCATCAATCTCAGCTCACAATTATCGTAAATACCAAAAGCATGACCGTATCCAATGATATGGGAAGGTTCCAAGAAAATCATGTCAGTCATTCCTTTGATCAGTATGTATTGTTTGATGGAATTACTCATGTTCTTGTTGATCATGGTGATGCCTATCCCCGTTCGATTGTGCTGAATAAAGGAAACGGAACCAGCTATAGCGAGGTAGACTTGTTTGATATCCCTGGTAAAATCGGAGCGAACACCACGGGAGTTTCTATAGGCGGGTTTGAAATGTCTGCAGCCAACTATATTGTCGCAATGAATACCATTGACCATTCGCTTGTCAAAGAGTATACGTCTTATGAGATGGTTGGTTTGGAGAAAGATCAAAGGGATATCATTCTTAGTGTTTTGCCAAAGACAAGCACTACAGCAAATCATATCACCTTGGCTAAATATGTAGGCACGAACCTGATCGCTTCCATCCCTAAATTGGTAAAAATATCGGACAACAAGATGATGGTGCTGTGGCAGGAATTTGATAAAGACGATCATCCTGGTGACCTGAAATATGTTCTGATTGATGGGAATGGGAAGGCCATCGGCGACATTCAGACCAAGGATTTTGTATTATCTGAATGCAATCCCATCATTAGCGGCGACAAAATTGTCTGGTATACCAATAGCAATGGATATCGTTTGTTTTATTCAATACCGTTAAATTGATTCACAATTCCAATAAACTAGAGGGTTATATTCCCGCTAGTTTATTTTTTTTCAAAATGATAATCATAGAATCTTGCAATTCCCATATTTAAACAATTATATTAGTGTGTTAACATAGCATCACAAGAACGTACATTCGTAAGTTTAACGCTGTTTTGAAATTGTTGGAATTTATAATATCAGGAGGGAATTTTATGAATAAAGAGATTAAAAATACGCTTAAATTGTTAGATACTGATTTGTATTATGAGATCTATGGAGAAGGGATCCCCATCTTAATGATTCATGGATGGGGAGTCAATCATCATATCATGTCCGGTTGTATGGAACCGATTTTTAAAGACGTTATGCAAAATTTCAAGCGAATTTATATTGATCTACCAGGAATGGGTCAATCCAAGCCCGGTAATTCAGTAAAAAGATCGGATGATATACTGGATGTCATCTTAGCTTTTATTGATAAGGTTATACCAGATCAACAATTTTTACTGGTTGGTGAGTCTTATGGAGGATATCTAGCAAGAGCTTTAATCAAAGAAAGAAGTCCACAAATACTTGGCTTATTATTAATATGTCCACTTATATATCCAGGTCATAGGCAGGGGCAAGTCGAACCTCTTACAGTCATGGAGAAAGATGAATTATTCCTTGAAAGTTTAAATGAGCATGAACGATCGAGCTTTGAGTATTTGTCTGTTGTTCTTAATGAAAAGACCTGGGAAAGGTTTAAAGTGGATATTTATGATGAGTTATCTAATAAAGATGATTATTTTTTAGACAATGTATTAGAAGGTGCCTTCTCATATGACATCGATAAATTAGACACACCATTTGAACAACCCAGTCTAATCTTGGTGGGCAGACAAGATACAGAAGTTGGTTATAAAGATCAGTTTGCTTTATTAGAGAACTATCCTAGAGCATCCTTCGTGGTACTAGATAAGGCTGGTCATAATCTACAAATTGAGCAAGGGGATTTGTTTAATCAGTTGGTTATTGAATGGCTAGATCGGATGATGGGGTGAGTTCATCTACCCATTTATTGCAGTAAAGATAAGGAAGGTTATGTAAGATTGACAGCGTTTTCATATATTTGATAAATTATTGGAAGGTGATCAATGTCATATATTTCAAAATCCTAGGCAACAAGGTGGGGATCTCATGTACAAACTGTTAATTGTCGACGACGAAGCATTGGTTCGAGAGGCGATACAGGATCAGATGGACTGGGAAAAGCTTGGATTTGAATGCATCGGTGGTTGTGAGGATGGTATAGAAGCGCTTGATTTTATAAACCACCATACGCCCGATGTTGTGTTGACCGATATCGGCATGCCGTTCATGAATGGCATCGAATTGACGAGTGAACTCTCCACACGTTATCCGCAGATAAAGGTGATCATTCTTACGGGGTACGATGATTTCGATTTTGCACAGCAGGCTTTAAAATTGCAAGCCGTCGACTATATTTTAAAACCGATTACGGCAGCGGAACTTGAAACAGTTATACGTAAATTGCGTCATGAGATGGACCTCGAACAAAGCCAGATACAAGACTATGAGCATTTGAAGCGTCAATTGATGGAGAGTTTGCCTCTACTGAAAGAACGTTTTCTAGAACGATTGGCGACTTCCCCAATGACTGGAAAACAGATGAGAGAAGGCTTCAGCTATTTTCATATTGAATGGAACGGATCGTTTGTGATTGAACTGGCTATAGATGTGGACGAGTTTGAATTAAGCTTGCCTTCAACCCTGTATGATGAGGAGCTTATTCGTTTTGCCATATACAACATCGCCCAGGAGGTGATTGCTAACCGTTCGGGGATACTTATTTTCAGGGATCGAGAAAATCGTGTACTTATATTAATATCTGGCGATCATGCGGAAGAATTGTACGATCAATCCACCCAGGTTGCCGATGAAATTCATAGCGCAATTACAAATTATTTACCTGTGAAGCTCTCGATAGGCATCGGGCATGTCTGCAATCTAGCTGACAAAGTGCCGCGTTTTCATCACTCCGCTTTATCAGCTCTCGATTATCGCTTTGTGATCGGTACCAATCGAATTATTTATATCTCGGATATGGAGCAACGGAAGCGCGCGGAATTGATATCAATCGTTGATTGGGAAAATGAGTTAATAACCAAATTGAAAACGGGAACTACTGAAGAGATGGATGAGTGGATCGAGCAACTATTCATTACGTTCCGGGAGCATGTATATCCGCTGGATATTTGTCAGATGTATCTCCAAAGAATCTTATTGACGATTATGCATACACTTTATGCGATGGGCATTGACAATACGCAAGTATTCGGTGATACCCAAACTCCGATTCATGAAATTACTCGGTTTGCCGTGTTGGATGAAGTTGAACTGAGGATGAAGGATCTTTGCGCGAAAGTGGTAGCAATCATCAAAAATATGCGGGAGCGTCAAAGCATGGCTTTGGTCGCGAAAGCGATAGAATATGTGAAGCAGGAGTATATGGATCCGAATTTATCGCTAAAGTCGGTATGCCATCACGTATCCATGAGCTCAAGTTACTTTAGCAGTCTATTCAAGCAAACCAATGGCACAACATTCATAGAGTTCGTAACCCATCTGCGCATGGAAAAAGCGAAAGAATTATTGAATGTATCTTCCATGAAGAGTTACGAGATTGCGTATGCGGTTGGGTACAACGATCCACATTATTTCAGCGGTGCGTTTAAGAAACACACGGGAGAAACGCCAACGGATTATCGCCAAAAAATGACAAGGAAAGTGTGATACGGGTGAGGAGTTATTCGCGATTACCTAGTATTCAGACACATATGGTGCTAGCCTCAATTTCTCTCATCATGATGACAATCATCATTATGAGTGTTACTTTTTATTATTTGGCTAAGGATGCAGTTAAGTCCACGGCGCAGACTTACACGACGGAACTTGTGAAGCAGGTAAATAATAATATTAAATCCTACATAAACGGGATGAAGTACATGTCCAATGTTGTTGCCGGCAACTATGCTGTCCAAGCTTATTTGTCTTCAAATCGATTTAATAGCTTAAAAGAAGAGAAGGACTATAAGGAAACAATCTCAGACATGCTCGGAGCCATGCTTGCATCCCGAACGGATATTAGATCCGCCAACATATTCGGGTATGGAGGACAGTTCGTGTCCGGCCGCAAAGAACTAGAGTTAAATCCTTACGTTGATATTACAAGTATGGATTGGTATACCAATGCGCAGAAGTCTAGTGGGCGTAGCGTAATTTCTTCCTCCCACGTGCAACCTATTTTTAAAGATCAGTATCCTTGGGTTGTCTCACTAAGCCGGGAACTGGTTAGTAAGGACGGAACGAAAAAGCTGGGGATATTTTTAGTAGATTTAAATTTTAGCGTCATGAATGACATGTTTAAGGATATTCGTCTCGGGCAAAGGGGTTATTTATTCATCATTGATTCCGAAGGCAGAATCGTCTATCACCCCCAGCAGCAATTGGTTTATAGCAATTTAAAATCCGAGATGATCGATAAGGTGCTTGAGGTCAAGAACGGAACATTCATAAGCGATCAAGGCAGTGATCGACGAATGTATACGGTCCAAGAATCCGAATTTGGGTGGAAAATTGTCGGAGTCTCTTACGTGGATGAGTTGGTTGATAATCAGAGTGAAGTATTACTATCTATCGTTTTATTGGGGGCCGTCTGCATTATCATCGCTATTTTTATTTCTCTATTCTTATCGAAGCGTGTAAGCCAACCTATCAAACGATTACAGGGGTATATGAAGGAAGTGGAGAAGGGTAACTTCGACATCCATGTGCCGGTTCCACAGACCGTTGAGCTCTACATGCTTGCAAGAGCATTCAATATGATGGTCGGGAAAATTAAAGAGTTAATGACTCAAACGGTCTTGGATCAAGAACTGAAGCGTAAAAGTGAGATCTCCGCCCTGCAGGCCCAAATCAACCCTCATTTTCTGTATAACACGCTAGATTCCATTGTGTGGATGGCTGAGAGCAACAAATCGCGGGAAGTTGTGTTGATGACCTCGGCGCTTGCCAAGCTGTTTCGTTCATCGATCAGTAAGGGCGAAGAGTTGGTTGCAATTCGTACTGAAATCGAACATATTACGAATTATTTGATGATTCAAAAGATGCGATATAAAAATAAACTGGATTATCAGATCGAAATATCTGAGTTGGTACTGGAATATCGAATGATCAAACTCATCTTGCAGCCCCTTGTAGAGAATGCAATCTATCATGGGGTTAAGATGAAGCAGGGGCCTGGTCTTATCCGAATATCCTCGGAAGAGAAGGATAAGGACATTATTCTGATTGTAGAAGATAACGGCAATGGTATGGATGAGGGGAAGTTGAAATCACTGCTCAATCCAACTGCCGTAACAGAGGGTGGAAGAGGAGTCGGAGTAAGAAATGTTCAGGAACGGATTAAGTTATATTACGGATCGCAATATGGATTGACCTACCATAGTATTCTAGGCGTGGGGACAACCGTATATATTCGTATACCCAAATCACGCTAGGTTAGGGAGGGCGAGAGACATGCAGGTAATCCGCAAGTGGCTAACCATAGTTGGTGTACTCCTTCTCATCGCGGTGGTTGTGTTTGCCTATGGGTATAATGAATTATCTATGAAAAAAAAGACAGATGTTATCGTAATTCTTAAAACGATTGATCCATCAGTTGAGTTCTGGCAGGTGTTAATCGATGGCGTGCATGAGGCCGCACAGGAGTTCAATGCGAACGTTCAAATATGGGGGACGGAGAAGGAAACGGACGTCGATGAACAAATTTCGCTTGTGGAAAATGCGATAGAGAAACGACCGGACGTGATTGTGTTGGCAGCAACCGATTACCAAAGGCTCGTCCCCATTTCCGAGAAAATAAAGAAGAGTGGCATCAAGCTCGTTATTGTCGACTCCGGAATTAAATCTGACGCTGCCGATAGCGTCGTGGCCACAGACAATGTCAACGCAGGTAGAGAAGCGGGCGAAGCAATGAAAGATTTAATTAAAGGTACGGCTCAAATAGCAATTATTAGCTATGTCAAAGACGCCGCTTCTCACATTGACAGGGAAAAAGGTATCCGAGAAGTGATAGAGAATTACCCCGAGATTGAAGTGCTTGGGACATATAATAGCGAAGGATCGGAGCAAAATGCCTATCTATTGGCTAAGGAAATATTACAAGTACATCCGGATACGTTAGGGATTATCGGCCTGAATGAGCCGACTACTGTCGGTGCGGGAAGAGCGATTCAGGAGCTAGAATTAAAGGGGAAGGTGCAGCTGATTGGGTTCGATAGTTCTTTCAATGAGATCAAGCTTCTGGATGAAGGTATAATGAAAGCTACCGTGATCCAGAAACCCTTTCAGATGGGTTATCTCAGTATCAAGACAGCCGTGGAAGTTGTCAAAGGCAAGCGTGTTTCCAAGCTGATCGATACGGGCTCACTGCTCATAACGAAAGAAAATATGTACGTAGAAGAGAATCAGAAGCTACTGTTTCCCTTTGTTGAAAATTAACTGACGAAATAGGGTTATAGTGTATGTGACGCTTCTCGATATGCTTCGTGATCAATAGATGGCTTTTTGAACAACCTCTTATACGACGAGGTCCATGCATTTGCGCATGGGCCTTTTCGACGTTCCAAAAATATTCGACTCTTACAAGAAGAAATCACATGTAAGTGCTGGATCAAACCCAGTATATTTACGGTACTAACATGAACAAGAAGATGGGAGATAAGGTCGATGGATGAATTTCTTGTGAAAATGGACGGGATTGAAAAAAGTTTTGCAGGTGTTCAGGTCTTAAAAGATTGCATGTTTGGGTTACGTGCGGGGGAAGTGCACGCTCTTGTTGGGGAGAACGGTGCGGGGAAATCGACCATGATGAAAGTATTAACGGGTGTATATCAGAAGGACGAAGGACGCATTCTCTATCAGGGTAAGGAAGTCCGCATTCCTGATACAAGATCTGCTCAAAAACAAGGCATTAGCATGATTCATCAGGAGATGAATCTGGCTCCCGATCTAACGGTCGCGCAAAACATCTTTATCGGCAAAGAACCCCGGAAAGGCATAAAGCTATTTCTTGATGATAAGGAGATGAATAG
This sequence comes from Paenibacillus segetis, assembly GCF_014639155.1. NCBI lineage: Bacteria > Bacillati > Bacillota > Bacilli > Caryophanales > Paenibacillaceae > Paenibacillus > Paenibacillus segetis. Next base: position 187,935 of record NZ_BMFT01000001.1, read on the forward strand.
ACAAACCTCTGTTTTGCTGAAGCAAATGAATCTAGATATTGATCCAACTACGCTCGTCTCGAAGCTTACGGTAGCCAAGCAACAAATGGTCGAGATCATCAAAGCGATATCCTACGATTCTCAGGTGCTGATCATGGACGAACCGACGGCAGCCCTCAGCGATGCGGAAATCGAGGAATTGTTCAAGATCATCATTCAATTACGGGAAAAAGGTGTAGGCATCGTATACATCTCTCACCGCATGTCAGAGTTGAAACGAATAACCGACCGTATAACGGTCATGCGTGATGGAAGCTACATCGATACGGTCTTGACGGCCGATTCGAGCATTGAACAGATTATTTCAATGATGGTAGGTCGGGAGCTGTATCAGTCTGATAAGACGAACCGGATAAAGGACGAAACGAGCAAAATCGTACTCGAGGTCCGCAACTTAAACCGCAGAAACGTTCTTCATGACGTGAGCTTCTCACTTCGAGAAGGAGAAATCATCGGGTTTGCTGGATTGGTCGGTGCAGGAAGAACGGAGGTCGCACGAGCTATTTTTGGGGCAGATCCCATAGATTCAGGTGAGATCTATGTTCATGGTCGCAAAGTACGGATTGAGGGCCCACATCAGGCCGTAAAGCATGGCATCGGGTATTTGACCGAAGACCGAAAGCACTTTGGCTGCTTACTCGAGATGGATGTTTCCACGAACGTAACGCTGGCAACTACCCGTCGATTCACAAGTGCCGGTTTTTGGATGAACGGAAAACGTATGAATGACGTGTCGAACCAAATCGTTGAGGAGTTGAAGGTGAAGACGGTAGGCATCAAACAGAACCTGAAATATCTATCCGGCGGTAACCAGCAGAAGGTGATTATTGGGAAGTGGTTAACACGGGACTGTGACATTCTGATATTTGATGAGCCAACTCGTGGAATCGATATTGGTGCCAAGAGTGAGATTTACAAGCTTCTTGAGAACTTGGCCGCCTCAGGTAAATCGATCATCATGATTAGCTCGGAATTGCCGGAAATTCTAAGGCTTAGTCATCGCATTATCGTGATGTGTGAAGGAAGAATCACGGGGGAACTGATGAATGATCTGCATGCAACCCAGGAACAGATCATGACACATGCGACGGATCGAATAGGGTAGAAGTAGACAGAGAAAGGAAGAGAAGAATGAAGGAAGCGACAGTAACTAATCGGAAACCGCAGTTTGCGATCAAGTCAGGATTACAGCAGCTATTAATCTTCGGAAGTTTGATATTGTTGGTTATCTTTTTTTCATTAGCTTCGGGGAATTTCTTTCACTTTTCCAATATCATTGGAATATTGCTCTCGACCGCGGTTACTGGTGTTCTGGCCTTGGGATCGACATTTGTTATCATAACGGGCGGGATCGATCTATCGGTTGGAACAGTGATGACGTTATCTGCGGTTATGACGGGGATGTTTATTACGGTATGGGGATTGCCGGTTCCGATTGGTATTATTGGTGGATTGCTGACCGGGGCATTATGCGGATTTTTGTCCGGATTTACGATTGCGCGATTGGGAATTCCCCCGTTTATCGCGACACTTGCGATGATGATGATTGCGAAAGGGTTAGCATTAGTCATCTCGGGAGCCAAGCCGATTTATTTCACTGACAATCAAGTGTTTATGAATATTTCTTTAGGGTCTGTGTTGGGAGCTTTAATTCCGGGATTTGATATTCCAAACGCTGTCCTAATTTTCTTCATACTAGCCATTCTAGGTAGCGTATTATTGTCCCGAACAATTGTCGGCCGCTATAACTTTGCAATCGGCAGTAATGAAGAGGCAACTAGACTCTCAGGTATTAACGTTCGTAATTGGAAAATCGTCATTTATACGATTACGGGTCTATTTACGGGGATTGCCGGTATTCTAATGGCTTCCCGTCTGAATACGGCACACCCTTCACTCGGTGCGGGATATGAAATGGAAGCTATTGCGGCCGTTATTATCGGCGGTACCTCGCTAAGTGGCGGCAAGGGAACGATCTTGGGGACGGTGATTGGTGCTCTGATTATGAGCGTACTGACGAATGGGTTACGTATCATGTCTGTTCCGCAGGAATGGCAGACGGTCGTTGTCGGATTTGTTATCTTGCTAGCTGTTTATGCGGATATCTTGCGTCGGCGCAAGGCTTAACAACGGTATAGACTCCTCAGGGGAATATATACAAGCAACTAAAATTTATCCAGAAGGGGATTAGAACATGAGAAAAATATGGATTATGGGGATATTAGCACTCGTATTGGTTATCAGTGCATGTGGCACGAGCAAGTCGGGTGGAGGTAACGCCTCTTCAACGGTTGTTCCAAAATCTGAAGGAAACGCGGCAAAGGAGAAAATGTATATTCCTATTATCTCCAAAGGGTTCCAACATCAATTCTGGCAAGCGGTTAAGCTTGGTGCAGAGAAGGCTGCAGCCGAATTGAACGTCGATATTACTTTCGAAGGCCCTGAGTCTGAAGCCCAAGTGGATAAACAGCTCGAAATGCTACAAGTTGCACTGGACAAAAAGCCTAGTGCCCTCGGGTTTGCAGCACTCGATAGTCAAGCGTCGATCCCGCTGCTCAAGAAGGCTAAGGATGCGGGTATTCCTGTCATCGCGTTCGACTCTGGTGTAGATAGTGATATTCCGCTCAGTACTGTAGCAACGGATAATACGTATGCAGCTGGTGTCGCTGCTGACAAAATGGCTGAACTGATCGGGGGGGAAGGCGAAATTGCAATAATAGCTCATGACCAAACGAGCCGCACGGGCATCGATCGTCGTGACGGTTTCAAAAACCGTATTGAGGAGAAATACCCCAATGTCAAAATCGTCGATATTCAATATGGAGACGGGGACCATCTGAAATCGACCGATGTAGCTAAAGCAATTATGCAAGCGCACCCAAACCTTAAGGGCCTGTTCGGCACGAATGAGGGCTCCGCGATTGGCATCATTAATGCGGTAACGGAAGCCAAAGTGGTTGGCAAAGTTACAGTTATCGGCTACGATTCCGGTAAGGCACAAATCGACGCGATTAAGAATGGTACGATGGCTGGCGCTATCTCCCAAAATCCAGTAGGCATCGGCTATGAAACGGTTAAAGCGGCAGTAGCTGCAACTAAAGGGGAAACGATTAAGTCAACAATCGATAGCGGCTTCGTATGGTATGACAAAACGAACATCGACAATGAAGATGTTAAAGCCGTTCTTTACGAATAAACCTTCGTCATCATCATTGGACGTAAATACAAAAGCCGCCGTCCCCGATATGGGAACGGCGGCTTTTGTGCGCTTGGTAGTACGAGTTCGTGAGGGCATGTTGGGAACGTCCAATACCACCATTAATCTCGGAAATTAAGAGGACTGCCAAGCTCTAACTCCCGCAACTAATCTGATTCTTTCCAAGTAATTTTGCTTTATAAAGTTCTACATCAGCCTTTTGAAATAAGTCTGTAAAGGTGACTACAGATCCACCTGAGTTATCCGAAACTCCAATACTGGCTGTTATAGAAATGGAGAGACCGTTCTTCATCATTTCAATGGATTTAAAGGATTCTTCTATTTGTTCGGCTTTAATTTTTCCATCTGAAAGCGATATGTTTTTCAAAATAATAATAAATTCATCTCCACCATAGCGACCGACTAAATCATGTTCTCCGAATTTTTTAGAAAAAGATTTACTCACGTGTTGGATGACTTCATCACCAAATAGGTGACCATAGGTATCATTAATAGATTTGAAATTATCGATATCAAAAGCAATACATACTATATTGTCGTTTGTTATAGATGCTTGTTCTAACCATTGATTTGCTGTGTACTCAATATATTTCCGATTAAATAGACCTGTCAGATAGTCGGTATTAGCCTTTTTCTCAATGTCCGTTATGCTGTGCTTTATATTTAGTCTTAGAGCAACAAGCTCAAGCTCTCTATTACTAATTTGGTTCAGAATTGCTATGTATTCTTTTTGAACTAAATATCCAAGCTGGACATCATTCATGAGGTCACATAATTTGCATCTTTCGGCTTGAATTGCTTTTAACAAATAGACGTCATTGTAGCTCTCCACAAGATTTTTAGCCACTGTATAAGATTCGAATGCTTCTCTATATAAGGTTTGTTTGGAGTACCAATTTCCTTGTAGATCATAGCAATTGGATTTTTCTCTTATAAATGAATCTAGAATAGGATCGTTAATCATTTCATCAATCAGTGACTTGGAAGCTTCGAAATTCTCAAGCCCGATATATGCTTTAGCCATGTTTAATTTCACTCTTAGTTCTAAGATTGGACTTGCAGGTTCCAGTAATTTAGCGGTATCAAGTCCTTCTTTAGCCATTTTTAAAGCGTCCTCATAGTTTTCTTCTGCACAGTATATATGACTGTAATTGCTATATCCATTACTGATAATGATATATTTATTCAGTTTTTTTCCTAAAGCAATACTTACTTCGAGTGTCGCCTTGGCCTTGTTGAAATCTTTATTAAATTCATAAAGTAAAAACAAAATATTGTTTAAATTCAACTTATCTAATTCGTCACCGTATATACTACAAAGTTCAATATAAGTACCAATATTGTTGAAGGCCTCTTCAATATCGCCAATACAATAATAAGAAGCAATTTTATGAAGATGTGCAACTAATACGGATTTATGATCATTTGCTGCCATGCCCCATTCAAGAAGATGTTGACAAGCCTCGATGGTCTCCTTGTATTTCCCTTCAGATCTAAGCAATGTTACTTTTTCCTGTAAAAGCATCAAATCTTCTGTCATAGTGCCACTCCTAGTCCTAGTAAATAAAGAAGACATCATTTGATGAGGTGTAATTTTATCATTATAATATTAAAGTTTACCTTTTACACTATAAACCTGATTTACCTGTGTTTCTTATATTAGGGTTTACTCTGGGTAAATAAAAGCACTGTCTCAAAGGACAGTGCTTTTATAATATTTATTAGTCAGTTGTACTAAATAACTTAAGCTTCTATCTCCATCTTCTGTGCCGAATATAACCGGTAGTATAGGCCTTGTAGAGCCATTAGCTCGTCGTGCGAGCCGCACTCCGCAATACCTTTATCGGAGACATACATGATGCGGTCACAGTTTTTGACGGTAGATAACCGGTGCGCAATAATGAAAGAGGTCCGTCCCTTAAGCAGTTCGTTCAGGCCCTGCTGAAGCAGTCGCTCGGTCTTGGCGTCAATCGACGAGGTAGCTTCGTCAAGGATAAGAACTCGTGGGTCGGCCAAGAGTGTCCGTGCGAACGAGATCAGCTGACGTTGTCCTTGTGACAGCTTCGAACCACGCTCGTTGACCTCCGTCAGGTAGCCTTGTTCGAATTCACGGATGAAATCGTCGGCACATACGGTCTTCGCCGCAGCGATGATTTCTTCTTCTGTCGCATCAAGACGGCCGTAACGAATATTTTCAAGAATCGTGCCTGAGAAAATAAAGCTATCCTGGAGCATAATACCCATTTGGCTACGTAGTGATTTCAGCGTCACCTGTGAGATGTCATGTCCATCAATGGAGATTGTACCATCCGTAATGTTGTAGAAGCGCGAGATCAGGTTAACAATGGTTGTTTTACCTGCACCCGTCGGTCCCACAAGGGCGATGCTTTCTCCCTCCTTAATATCGAAGGTAAGATTCTCGAGAATGTTGTTACCTGGGTCATAGGCAAAGGTAACCTTGTCGAAGGACACATTACCACGGATAGGCGGTAGTTGCTTCGCATTCGGTACATCGCTGACGGTTACAGGTTCATCGAGTGTTTCGAAGATACGCTCGAGATATGCTACGGCGTTAATGAAGCTATTGTATAGATTCGATAGGTTCAGAATCGGCTGCCAGAATCGGGCAGCATAGGCTCCCATTGCGAGAATGACACCAAAGGTTACATCCTTCGGGTTAAGGGCAAGCAGCCCTACCAGATAAATTGATGTTGAGACAATGGTAGCCAAGTTATCAACGCTAAACGGGATTAAGGCGTTATACCGTAAGGCGCGCATCCATTCTGTCCGGTAATTGTTAGATAGGCGAGTAAAGATGCCCTCATTACGTTGTTCCCGGGAGAAGATTTGCGTCACACGGATGCCGCTAATACTTTCTTGCAAATAAGCGTTCATATTGGAACTCTTATTGGAGACTGCCTGCCATGCCCGGCGCTGCTTGGTCTTGATCATCAACATGATGGCGAGGAAGACCGGTAGTCCTGCCAGAATAACGAGCGAGAGCCGAACATCTACGGCAAACATAAATGCAGCAATAAAGATCAAATTCACGATTTCAAGAATGAAGTTAATAATACCGTTGGATAACACATCCGATACCGAGTTGACATAGTTGACGACCCGGATGAGAATTTTACCTTGTGGACGGTCATCATAATATTTGAACGGGAGCTCTTGTAAATGCTTGAACAGATCCGTTCGGATCTCAAAAATAATGTCTTGCCCGACACTCGTCATGATACGCGAACGGATCGTTGCTAAATAGACACTGACTACAATTGTCACCAACATAAGCGCTGACCATCCCACCAGTGGGAGGACCGCCTTTGTTGGGATCGTCACGTCGACAACGTGCTGCATGATGAGTGGAGCCGACAGCGCAATAGCTGCTGACAATGCACTCAACACAAATGCAACAATCATGGGTTTTTTCTGACTCTTGATGTAGACTAACGCTCGCCGAAAGTGCCTGATATCAAATGGCGACTCCAGATCTTCATCGATGTCGAATTTATTCCTTGCCATGATCGGTCACCTGCCTTCCAATACCCTCATTCTGTAGCTTAAATACTTCGTAGTAGTAACCCCGTTTAGCTAGCAACTCAGCATGGGTTCCTTCTTCAATGAGGCGGCCGTCTTCTAGGATGAGGATACGGTCAGCCTCCGCAGTAGTGGATACACGCTGAGCAATAATGAGCTTCGTGCAAGGATAATCTAGCTCGCGTAGACTTTTCTGAATATGCTCTTCGGTTTCCAGATCGACGGCAGAGGTCGTGTCGTCCAGAATCAGGATCGGACAATGAACTGCCAAGGCACGAGCAAGCGCAATACGTTGTTTTTGTCCACCGGATAGGCCGACACCGCGTTCCCCTACAATCGTGTCATATCCTTCAGGCATTTTCATGATAAAGTCATGTGCGGCGGCTTGCCGAGCATATTCTTTCGTTTCTTCTTCAGGAAGCTCAGGGTTGCCAAAGGCGATGTTTCCATCAATGGTATCTGAGAAGAGCAGAACATCTTGAGTTGCAATGCCAATGTTACCACGGAGCTCGTCGAGCTCTAGGTTACGTACGTCGGTGCCATCGACCAACACTCGCCCTTGCGACACATCATAGAATCGTGGGATCAGGTTGACAAGCGTTGTTTTGCCCGCACCTGTCGAACCCATAATGGCGACGGTTTCACCAGGTTCCACTTTAAAACTGACATCATGCAGAACCGTCACTCCATCGTATTTGAAGCTGATATGGTCAAACTCTATCCGGCCTTCATACCGGCGTTTGTCCACGGGATTATGCTCGTTGACGATACTTGGACGTGCGTAATAAACTTCAACGATCTTTGTTAAGCTGGCAAAAAACCGCTGAATATCGTTGATAATAATACCGATGTTACGCATTGGGTTGGAAATGGCCCAGATCAACGAAGAGAAGGCAGCGTACTCACCAAAGGTGATCCGGCCGTTCATGACAAACAGACCGCCTACCAGCATTAGGATCACATTGAAGGCTTGCGCGAAGGTTTCCAGGTAAGGAAAATAATCGAGCCATACGAGTGCGGCTGTCTTATTTGCCTTAGAAAAGCTAATATTCTTCTCAGTGAACTTCTCGACCTCGTATTCCTCGCGTGCAAAAGCCTTAACAACCCGGTTACCCGCGATGTTCTCCTGCGTTGTCGTGTTAAGCTGTGACAACCGCTCACGAAGATCGGTATACATAGGACGAACTTTTTTGGCAAAGATATAAGCCACAATAAAAATGGGTGGTGACAAAATCAGCAACCATAACGTCAACACAGCATCGATAGTGAAAAAGTAGATAACTGCGGCAATGAAGATCGCGAGCGATTCGATAATCGTCTTGATAATCCATGCCATGGAGTGCCGCACCATATCCAGATCGCCTGTCATCTTGGTCATGAGGTCCCCGGTGCGGTTATGGTCGTAATAATGCATATCTTGACCTTGAATCTTGTTGTACAGAAAAATGCGGACGCGATAGAGCGTATTCTGGGAAGAACGCTCGTACTGCATCGTTGTTACATAGGCAAGCCCCGTACGTAGTAGGGAAAAGCCGATCATGGCCAAGCAGAGCGTAATTAGCAATCCCCGCTCCTGTGTTAAATTTTGAACCGCGTTGTCGTTGGCTATGAACGTATCAACAATGCGTTGACCTATGTACGGATTAACAATCATGAGCGCGGAGCCCACCACGGAGAGGCAAAGCGCTAGAATATACCGCGTCCTATCTCCCAATAGGTTCTGCCATAGCCATTTTAGTTCGAACATCTGATCACCTGATTTCTGTTTGTTATTACACTCTTGTTGAAAAAAATTTGCTCCCCATTCAACAAATTAAAGTGATTATACCACTTATATGAGCAATGTGAACCCATGTCGTTCCTATTTTTTATAACAAAAAGTTATCGGGACTATAATAGAAAATTCTGCATATCAGAGACTCTAATAATAGAGCCTTTACCAAAGAACTTCTCCTATCATAATTCCAAGATTTATGTCATAGTGTAGAGTATAAAAAAGATAAATTTTGAAATAAATGGAGTGATCAATTCATGTATTTAAGTAGGGCTCAGGCATTTATGACGACAATTGTATTATTTATAATCCTACCTATTTTAATTTTGCTCGGGTTATATTTAGGTGGAAAGAATACTATAATTGATAATCTGATTTATGTTTTTTTTGCAGCCAACTTTATCTTTATCTTATTTAGAGCAGCGTATTGGGAGTTTACAAACTACTATTTGAGATATGCGTATGTTTTGATTTTTTTAGTCATAGCGATTAGAAATCTTTTTTTTATAGACAGAAGCTTGCAAAGTATGTCTGACTGGAATGTGGGAATTGACGTAGTGGTTTTAATTGTTTCCTTCATTTTATTGTATTTGAATATAGCAATTATCCGAGCTTCCAAGAAACCATCGAAACATATTAATCTATCTTTTCCATTTAAAAATGGTAGGTACATTGTTACTGACGGCGGTGATGGGAATATAAGTTCATTACTTAATTATCATTCAAAAGCACAAGTACATAAGAGTGGTAAATCCAATACATCGATGAGGTTTGCAACGGACATCGCTAAGATGAATAAAATAGGATGCACTGTAACTAGTGTTCTTACTAAAGAAAATAAAGATTATGAAATATTTCATGAAGAGGTATATAGTCCGTGTGAAGCTAATGTAATTAACGTCGTTGATGAAATAGAAGATAATATTCCTTTTAGTAGGAAGTATCCTTATAATGTAGGAAATTGTGTGACATTAAAATTAGATCATTATTATATCGTTATGGGGCATTTAGCTAAGGGGACTATAGCTGTCAAACCAGGGGATCGAGTCAAACCGGGGCAACTATTAGGGATCATTGGGAATGCCGGATTAACACCCAGACCTCATTTGCATATGCAGGTTTCAGAATGTGAAGATGGCCAGTACTGGCAAGGAGAGAGCATTCCGATTGTCTTCAATAATTCATATTATCCCGTCAAAAATAAAGTTATTAAAGTTTGATACGAAAAAAGGCTTAGAAAGGTTGGTATGAGTCAATGGATGAATATATATCACAATTTCCTCCTGAGGTTCAGGCAATACTTGAGCAGTTAAGAAAAGTTATTAAAGAATCGGCACCAGAGGCAGAGGAAAAGATGAGTTATCAAATGCCCACTTTTGCATGGCATGGAAATTTGGTGCATTTTGCTGCGTATAAGAATCATATAGGATTTTATCCGACGCCCAGTGGTATTGATGCTTTTCAAGAGGAACTATCGGGTTATAAAGGAGCAAAAGGGTCAGTACAGTTTTCTATAGGAGAGCCACTACCTTATGAATTAATAAGTAAAATCGTTAAATTCAGAGTTGCCGAGAATATGAAACGAGCTGAAGAGAAAAAGAAAAAGAAGAAATAAATTGAGGTAAGATGTAGAGTTATATGAGTAACCGTCAATATGTCTTGTTGCAGCAGAAAAACAGATAGTCCTCATCCAAGATGGGGACTATTTCTGTTGATTTGTTATGTAAGTTTTTTGTGTGAGCCTCAACATGAAGTATAAGCTAGTGACTTATCATAACCGATAATATTATTGGAGATGACAAACGCACGAAGGGAATTACATAACTTGAAGACTATAATGAAGACTGTTTTATTACTCTTATTACCCTTTGTTTTAATAGCTCTGGCCTATATATTATTTACTAAGACAAGCACGATGTCCAAGCCGCAATTAGATATTATAGAACTTTCTCCTTATGCCATATTCCTCGTAGGAGCTGTGATCTCTTGGAAATTTAATCGTAGCCGGGAGTTTTTCATTCTTATTATTCTTACATTATGTTTAGCTTCCATTTCATATTTGCCGGAGTCCGTAGGGAAGACAGTACAAATTGCTGATATCTATTCGATCATTTGTTTAGTGATACCTATAAACATTGCGATATTTTCCTTTTTTAAAGAACGGGGGTTCTTAAGTTTATGGGGAATTATTCGAATAGGTTTTATACTTTCTCAAGTACTACTAGCCTATTGGATAACGGGTTCTGGACAAAGAAAATGTCTTGATTTGGTGAATAAAGACCTATTACCTGTGAATCTTCATTCATTAACTCCTATATCTCAAGCATCCATCCTGGCTTTCTTGGCAGCACTAGTCATACTTATCATTAGGCAGTTTTCAAATAGATCCTCGCAGGATATTTCCTTTATAGGTGTACTCTTTGCACTGTTTTATGTGCTACATAGTCATAATAGCCCTGTGCTATATGCGATATTCTTCGGGGTTTCTGGCATTATTCTGATGACTTCAATTATTCAGGATTCGTATTCCATGGCATTTTCGGATGAACTTACAGGTCTGCCATCTAGGCGGGCGCTCAAGCAAGATATGATGAAATTGGGCATGAATTATGTGATTGCGATGCTGGACATTGATCATTTCAAGAAATTTAATGATACTCATGGCCATGATACGGGGGATGAGGTCCTAAAGCTGGTTGCTTCCACTATAAAAGATGTTACGGGTGGCGGGAAATCCTTCCGTTATGGTGGAGAGGAATTCACGATCCTATTCCCAGGCAAAAGTATAAATGAAGCACTTCCCCATCTGGAAGAACTAAGAGAAAAAATATCGAAAAGGGCCTTCACATTACGTGGGAAGGGTCGATCTAAAAAGAACTCAAAGAGTAGATCCAAACGCTCAAAATCTTCAAAACAACTTTACATAACCGTAAGTATCGGAGTCTCCCAAAAAAGTGAAAAGTATAAGACTCCAGACACCGTGATGAAGTCGGCGGATACTGCCCTCTATCGTGCGAAGAAAAAAGGTAGAAATTGTGTGAGTAAATAAATTCGAATGAAGAACCAAGTGAGATACCAGGCGAGTTATTCCTGATCTCACTTGGTTTTTCTTTTGTGTGATTACGCATGGGTGCTAAATCACCATTGACATATTGGATAAATAAACCTATTATTTTTTATAATGACCAATTTATTTATTTTCAGTCAATATAAAAGGGGGAGATATGATGCCTAAAGTTGTAAGTGAATATGAGAAAGAAATGATAAGAGAGGCCATGTATATAAATGGAGTCGAGCTAATTAAGCAAAAGGGTGTTAAACGAGTTACTGTGGAAGATATCACGAGTGCTACCAATATAGCGAAGGGATCCTTTTATGCTTATTACAATTCAAAAGAGGAACTGCTCTATGCCGTTATCAAAAAGAGTGAGAAAAAAACGTTTGATAGGGTAATAGCCGTTCAGCTTGATAAGGGAAATGCCAAAGAAGGACTCGTAAGGGCGCTAAAGGAAATTTACTTGGCACCGGACAGTCTCGCATTGTACGTGAAACCATCCGATATGGAATATTTGTTTCATAAGCTCCCAAGTGCTGTTGAGGAGTGGGAACAAGCGAAAGCAAATGATTATTTTAACCAGACACTAGCCGCCTTTTGGATCCGTGAATCTCACTGTGATTTCAAAGTGCTTGCTTATTTGATGGATAGTTTGCAGTTTATTGCCTCGCAGGATAGCTCCTATGGTGGAGAAAGCAAAGAACAAGCACTAAATATTATGGTCGATTCAATTGCTGATTATATGTCACAAGGGATAGAGGACTGAGGAGTTATATGAAAATTTTATGGAGTGTTATGGCGGTGTTCGTACTTATCGTGGTTTGTTTTTTTTCCACACTGTACATTCTGAAGAAGAAACGCGCGAAAGAAATAAAAATTACATCAGCCAATGGAGTGGACTATGGAGAATTTGTAGCCATTGGGGGGATTCAGCAATATCTACATCATCGTGGGGAGGATGTTCAAAACCCAGTGCTGTTGTTCTTGCATGGTGGCCCGGGTTCTCCTATGCTACCGTTTGCTCAGGAATTTCAGGTGCCGTGGGAGAATAAAGTAACTGTTGTACACTGGGAGCAGAGAAACTGCGGGAAAACCTATTATAAAAATGATCCAAAACAAGTCACCCCAACAACAACGATTGATCAAGTAATACAAGATACATATGAGGTAGTGGAGCACTTAAAAGCCAAATACGGTAAAGACAAAATTATCATTATGGGACACTCCTGGGGTTCTGTACTGGGAAGCCTGTTCACTCTGAAATACCCACATATGGTGTTAGGGTACATTGGAGTTGGACAGGTCGTTAATATGTTCAGAAATGAGAATGTTAGTTTTGAAAGAGCTCTAGAGTACATAAAAGAATTAGGAAACCAAAAGGATTATCAGGCGCTTACTGCATTAGGTCCATATCCGGGTACCATATATAATGATGAAATGAAAAATAAGATGGCAAAGTTTCGCAAGTTGCAAGTGAAATATAAGCTAGCTGCTGGTCCTACAGCAGAGCTGGTGTGGAACGTATTTTGCTCCCCATTTTATACGTTAAGAGATACAAGGTACTTACTAAGCGCGGGTGTAGTTGAAACAGGTCAGGCTGCGATTAACAACTATCTCATTCAAACTTTTGACTTAGCGGCAATCGGTAGACAATATGAAACACCTGTATTTTATATTCATGGTGAGGATGACTGGCAGACACCTTATCCGCTTGCTCAAGATTATTTTTCTACGATCGAAGCACCAATCAAGCAATTTTATTCTATTCCAAATGCAGGTCATGTCACTATGCTTGACCAAAAGGAAAAGTTCAATGAAGCCCTTTTTGAAATCATAGATATGATTTAGATGGGTTAGCCCTTTTACGAACCGGAAAGATGATAAAAATTCCTGCAAGAAAACAAAGTCCTGCCATTTCATATACAGTGGTTAATGAGAGCATATTTTTCAATACACCCGAAAAACTCATCATGATCAGCATGGCTCCGGTCATAAGAGGTGTACGGATTCCTGTGACCCTGCCAATATAATCTTGTTTGGTATGTTGCATGACTAAGGCGTTATTACCGATAAAAATTGCGGGCTGCAGCAGAGCAATAAGGAATTGCGCGATCATTGTGATCCATAGCTCGGTAGACAGTCCTATTAAGAAGAGGCCGGCTCCATTGACGAGTAATCCTAACAAGAGAAATCGTTGCGGTGCTATTTTTGCAGCCAGAGTAAATGTGAGAATCCCGCCAATAATTTCACCCAAGCCATAAGGAATCGTGATCCATTGTAAATACTCTACAGGCAGGTTTAGCTGCTCTGTAATGATAAAAATGCCTAAAGGTGAAATTAACCCTACACCTAATCCTACGAGCATGAAGCATACGCTTAGCCATAATATCACTTTTTTGGAGATGACATAACGAATACCGTCTATCATTTCATTAAACAGTGAGGGTGTTTGAACGTTCAAATTGTGCTGTTGAGCGTTTGGATCGGCGGGAATGAAAAACATGGCGACAGCCGATAGCAGAAAAGATACACTTGTGAACAGCATCGAGAGCTCAATGCCTAATTGTTGATATGCCAACGTACCCAAAACCGGTCCTGTGATCATAAAGACGGAGAATAAGGTTTGTAAGAGAGACATGCAGGATGGAGCGTCTTCATCACGTACATGCTTCTTAAATAATTTCATTCCGGAAGGTTGTGCAAATTGCGATAAGATCGAAGAGCATAAGGTTGCAAAAAAAACGGCCTCCCATGACCCCGTATTAAGCACTAGGAAGACGACGAATACCGATAATGCACTTAGACTCTCGCACCAGATCATCGTTCTTTTGGGTCGCCATCGATCTGCGAAGACCCCGCCGATGAAAGAAAAGATAAAAATAGGTGCATATTCGGCGACCGAAATCATGGAAACAGCAAAAGCGTCTCCTCTTGTCTTTTCCATCACATATAACAGAACGGCGAAATTTCGAATCCATATCCCCAATTGAGACCATAAATTAGAAATAATAATGATTCGTACATAACTGTTTCTGAGCATCTGAATTGAAGTTGACATGTTTGACCTCTCCTTCGTATTTATTTCGGACCCATCATAAGTCCTCCTCCAAGGTGAGAGTCAAAACAATTATTTTTGAGTCTAAATGTTGACTCTCCTCTTAGCGGAGCCTTTATATTGATGAGTAAAGGAAAGGAATGATGCTACATGCTATATACGGTAAAGGAAGTGTCCACTTTATCCAATGTAACGATCAAAACGCTTCATCATTATCACAAAATAGGTCTCCTCTTACCGAGCGAAATTAGTGAGGCGGGATACAGGTTATATGGGACAAAAGAATTGGAACGCTTGCAACAGATTTTATTGTATAGAGAATTGGATTTCTCCTTGGAGCAGATAAAACAACTACTAGAAGGAGCGCCCGAGCGATTAGCGATCCTTTCGCAGCAAGAAGAACTTCTGATTATTCGCAAACAAAGATTGGAAACGATTATTCAAACACTAGGGAAATCTATTGCTTGTACTGAGAAGGGTGAAACAATGGATAACAAGGATATGTTCAAAGGATTTGAATCCGACAAAGATTGGAACGAAGCGCTGAAGGGGCAAAATCAATATTTGAAAGAAACCTATGATATTAACTCTTTTGAGGTTCAACAAGCAGATGTGCAGGACATCAATGAACAAGCAGCAGAAGCCGTTGCCTTCATGAATGAAATGGCAAACTCTTTACGAGCAGGATTGAGGCACGACAACGAGAAAATCGTAAACTTGATTCGTGATCATCTTATCTTTTTAAACGAGCACGGACATTCGATATCCGCTGTGGATTTTGCGGCGCAAAATAAATTTTTCCTAAGTGACGACTTCCATCTCAGTATGCTTGAAGGTCAGCAGACCGGATTGGCTTATTACCTATCCGCAGCTGCGGAAGCATTCGCAATAGAAAATAAATAATGAATTCATTGTAGTGCTCATGTGAAATCATGATAAAATGGGGTCTCGAGAAACTTTGCGAGAGACGATGGTGTATATGCATATTGAATTTGAAAATCAAAGAATAGAATTTAATGTCCAATATGGGAAGCGCAAGAAGATCTCCTTGCATATCGATGGCTTTGGTATCATCACTGTTAAAGTTCCAAAGGGCACAAGTGAAGAGATGATTAACAATGCTGTAGAGCGACATGGAAAATTGATCTTAGAGAAGCTGCAAATGATTGCGAAGGCAAGAGAAATTCCTCAGCCAAGAGAGTATCAAGACGAGGGGAAATTCCTGTATCTTGGGAAGGAGTATTCCCTGCATGAGTTAATAGAACTTGGGGATTTGAATGAAGAAGAACTGAAAATAAAACTCAAGAAATTTTATTTCTCAAGCTGCAAGAAGGTCATAGGCGAACGAATTACTCAGTATCAAACAGCGCTTAGAGTAAAGCCCAAATCTTTTGATATCGTAGAGTCCAGAACCAAGTGGGGAAGTTGTAGCTCGGATAAAAAACTAACCTTTAATTATCGTTTAGCTATGGCTCCCATTGAAGTTATTGATTATGTAATCATTCATGAACTTTGTCATTTGCATCATATGAATCATGATCGATCATTTTGGAGACTAGTCGGTAGTATGATGCCGGATTATAAAGAGAAAGAAGCATATTTAGCAAGGTATGGGCGTGCTATGACGTTTTAAAACAAGTGGACATTTGAATGAGAGGGCGAACCTCTCTTTTTTTATGCGAATATAACCGGATGTCGAATAAAGGTATTTTCTGCGTATATATGGAATTAACCTATCGGGACGAATCTTCGCCCTAAACTAACATGGGATGGGAATATTGGAGGGATTATTTTGACAAAAGGAAATAGGAGGAGCAGTCTCCTTCTGGCGGGTAAGTTGTTTATATTAATGAGTTTAATTGTGAGCATCACGCTGCCAAATTATGCTCACGCTGCCGAGGGCTCGGCGGGAAAAGGTTTCGAGATATATTCGGTTATAAAAGAACTTTCAGATGCAAAATACAAAGGAAGAGTGCCAGGGACTCTCCAATATAAGCAAGCCGCCAACTACATAAAAGAAGAGTTTAATAAACTAGGTATCGCTCCATTGGGTAAGGAGCATGTAATGAGCTATACAACGAGTCTTGGCACATTCAAAGAGAAACCCAATATGACATTAGATGGAAAACCACTTTCGATAATGGAAGACTTTAAACCGCATGGACAAAGTGGCTCAGGTACCATTAAAGGTAATTCGGTGATCTTCGTAGGCAAAGGTTACCCCGAGGATCTTTCATCCATCAATGTGACGAAACAGATCGTCTTAATGGATTCAGATATAAAGCCAGACAAGGCACTAGGTGTAGCTGATCGTATCGCATTGTTGAAGCAAAAGGGGGCAAAAGCAGTACTGTTATTGCCAACCGCTTTTTATCCTATTCAATCATATGAACGACCACTAAACGGCTCAGATACTGGCATTGTTTCTATCTATGTTCGGAAAGATTTGTTCGGCACGGCGAATTTGAATACCGGAGACAAATTATCGAAACAGGTAGATATTCAGGTTGCAATCGATCGAAAACCAACGGTAGACTCACAAAATGTTATAGCTATGATTCCAGGCAAAGATACCCACCGGACTCTGATCATAAGCGCTACATTAGATGGGTTAGGTTATATTCCCAATGGAGCAACCTTTGGCGCAGCCAGCATGAACGCTAGTGGTGTAGCAGCGGTATTATCATTGGCACAATATTATAAAGAGCATCAACCGGCAACGAACATTGTGTTTGCTGTTATTGGCAGCGAAACAACGAATCGTGACGGGATCAAAGCATTTATGAAGAACTATGAATCTACCTCGGCTACAAAAATCATTGGTTTCTTCAATCTATACGATCTAGGTGGAATGAAGCAGAATCAGAAGTTATATGCAACTGCAACTGACAAAAGTCCCATTGAAACATACCTGAAACAAAATGTGGATGTGGCTTACACGGAGAATGGGATCAGTGAATTATATAATTTTAACAATCCAATCTTTGAATCGAAAGCTATTCCGAATGCATTCTTTAGAGGTGCTGATTCCATCGACACATTAAAGGACACAGCTGAAGCAATTAACGTACCAGTTCTGAAGAAGCATATGAATACGATTCAAATTATCGCCGATCAGTTCATGAATGACCCTCAGTATGCTATTTATATGAAACCATCAACGGTCCAACCAGATGATCAAGGCATGGTATTTGTACCTGAAGTTGGTCATAAAATGAAGTTCTTCTCAACAAAGTATTTCGATATTTATTATGAAACGGATCGTTGGACAAAGCCGGAAGAGCTTGCAAAGAAAATAGACCGAGTTTACGAGAACATTGCTTGGTGGAATTATTTCCCCCAAGATAACGGGCGCATCAAAGTCTATTATACAAACAGTTACGAGGATAACTGGGCTACAGCACATCGATCACCGGAGCCTCAGAATAAGACGTCAGGGGCGCTTCAAAGCCCAGATAATCATAGCATTAGTGTTGTTTATCTACCGGGTATGATGCAGAATATGGTCGACTCACTTGGCACGATTTATCATGAACTTAATCATAATTTGGCGACTTATAAACTGATGGACCTGGGGTATGGCAACTGGTTTAAAACGGAGGTTCAAGAAATCCAAGGTCATGCTAATAATTACGAATCTAAAGAAATGGGATATAAAGTTCTTCGATCTTCTCTTGAAGGACTTCTCCAGAAGCCACTTTCCGAGATGAGCTGGGATCATTATGTTTCGAAGCTTGAACCAGGAAAGGAATTAGATACAACATACAACCAAACGGCAAGTCTTATTTTCTATATCTACAACATGTATAACGAGGAGAAGGGTCGGGAGTTTGCATATCGCATGTATACGGAGCACGATAAACCACTTAAAGATATCGTTCAAGAGACACTTGGTGTGGATTTCGGCAAATTTTTAGAAGGTTGGTATGACTGGTTCCATGGAAAAGAGGTTAAAGTTCCTTCATTTAAGATGAGTCCTTACGATTTGCCGATCAATCAGAAGTCTGCAGGAGACATAGGGGGGACTGAATCAAGTAACCAATTAACGACGGTCAAAGGTGGACTTGCTACTACCAATATGACAAGTCAGGACTTACTTGTTACCTCCATCTCAGCTACAAAAAATGGGACGAATGCGATCTTCTCTATCTCATATACAAGTAAAAAGAAACGTTCCTTTCTATTATTTGATCCACCCAATGGCTCAAACCTGAATGTAAGAGATGTGATCAAAGCAGGGACATCCACATTAAAAGTAACAGTCCCAATCAATGATCTGAAGAAAGTTAACAATCTCACGATGAATATCTTCGATAATAACGAGAATAACTTTATCGATATTAACATGGATGAGTTAGCAAAGATTATAAAATAGAGGTCTGAAATAAAGAAAGAGAGAGGGCGATCCTCTCTTTTTTTGGTTAAGATCAACTCAGGCGGCGCATTTTGTTGATTTCTGTGAAAAGTGTGCTAATTCCTTCCTCAATTTGATCCATGGCCACTTTTGTAATACTTAGCTTCAACATAGATTGTTGTTTCTCAAATGAAGGGAGATAAGAGGGCTCTATCTCTTTTAAAATAATCCTCTGTTTGCTTAATCTTTTTAGCAAAGTAGGTACGTGCAATGTTTCCGGTAATAGAAGATGTGTATGCACCCCTGAGCGAATCCGGGCATGGTGAATATCCTCTGTATCATTGAACGTATCCAATGCGTGGTTCAATTTTAGCATTCGGTTGTGATAGGTTGTCTTTATTTTTTGCTTACGGCGTTCGAACATTCCATTTTGAATGTAGATTTCTAGTGCAGCTTGCGAGAGCATGGAGCTATCAATATCGGACAAGCGTTTATGCACACTGAACGTCTCACGTAGAGCTGGAGGGAGGACCGCAACACCTACTCTGAGCCCAGGGAATAAGATTTTGGAATAGCTTTTAAGATATATGACATGGGATGAATCATAGGCATAGATCGGATCAGATTTGGTGTCGGTCTCCATGTCAGATAAATAATCATCCTCTACGATGTACACGTCATAGCGCTTGGCTAACTCGCCAATCGCTTTTTTTGTTTTCTCCGAATAAGACGTTCCGAGTGGATTGTGGAACCGGGGAATCGTATAGAACATTTTGATATCACCTGTGCGGAAGAGTTGTTCTAGCTCATTTAGATCTATTCCACTTTCTGACCGTGTAATGCCTTTAACCGGGATATTGTAGCATTCCATTAGCTGGATCATCAGATGATAGCTTGGTTGCTCTAGTAGTACGGTCTGTTTACCGCTCGGGAATGGCATCGTAGTTAGAATTGCGAGTGCTTGCTGCACACCCGAAGTAATCATAATGTGCTCAGGCGACGTGAACACTTGATGGTTAGCAAGATGCTTACATAGGACGTTAAGCAGCGATGGCAGACCTTGCGGCGTTCCGTAAGTAAATAAATGACTTCTGTACATATCGATGGCTTTGTTGAGACAATGCTGAAAATCTAAATAAGGGAATAATTCAGGATCGGGAGCTGCGGACGAAAAATCGATGACGGAGTGTCCTGCAGTTTGCTCGGAATCAACTTTTTTCAGTACGACATAATATCCACTTTGCGGGATGGAATAGACGAGATGCCGTTTCTCTAGCTCGGAATAGGCACGAATGATCGTACTTTTGCTACAGGAATACCGCTCAGACAATTGGCGAATAGACGGAAGCTTCTGGCCTCCGCGGAAGACACCGTCCTCAATTTGCCGCTCAATTTCGTTCATTACTTTCGTATATTCCTTCATATGACTTCACTCCTGACCATCAAATTGTACCGGTACAGTTTGTTTATGTTTAGATTGTAAGGTTATTCCGAAAGCCGTATGCTGAACTCAACAAGCTGGCCAGCTTTTATTCTTAAGGTTCAGAAAGGTGGGAATTAGAGAATGACGGGACAAAGAAAGGTCTATCTATTGGCTTTATTATACGCACTTATTATCGGTTTTTCCTTTTTATTTACGAAGATAGCTCTGAAATTCGCCGATCCCATCGATACCGTTGCTTTTCGGTTTACGATTTCCTTTGTAGCTTTAGGTATTCCTATACTAGCAGGATGGATCAAATTAGACATGAAGGGTCGCAATTGGCTTCGCTTGTTGCCACTCGGACTGGTATATCCTACAGCGTTCTTCGGGGTTCAAGCTTTTGGTCTTACACATGCAACTTCCTCAATTGGAGGGATTATATCTGCTTCATCACCGATCTTTACGCTGATTCTTGCCACAGTCTTTCTGAAAGAGAGAACGAATGGGGTACAGAAACTATCTGTGCTATGTTCGGTAGGTGGGGTGATTTACATTATTGTGATGGGCGGGGCTTCAGCGCAGGGGACAAGTGTGTTAGGAATATTTCTACTACTCTTGTCAGCATTGTTACTATCCATATATGGGGTTGTTGCTAGGTCCCTAAGAGATGGATTTACCGCAATTCAAATGAGTTATGTGATGATGCTGTTCGGATGTGTCAGCTTTAATGCAATATCGATTACTAAACATGCGATATCTGGGACGATGTACCAATTCATTGAACCTTTAAGCCATCCGCAGTTTATCATTTCCATTGCGTATATCGGTATCTTATCATCGTTAGTTTCTTCATTATTATCCAATTACGTGTTGTCTAAGCTTGAGGCCACCAGTATGAGCATGTTTGTGAATCTGGGTAACCTCATTTCCATATTAGCAGGAGTTATCTTTATGAACGAGCAGCTTGGGTATTATCATATCATCGGTGCAGCATTCATTATTGCCGGTGTATTTGGAGTTAATTATCGGGAACGTAACAAATCTGAGATTAAAATGGGGGTCAAAGCTGGATGAGGATCGTAGTAGCAGGAGCAAGTGGCATCGTAGGAAGACTACTTGTGCCCATGTTAGTCCAAGCAGGGCATGAGGTTACGGGATTGATCCGAAATCCGGATTATATTCCGGCGATTAAGAATATGAGAGGTCTCCCCGTAACGGTAGATGTATTTGACCGAGAAGCAGTGTTTGAAATCATAAAGGAAGCTCAGCCAGAAATCATTATTCATCAACTGACGGCCCTAAGTGCTCGTAACTTTGTAGACAATGCCAATATTCGGAAGGAAGGAACGCGTAATCTCGTAGATGCAGCCTTAGCTGCTGGTGTCCGCAAGATGATTGCGCAGAGTATCTCTTGGGCTTATGCTCCTGGGGAAGGATTGGCTAAGGAAGATGAGCCTCTTGATATCGGAGCTCCTTTACCAAGATTAACAACGATCGAAGGAATCCAATCTTTAGAGAGCACGGTTGCGGAAATACCAGAGCATGTTATTTTACGCTACGGCAAATTTTATGGATCTGGTACCTGGTACGCATCAGATGGTTATATTGCTGAGCAAGTACGACGAAGTGAACTGGTCGCGACAGATGGAATAAGTTCCTTCGTTCATGTGAACGATGCAGCTAGTGGAGCGCATCTTGCGCTTCATTGGCCAACGGGCATATACAACATTGTGGACAATGAACCCGCACCAGAAAGGGAGTGGTTACCCATTTATGCTAACTTCTTAGGCGCAGCAGTTCCCACTTATCAGAGTGGAAGTAGTAGAGGTGAACGGGGGGCTTCAAATAGCAAAGCATTAGCATGTGGTTGGGAACCTCAATATGCTTCTTGGCGTGAAGGATTCAGGAGGGAATTGACATAAAATAAGAAGGAAGTTACCGACCAAAAATTGGCATCTAGTAATGAATAAGCTATACTTTTTATAGAAGGTAGGAGCATAGATAAAGGAGAGAAACAAAATGAAAAATCTTGTACTATCATCTTTATTCGTTGTATTCATTATTCTGTTGTCTGGATGTAATACTAAAATGTCGGAACCTCCTCAAATTAAAATTACTACTGGTGATACGTCAATAGAGTATGTGGTTGGACTAAACCAATGGAACGGTACTATGTACGATAGAGAAGGTACATTCCATAGTATTATGAAGAACACATCCGTATCCGATCTTCCTTATATTCGCTTAAATGAAGAATTCCATATCCAATTTAAAGGCACTGCTCCAGACGCTATAAAATTGCTAGACTATGTGCTAGATTCAAACGGAAATGCAAAATATACCGATAAAGAGATCCAGACCATCCCGTTTCAATTGAACAATAAAAAGGGTTCTTTTGTTCTAGGTACAAATTTCGCTACAGGCTTGAGCTCTAACAGTTCAGATTACGAACCTGGCGCTTCGATTAGAGGTTTTCAATTGGTATGTACCTGGGGAGATAATGAGAGTGAATATGCATTTATTATTAGAAGCGATGCTATGTAGGGTTCTTCTTTACGTATAAGTTATAAAGTTTCCAAACAAAAGACACCGCTATGAGCTCTCTGGACAAATAGAGTCCTTTTGGTTCATAGCGGTGTCTTTGTTATATGGTTGTAACGAGATCAAGAAAACACATCTAAACCTTCCATCTTGGATAGGTATAGTTTAATTCGCTGGCGGATGTCTCCAAGTTCCGAGTACGTTACGTTAAGTGCTGTATGGTAACCGAAGC
Source organism: Paenibacillus segetis (assembly GCF_014639155.1). Classification (NCBI taxonomy): domain Bacteria; kingdom Bacillati; phylum Bacillota; class Bacilli; order Caryophanales; family Paenibacillaceae; genus Paenibacillus; species Paenibacillus segetis. The sequence continues at coordinate 211,165 of NZ_BMFT01000001.1, forward strand.
TTGGGAAGGTCTCCCGGTATACGAAATAGCGTGAAGGCTGCTTAATGTCTCCTTGTCCATCCCATTCGGCTGCACTCTTAAGACTAGGGATGCTTAGTGTATTTTGTCTAATTTTGAGCTGGGTCTCGTGAGACATCAAGTAATTAATAAAGGTTTGCGCTGCCTGCTTATTCTTGGAATGCTTATTGACGGCAAGTCCGATCACGATAAGCAAGGTTTTTGGGGTACCAAGATAAGGCAATGGGGAAATGTCATAGGCAAAATCAACGTCCTTAATCATATTCAGGCAAAAGTAAGATGTCAAGATCATGGAGACCTTCTGTTGACAAAATAACATCTCTGCATCGTCATCATTTTCCGATATGAACGGTGGAAAGACTTGCTCCAGCAAATCCATTAATACTTGAAGGCTCTCTTGAAGTGCGGATTCATCAAGTTCCAGTTGCTTGGTAGTATCGCTCCCTCGATTAAAGCGGACGTTATTCTGCAATAAGAAAATTGGCCAACGGTTATCGGAAAGAAAATGGAAGAAGAATCCGTAATGATCACTCCCATTCGAAAGCTGTTTCGCTACTTTTTTAATCGTATCCCACGTCCAACTGCTGTCAGGCTCTGGAACATGATTTGCAGCAAAATGCTGCTTATTGTAACAAAGAATGACGGGTGAGAACAAGAAGGGCTGAACGTATAGTATGCCATCGCGCATAAAAGGTTCAGTTAAAATCGGATAGATTCCCTCTTCCTGTTGCAACGGTTCAAGCAGGTCAGGCGGACCATCAGGGTTAATGAATAGCTCAAAGTTTTGATTATTAATGGACATTACATCTATATCTTCTGACTCCATGTAGTCTCTCATTGTTGGGTGTATATGGTTAAGGGGCATCGGGACCATATTGATTCGGATAAGTGGATGCTGCTTATGAAACTCATCAATCAAGGATTTAAGATCAGCTTCATCTAATAGAGATTGATAATATCCGAATTTAATCGTTACTCCCATAGGCGACTTTAGAATACGGTTGCCAATCCGCGGTATTTTTTCAATGAATCCCTCGGAGACAAGAAGATCTAGTCCTTTTCGGACGGAGTTTTTGCTTAATTCAAATCGCTCGGCTATATCAAATTCGGAGGGTAAGTAGCTCCCTTCCTCCCAAATTCCTGTAATGATTTCGTTTCTTAATGTGATCATCATTTCCTCATAGCGTTTTCTAAATGTAGAACGTCGCGGTCTATCTGTCATCTCCAAACACCTCTAATCCAATAAATGCCTTATTATCCAACAATCTATTATAGCATCAAAATATTCAATTCACATAGGACATAAAGTGTTGCTTTTATTTGTAAGGGCTTTCAAATATCGATTGACATCATTTTATATGCTGATTATAATCTACTATGAACCAGATAAGCAATATAACGCTGGTTGCGTTCGAGGGAAACAGGGGGTTTTTCTGTGAATATGCTATAAAAAAGGAGGTTTTGTTGGAATTTATAGCTTTTTGGAGTATTTTGTATGTTCATATCTGGTTCATAACTGTTATTCTTCAACATGAGAATTCAATGTTTGATTCGAAGAAAGGAGATGTAAGGATGAAAAAAATGATGTTCGCCCTATGCCTGATCCTATTGAGTTCATCGTTATTTACTTTCGGAAGTACGAACGTTAAGGCAGCTACGGGTTCTCAGATTACATTAAGCAGTAATTCTAATAGTGTTCGTGTTGGAGATACGGTGAAGGTGCAAGTCAATGGGGAACAGTTCACTGATCTATTCGGAGCTGAAGTGACATTAACGTACGAACCCCAAGCCTTGCAGGTGTTAGAGGTCAAAGAAGGTGACGCGTATGATGATTTTGGTGCATATGTAAATCATGTTGATATGGGCGAGCTTTACATTCCTCTAGTAAGAAAGCAATTGCTGGTCAATCAGCAATCCACTGTTCGCTTGGTAGAAATAACGTTTAGAGCACTTAAAGAAAAAGATACAGTAGTAGAAGTGACTCGTGTTAAAGCTGTAAGTAGTGAAAGGTTGACGAATACACAAGGATACAAAGATTTGAAAGTGCTTACATCCGATTTAGGTGCAGGGTTAACGATTAAAATTGCGAAGCAGATCGACAAGGCTCCAGATAGCGGTTCTGGCTCAGGACAGACCGGATCCAATATAGCTCCAAGTCCAAGCAAGAATATGAAACAAGAAACCGACGCTCTTTTACAGGAAAAAGATCCTTTACGTGCTGCTGGTAAGTTACAGTCCCTACTTAATGGGTTAAATTCAGAGCCAAACTCTGCGGATAAGGATGTATTGTTGAAAACCGCAGGGACAATCCTTGATGGAATTTCTCAGGTACCCGTCACCAAGGAGGGTTCAGGTACGAATGAAACCTATGTAATTACATCTGACGATGTGAATACACGAAATGCACTTATACAAGGCATTAAAGAATCACTGTCTAAATTGAATATGAAACTTCCAGAAATCGAGCAGACCAATCTACGAGCATTTATGGGATATTCGCTGGATGGACGTGATGTAAATAAGCTAGGCGTATATCGTCTTAACGAAGATACGGGCGCATGGGAGTATATATGGGGCGCCATTCATCAAGCACAAACCAATGAATTTACCATCGGAGTTCAGCAGGCAGGAACTTATCGCGTGATGGAATTCATTAAGAAATATGAGGATACGACGGAAATCTATGCGGAAGCTCGTTATGCGACTGAGGTGTTGACGGCGAAGCATATTTTGAATGGAACCTCGGAGTCAATATTCTCGCCTAGTAAACAAGTAACCCGTGCCGAATTCGCTTCCATGATTGTGAGAGCGCTTTTACAGGATCAGGTTGTCACTTCGAGCGGTGGGGGAGCCACGTATTCTGACGTACGAACGAATGAATGGTATTACGGATACGTTGAAACGTTACAGCAACTTCAAATTATCAATGGCTTTGGTGACGGTACATTCAGACCTAATGATCCTGTGACTCGCGAGCAAATGGTGGTTATTGTGATGAAAGCATTGGAAAGTCTAGGGTTGGCTCCTGCTGACAATATGCAGACTACCGGCGAGCAATTTGAAGATGATCAGGCCATTAGCGGATGGGCGAAGGAATCCGTCATTAGCGCAAGAGGTATGAATATCGTGTCGGGAACGGGTCAAAACCAGTTTGTACCGAAACAGTCGTCTAACCGAGCAGATACGGCAGTGTTTATTTGGAAAATGCTTCAGTATGCGAAATAAGGAGGAGAAATACTTATGCTAAACTCCAAATTAAAGAAGACTTGGAGAGTTGGAGGGATCGCAGCATTAGCGTTATTGATGGTACTGCAAACACTGGTGTTCGTTCCTGGTCCAGTCCAAGCTTCTACGACTAACATAGAAGACATGGTTGTTGATGAACAGATAGGAGACTCGGCTACCATTCCGAATGAAGAACCAAATACCAATCCGGATGACGAATCGGTTGACGATCCAAATGAAGAGTCTGCTGTTGAAGAACCGACTTTGGAGGAAGAGGAGACAGACCAGCTTGAGGGTGCTACGGATCCGGAGGTCACGGTTACTCAAACGGTCTATCGTAATGAACCACTCTTTAATCATGACTTTGAGATGGGAGCGGGCAGTACGGTTCCAGGGTGGAGTATGTTTTTTACTGCAAATGACAGCACTTCATATGAAGTAACCCAGGATGTACGTTATTATGGCAACTCCAGTCTTAAGCTGGTGGATAAGTCCAATACATTACCAATCTATTTGCAAAGTGATCAACGTACAGTAACGCCAGGCTATGAGTATAATGGCTCGGCGATGATGTATATTGCCCCGAATGCTGGGAACGCAGCAGGAGCGAGCTTGGTGCTTCGTTTCTATGATGAGACAGGTAAACAGGTAAATACAGATAAGGATGGAGCCAATATCGTTCATTTAAGAACCGTTGGGTCCTGGACACGAGTAACTGTCACGGGTACTGCTCCAGCTAATGCAGTATACGCAAGAATGGCGGCATCCATCTCTAACTATTTTACGGCTGAATCAGGCGCATTCTATGATGACTTTACTTTGACTTCACCTCAAGAGGGTGCAGCACCAGGCACACTGCATCTACAAATGCCTTCGGGTATTCTAGCAAACCAACAGTTAGAAGCAAAAGTCTTACTGAGCCGTGGGATGAATGTTCAGGCGGTTCAAGGTAGCTTGGCTTATGACCCATCGGTTCTAGAGGTTATCAATGCAGTTGTAGCAGATGAGTTCAATACAGGTGGAGCTGCAACACTGGATATGAGCAATGATGCAGGCGTTCTTAAATTTGAGGTATCCAAACCAGAGGGTTCTGTTGTTAATGATGATAAGCAAGTATTGAATGTTACATTTAGGGTATTAAGTGAAGCGCCGCAAGTGGATGTTACACTGCTAGAAAGCTCTGGCGTACAGGATGTAGATGCAGTTGAGAACAATAAGATGTATATCGGTGCAGCAGATGAGAGATCAAGCACTTATATTCGTAGAGCATCTCTTGATGTAAATGGTGATGGTAAGGTCGATCTTTTTGATGTAATGGTTGTAGCGAAGCTAGTGGATCGCATGGTGACCAATGATAACTGGATGTATGATTTAAATAATGACGGCAGAATTGATCAAGCGGATGTCGTAGCACTGACCGATGCGATCCTGTCGAAATTGCTGAATTAGAACGAAGGAGGGTACGCTCTATGATACTACGCGGTATGAGAAATCGTTCGCTGACTTTATTACTTATCTTCTCGCTGGGGCTGAGCTTGCTATTGCCGGTAGGGGCGCAGGCAGCTTCGGAGCAAGCTAGTCCATTGTCCAAAACAAAGTATGGTACACCTGTTGACCTTGGATATCCGATTCGTTCGACATCGATCAATGATGGAGTGATGGGCACTGAAGATGGAAGGGATGTTCTCTACACGACAGCATCGACAACTCCGTCAGTGTTTAATGTTATTGACGTGAAGAATAATGAGCTAATTCGATATTTCGAGCTTAAGGGTGTAGCTCAATCGTGGAGACATATCATTGCACCGGATGGAACTGTCTATATTGGTGCAATTACATCATCGAATACAGGAGAGCTGTGGAGCTACTCACCTGTTACCAAAACGGTCCAGAAGTTGAAGGGGATTGGAAGTGAAAAGTCGGTATGGTCCATGACGACCGATCCAGCGGGGAACGTGTATATTGGTACCTATGACAATGGTAAGTTGTATAGATATAATCCGAAGACAACAGAATTAAAGGATTATGGAACCGTGCTAGCTGGTCGCAATTATATTCGCTCGATGGCATATGACGATGGATATATCTATGCTGGGATGGGACTTCCGTTCGATGTTGTTAAGGTAAACGTAGAAACTGGTGTTAAGGAAGTCATTTCTGCTGAGGTACCAGGAATTCTAGGTGTCGCTCATGAAAAGATGGAGTTTGCCTATGATATGGCTGTAGTGGATAAGTATCTATTCGTCAAAGCAAGCGGGGAAGTAGGCTTGACGATGGTGATTTACAATCTAGATGAACAGAAGTGGGAACACAAATATATAGGTGTTGACCCCGTGAGCCAAAGGGGAGTGATGAGCTACAACCAGATCCCTGTTGCAGATGGCAAGGCGTATATTCCTGCTCACGGAGGAATTGTGGAAGTTGATTTAACAACTCTAGATACGAGAAATACAGGGATTAGCTTTGGAACATCGCTACGGGGAGCAGCTTGGGTTGATATGGGGATTCCTGAATTAACTCCAGATCGTACGATCGTAACGATTCAAGCTAACGGTAAATTATCAGCCCTTGATGTGAAGAATGGTATACGTAAGGATTTGCCTGGCGTTGTTGCTAAAGGCGGACCGATTCCTATTCACAATATGGAGCGTGGGACGGATGGACGTCTCTATATGACGGCTTATCCAGGTGGAGTTGGTGGCGTATTTGACCCAACAACGAATGAGTCAACTAACTTCTTGATCGGGCAAGCGGAAGGTATCGTATCTGTTGGTAATAAGGTTTATTACGGAGTGTATCCAGGCGGTCACATCTATGAGGTAGACATTACCGGCGGGAAATTGACTGAACCTAAGGAGATATTCCAAATCGGATCAGGTCAAGACAGACCTTATAAGATGGAATATGCCGACGGTAAGTTGATTATTGGTACAATCCCGGACTATGGTGAACTAGGCGGGGCACTGACGATCTATGATTTGGCTACTGGAGATAAGCAGGTTTATCGCGATATTATTAAAGATCATAGTATCGTTGGCCTTGCTTATAAGGATGGCAAGATTTATGGTTCAACAACTAAATATGGCGGTTCAAACACAACGCCACCAACGAATAACCCAGAGGTTTTTGTATGGGATATAGCGCAGAAAAAAATGACGATGCATACTCAGCTAACAGCACTGACAGGGCTTGGTACACATCGTATGATTAGTGGCTTAACATTTGGTGAAGACGGTTTGCTATATGGTGGTGTCGACGGAATTCTCTTCGCTTTGAGCCCAGATGATCTCTCTATCGTTAAGCAGAAAAATATCTATTCTGATGTAAAAGATTACGGGATGTGGCGTCCTTATTACTCCCGTTGGGGTGAGGACGGTCTCCTCTATATCGGACTTGCGAATCGGATGACGGTTGTGGATACAGCAACGATGGAGCATCGTTCGCTTACGCCAAGCAATTTTGAAATGAAGTTCATGACACTTGCAAAGGACGCTGAAGGGCATGAACAAATTTACTATACAGATGACACAAAATTGATGATGATTCCTATATCCGAATCTACTAGCACCAAGACGTCAGTGAGAAATGGATGCTTTGAAGAGCCGCTAAATGCGGATGGATCTATTCCAGGCTGGAGCAATGCTTACACGACTACAGTGACTGAGTTTAGTCTTTCGAGTGAGCAAAGTTACTGCGGAGAACCGGGTCAGAGCCTAAAGGTCATCGACACAGCACAAGGCAGCCCGGGAACCGGTAGCTATCTAAGTGATCCTATTCCGGTTGTTCGTAGTGGCGAATATACAGCATCTGCGAAGCTCTATATTGAGCAAGGACTTATAGAAGGAACAAGAACAGATGATTCAGGCATTATATTATATTTCTATGATAAATCCGGTACTCGGATCAGCACGGCAGCGGGTACGGTGATCAAAGGTATGCCGCAAAAAGAATGGGTTGATATCTCAGCAACTGGAGTTGCTCCTGAGCAAGCAGCATTTGCGCGGATTGCCATGTATTCATCAGCTTGGAATATGATGATTGGATACTATGATCATGTAACCTTTGAGGGACAATCACCAGGTACTCTGCAATTGAAAGGCGCTGGTGAAATATCTGCTCGGGATTCATTTGACGTAACATTACAGGCTAAAGACGTTACTGATCTGTATGCTGTGCAAGCGTCGCTGGAATTTGATCCGGCTCTGTTTGAAATAGTTGACGTTCAGATGGCTAATGGATTCGGTTCTCGATCTACTGCTTATTTAGGCTGGAAACAAGATAGCGTGAATGGCAGAATCAACATCATCGCAACTCAACTTGGCGATCAAGCGCTGGGTGGCAGTATGGACATAGCGACTATCACCCTTAAGTCGAAGCAGGCTGCAGAACAGGCAAATATAGTACTTTCTAAGCAGTCATTATTTGCTGACAAGAATGCCGACGTAACCAAGCTGTCTTATATGCTGTCTGAAGATGTAATTCTTGATGTTCAGTACTCTTTCGATGTTGAAGATTTCAACAAAGACCATCAGGTGAACGTTCAAGATATCACGCTTATAGGGAAGCAATTAGGGAAGGCGTTAGACGAAAGTAATATGATGATGGATCTGAATGGTGATGGGGTCATTGATATTAGTGATATTTCACTGGTTGTATTGAAAACATTGGAATAGATGTAAGCGAAAAATAAATTGAAAATTAAAAAAAGGCGGTGCAGGCGCTGGTCCTGTACCGCCTTCTTTGATTATTTAGTGTACTTTTTCCGGGCATGCCGATTCTAGATTGTGGGAAGTATACTCTTCGTATTGTGCAGAGAAATGTTCAATCTTATGAGTAACTTTCTGTAAGTGTTTTTGCATTTCTGTAATTTGTATTTCAACGTTTTTTTTATGCTCTATCAGCAGAGTACACCGTTGTTTTAGTGTTTCATCGCCTTGCGTGCTAAGCTCCACAAAATCTTTAATCTGCTTGATAGACATTCCGGTGTTCTTGAGACAGCAAATTAACCCGATCCACTCCAAATCGTCTTCAGAGTAACGGCGGATGCCACTTTTACTCCGGGTTACACAAGGTAACAGTCCCTCTTTTTCATAGTAGCGTAATACATGCGCCTTTAAATTTGTTTTTTCTGATATTTGTTTAATAGAGTAATCCATAATAATTACACCTCTAAACTTTTATTTTTATTATTGACTTCATGTTAACGTTAAGGTTTAAAATTTGATTATACTTTGTAATAGTATGTTCTATCAAGATTTCTAAGGAGGAGACGCTAATGAATTCATTAAAAGATTGCTATCAATTAACTAATGGAGTTCAAATACCCTGTATAGGTTTTGGCACTTGGCAGACACCGAATGGAGAAACCGCTGTGACTGCTGTGCAAGAAGCGATTAGGTTGGGGTATCGCCACATAGATACGGCATCGGGTTATGGCAATGAGGAAAGTGTTGGTATTGCGGTGAAACAAAGCGGCATCCCACGGGAAGAGCTCTTCATCACCAGTAAGCTACATAATCCTGATCATGGTTACGAGAACACAATGAAGGCATTTGAACAAACGCTGAAGAATCTGGATATGGACTACCTTGATCTCTATTTGATTCATTGGCCAAATCCGATTAAATATCGAGACTCTTGGCAGGAAGCAAATGCGGGTTCATGGAAAGCATTTGAAGAATTATATGCCGCTGGACGTATTCGTTCCATTGGGATCAGTAATTTTCATCCTCGTCATATCGATGAGCTTATGAAAACGGCAACGATTACACCTATGGTCAATCAGATCCGGCTTTGTCCAGGTGATACTCAGGATGAGGTGGTAGACTACTGTAAAGCTCGGAATATTGTATTGGAGGCATACAGTCCGCTGGGAACGGGGTCGGTCTTTGATGTACAGGAAATGCAGGATATCGCACAGAAGTATGGCAAAACTATAGCACAGATCTGTATTCGCTGGAGCTTGCAAATGGGCTTCTTACCGTTGCCTAAATCTGTGACGGAGTCCCGGATCAAAGAAAATGCCGAAGTGTTCGATTTCGAGCTTTCTGCACAGGATGTTCAGATTATTGCAGATCTGAAGGGTTGCTGTGGGTACTCTCTGAATCCTGATTTGGCTACATTCTAAGCAAGGATCGATCGTTTAATTAAAGGCTTGCCTACACAAATGATAAAAAGGAGAAATGGTAATCATGAGAACAATTGAATTGGGAACATCAAATCTGCAAGTACCTGTCATTGCAGTTGGATGCATGCGGATCAACAACTTAAGTAAAACCGATGCGGAGCGTTTTGTTCAGACTGCGCTAGATGAAGGCGCTAATTTCTTTGATCATGCGGATATTTATGGCGCAGGTGAGTGTGAACAAATATTTGCGGAAGCGGTTCACATGAATGCTTCTGTGCGGGAAAAGATGATTTTGCAATCCAAATGCGGGATTAGAAGAGGAATGTTCGACTTTTCCAAGGAGCACATCTTAGAATCCGTGGATGGCATTTTGGATCGCCTGAACACAGATTATTTGGATGTACTGCTATTGCACCGCCCGGATGCATTGGTTGAGCCCGATGAGGTAGCCGAAGCATTCGACAGACTTCATAGCAGTGGAAAAGTCCGCCATTTCGGCGTTTCGAATCAGAATCCTATGCAGATCCAATTGCTGAAAAAATCGGTGAAGCAGCCACTCGTGGCAAATCAATTGCAGCTTAGCATCACCAATACCACCATGATTGACGCAGGCATCCATGTGAATATGCTCGATGACGCGGCTGTTAATCGTGATGGCAGCATTTTAGATTTCTGCCGTTTGAACGATATCACAATACAGCCTTGGTCTCCTTTCCAGTATGGATTTTTTGAAGGAGTATTCCTGGACAATGACAAATTCCCGGAACTGAATGCAAAAATTAATGAGATTGCTGGTAAATATGGAGTGACTAATACTACGATTGCGATTGCGTGGATTCTCCGTCATCCGGCACAAATGCAACCTGTAACTGGAACAACGAATGTGGATCGTCTGAAGGATTGCATCAAGGCATCGGAAATCCGCCTGACCCGTGAGGAATGGTACGAGATTTATCGTGCGGCAGGGAATATATTGCCTTAAGGAAATACGGAATATATATTTGTAACAAAACAGGTCTTTATGGTCCTAATAATAAGGATATCCTCTACCGAATGAATTCTGTAGGGGATATCCTTATTTCCTGTTGGGAGGTATAGAGTAATTACCATATACTATGACATATCTGGTGGGTTGTAAGTGAGAAACGAGAGTTTAACTTTGACTTCATCTATGATACCTTGTGAATATTGTATTTAATGTTAACCAGAATTGTGATGTCTTAGTTTTGGAGGGGAAGATGGCTAGGTACTTTAGAAACAGCATCAAAACGAAGATTATGATTTCTTTTTTAATCGTGATTATTTTACCAACGGCATGTATCAGTATCAGTTCTTATTCTATATCCAAAGCATTATTGACCGAAAGAGTAAGTGAATCTTTTATGGATAACTTGTCGTATTTGGGACAATCCTTGGAGTTCGATATTCGGGAATGGGAAAGGGTCATGGATCTACTGCAGGTAAATCATACGATTGAATCTATTTTTATTGAAAAATATGAAAACGATGTAAATTACTTTTTTGACGTAAAAAAGGCAAGTCAAGTATTTGACGACTGGGCCTATGCTTCAAACATGTATACATATATATCATCTTTGGTTGTGATCGGTGATAACGGGAAGATATTGCGATATGGGGAAGATGTAGGGCGCTTGGATGTTGAAGAATTGATGCAACAAGACTGGACTCAAAAGCTAGACCAATCAAAAGGTGATCTTGTATGGCTAGGAGTACATGAGAATTATGCTAATTTTCATTATCGCAATCCATATGTTGTCTCACTGACTAAGCAATTGGATTATAAGAAAAGTAAGGCTGTGGTTTTTTTGAGTTTTAAAGCACAGTTTTTCTTTGATAAGTTAAATACCAAACATGATCCGAATAACGATATGTTCTTACTGGATTCAGAGCATCGCATTGTTTATAACCGGGACCCGAATAAAATTAATCAATTATATGAAAATCAACTAGATTTTCAGGACAAAGGTTATTCAACGATTACCGATCAAAACGGCGTGAAGCGTCTTATTGCGAAGGTGCCGATTGCGAATACGGGGTGGAATGTCGTGGAGACCATTCCGCTGAAGGATTTGACACAAGGAAGCTCCAGGATTTTTGAGGTGACTACCCTTGTATTTATTTTATCGTTTCTAGTGTCAGGGTTAATATGGTTCATCATAACATCCCGGATTGTGAATCCGATTCAAAGTCTGGCAAGTACGATGAATCGAGTTCGTGGGAATGAAAGCAGTGTCATGACTGAGATTGATAGTAGGGATGAGATCGGACAATTAAATAAAAGCTTTAACTATATGATGAAGCGTATAGATCGATTGCACCAAGATAATTTGCGTGAGCAGGCAGATAAGAATGACGCGGAATATCGTGCATTACAAGCCCAAATTAACCCACACTTTTTGTATAACACGTTGAACTCCATTCGTTGGATGGCTATGATTCAGAAGGCCGACAATATACGCGAGATTGTTGAGGTGCTGGGTCGATTATTAAGAAATACAATCAAAATGCAGGATAAAATTATTCCAATTTCAGTAGAACTAGAACTAATTAAGGATTATATTCAAATCCAGAAAATACGGTATAACGATAAATTTGAGGTTGAATATAGGTTTGAAGAAAACATCACGGAGTATCGAACTTTAAAGTTTGTTTTGCAACCGATCATAGAGAACGCGATTTTTCATGGCATCGAGCCCAAGGAGGGGCGTGGAACGATACAGATCCGAATCTATCAAGAATCAGCAGCTTTAATTCTGGAAGTTTATGATAATGGTGTGGGTATGCTGCCGGAGATCGTAGAGAATCTGCTATCTGCTAAGGATGATAGAGGAAGTATTGGAATACGTAATGTTCATGAACGAATACAACGAACATTCGGTGAGCCCTATGGTGTTGTTATAGAGAGTGAATGTGGAGTGTATACGAAGGTCCAAATAAAGCAACCGATAATAGAACTACCCCTGGAGGAAAGACATGATTAAAGTTCTAATTGTTGATGATGAGATGATATCCAGAATTGGTATTAAGTCTTTAATACCATGGAAGGAGCAAGGGTTTACAGTAGTCGGTGAAGCAGAGAATGGAAAAAAAGCGCTAGAGCTCATATTGGAGCTGCGACCGGATATTGTCATCACAGATATTAAAATGCCAGTCATGAGTGGTTTGAATTTAATTAAGAAAACCCAAGCTGAATTAGTTCAAGGGCAACCGGCTTTTATCGTCTTAAGTTCCTATGATGATTTTGATTATGTAAAAGAAGCACTTGTTCTGGGGGCTAAAGACTATTTTCTCAAGTTAGAGTTAACGCCGGAGAAGCTTCTGGAAACATTAAATCGAGTTAGTCAATTAGTGAGTATCGAGCGGGAGCAGCAAAATAACAATAAAAAACCATATGTTGAACAATTATCAGCTAATGATTATGAAATTATCAAAAGTAATTTTCTGCAAGAAATCATTCATGGAAGAAGCAATAGAGAAGAGGATATTGATAACAAGCTAATTGCCCTTGAGATGAGGCTTCCTAAGGAACGGATCCAGTGCGGCGTAATTTTGCTTCATGGGATGGATGTTTATCAGAAATATAACGATCATGATATTCATCTTTTTCAATTTGCTGTTGAAAATATTGTATCTGAGATTGTGTCAGACTATCATTTTGCCCATGCTGTATTTACTCAGGCTAAAGAGATTACGGTTATATTTGCCCATGCCGAGATGGATCAAATGGATAAGAACATGCTTGAACTCATGAACGCTATTATGAAAGCGCTACAAGTATATTTAAATATTAGGGGACTCATGGGGATATCCAAAATAAGAGAAGGATACCTTTCTATTAAAACCAGCTATAGTGAAGCGTTGGAAGATGCTAATCATGTCATAGTCCAAAAAGGAATTCGTAATTATGAACTAGGAAGCGAAGAGCCTGTATCAGATATGAGTGATTATATTAAACAATTTGAATTGACTTTACATGTCTCTGAGATGGATAAGATGAGTGAATGTCTTGTACATCTTGTTGAAAAGATTAAGCATACATCAGATATCTCTAAAAATGTATTGAAAAGCCTATGTTCCACGCTCCTACTGTCCGTTCATACCTATCTGAACGAATATGCAAGTTCTATAAAGCTAGAAGAGGCTTGGGGTTCAGATCCTTATAGATCGCTAGAGCATCTAAATACGAACTATGATTTTATCACCTGGATTGAGCATCTGGAGAAAACGATGGTTGCCATATTTAACTCATTGGGTGAATCAAGGAAATTAATACATCAAGCCAAACAATATATCCATAAACATTACGTAAGCAATGTGTCTCTGGAAGCTATTGCGGATGAGTTAAATATATCGCCGAATTATCTTAGTTATTTGTTTCGTAAAGAGACAAAGGAAAGTGTTGTCGAGTATTTAACAAAGTATCGTATTAATAAAGCGAAAGATTTGCTCAGAACAACCCACTATAAGATTTATGAAGTTGGACAAATGGTTGGCTATGACAGCGAGCAATATTTCAGCAGAGTATTTAAGAAGATCGTAGGCATGCCTCCGCTAAAATTCAAACAATAAAATAAGGGAACATAATAGAATAGGTTAATTTATCGGAGGATTAGATAAGAAGAAATTAGTTCGTTTACTTTAAAGATATCCGGGGGCTTGAAATTGAATTGGATAAGATAGAGTTCCGAAGTATCGTGCATTAACTTCAAAGAATCTATTCCCTATACTTAAATTGTATCAAGCTAACTAAGCAATGGAGGGGTATAGAAAATGAGACAAAGACTTAAATTTGCTACACTAGCGCTTGTCGTGCTTATGTTGACAAGTTTATTGGCAGCGTGCGGATCTAATTCCGGGGATTCGTCAGCCGAGCCATCCAATGAGGGGAAGACAACATCCTCGGATTCAGCTACAACGGGTGCGGTGACCCTGAAAATTTATTCGGATGGGAATCGTGCACAGGATACGAACTTTTTAGATCTCATAGATGCGTTTAAAAAAGATACGGGCATTAATGTGGAATTGAATATTATTCCAGGGGACGGCGTTGAAATCTACAAAAAAATCGATATCGAGTTGGGAACACAGGATAGCTCTACTGATCTAATTCTACTTACTAACCCTATTTTCTTAGATAAATATACGAAAAGTAATTCGTTACTACCTCTTAATGATCTGATCAAAGAGCAAAACTATGATGCCGAGGGCAAGTTCGGGAAATATTTAAGTGAATATAACGGAAATATTTATAGTCTCCCAGCAGGAGCTGGAAACTGGGCTGTCTATTACAATAAGAAAGTGTTCGACGATGCGAATGTACCATATCCTTCGGGAGCCTGGACCTGGGATCAATATATTGAAACCGCTAAGAAGCTAACGGATAAGTCCAAAGGGATATATGGATCTTATACGCTAGATTACGATAACTATATGTATTTTACTGCTCGTCAAAAAGATGTTCCGGGTTATAAAGAAGATGGAACTTCGAATTATGACGATCCAGCATTTAAGGAAGCACTCCAATTCTTCGGTGACCTTGGGAATGTACATAAAGTTCAACCGAGCTGGATGGAATTTAAGACAAAAAAATTAGCATGGGATGGCTTCATGTCAGGGAAGTACGGAATGCATGTCATTGGCAGTTGGTACACCAATATGTTCTTAGATAAAGAATCCTATCCACGCGATTGGGAATTTGGAATTACGGAATTACCAACACCTGCTGACGGTAGTGGTAACAATAATATTGGAGTTGTTAATGGTATAGGTGCCAACGTAAATACGAAACATCCGAAAGAAGCTTTCGAGTTTATTAAATATTTTGCGGAGAATAACTATAAATTTGTGGGTGACTTGCCAGCTCGAGTTGACCTAACAGAAGATGATGTTCAAGGGTTGTTCAAAGACATATCGGATCGACTTGCAGGTGAAGTAACGGTAGATCAACTGAGTAAAGCTTTATACAATAATGGTCTTGGATTTGCAGATGAAAAAATAGTCGGTCCGGCTGCTTCGGAATATAGCAATATTATTTTGCAAGAAAGTGAATTGTATTTAATCGGTCAGAAATCACTTGAGGATACAGTCAAAATAATTAAAGAACGTGTTGATCAAGCTATTGCAGCGGAGAAAGCAAATCAACCTTAAGCGTATCATAATTATTATGGGGAGGGCTGCCTTTGGTAGCCCACCTATTATTTAGCGAGGTGAATTATTTGAAATCGATAAGACTGATGATGAAATCAGGAGAAGCAAGGGCGGGAATACTGTTCATTCTTCCGTTTTTTATAGGGTTTCTCATATTTAATATACTTCCAATCATCTATGCGTTATTTATTAGTTTTGTAGATTATAACACCTTAAAACCAAGCTTTAACTTTATTGGCTTTGATAATTTCGTACGAGTCTTTCATGATCAGATTGCCTTAAATGCCTACTTAAAAAGCCTGATATATACCTTGCTATATGTTCCTGGAGTTATTATTGTATCCTTTCTGGTATCGGTTGTCCTGAACCGAAAATTCCATTGGAGACCGGTGAGTAGAACCATGATTTTAATTCCGTACGTAGCGAACGTTGTTGCGATTGCTATGGTATGGTCGATTATTTTGGATCCCTATGATGGTCCAATCAATGCCCTTCTTCACCTGATCGGTATTAGTAATCCGCCGATGTGGCTCGGGGGTGTCGGTAGCTCCCTTCCGACGATTGCACTCATCAACGTTTGGCAGAGTATCGCCTTCCAGACCATCGTATTCTTAGCTGCATTACAAGGTGTACCTAAAGAATTGTATGAAGCATCTGAACTAGATGGCGCAGGAAAATGGCGTCAGATGATAAATATCACGATTCCACTTGTATCCCCAACGACCTTTTTCCTTGTGATCACAAGTATTATTGGTTCATTCCAGAACTATGCTTCAGTGCGAGCTTTAACGAATGGGGGACCTGGTGTTTCTTCTCGGGTGATCTCACTCAACATTTACGAGGAAGCATTTACTTATAATCGGTATAGCTACGCCGCAGCACAAGCGATTCTTTTGTTTGTCATTATCTTGATTGTAACCATCATCCAGTGGAAGGGGCAGAAAAAGTGGGTACATTATTGATGAGTAAGAAGTCTAAGGCTACAATCAATTACTCCAAGCTTGTAGTTTCCATTTTTATTTTCCTGATCGGTTTGATGATGATTGTCCCTTTCCTGTTTATGATCTCAGCGGCACTTAAACCTAACGCACTTGTTTTTTCAGAGCCACTAAAATTTCTACCTGAGACAATTTATTGGGATAATTTCAAGGAGATCTTCCACCACAAATATTTTTTTAAATGGTACGGAAACTCCGTATATATTGTTGTTCTAACGATGATTACACGATTCATTGTTGTTACGATGGCTGCATACGCCTTTGCAAGATTGAGATTTCCCTTTAAAGAGGGCATTTTCTTTCTCTTTATTTCAACGATGATGATTCCGCCTGATACAACAGTTATTGCGAGATATATGCTATATAAATATTTGCTGATTTATAACACGGAATGGTCCTTGATCCTCCCAGCAACCTTTGATGTATTCTTTATCTTTTTGCTGCGACAGTTCTTTATGGGCTTACCTAATGAAATTTCAGAGTCGGCAGTGGTTGATGGCTGCTCTCAGTTTAGAATATATTATCGAATCATATTACCTCTTGCCGTTCCTGCCCTTGTAACCATGCTGTTATTCACTTTCATTTGGACATGGAACGATTTCGTAAATCCATTTATTTTTATCTCGAATATTAATAAACAAATGGTTACCGTTGGTTTGGAATATTTTCAACAAGAAGCAGGTACGGATTATGCATTACAGATGGCAGGAGCATGCATTATCGTTATTGTCCCAATCATCCTGTTCACCCTGTCGCAAAAGTATTTTGTCCAAGGTATTGCTAGTACAGGGGTCAAAGGTTAGTCTACTCAGTCCGTACAAACGATCTTGTCCTAAATTAGCTTCTTCAGCATAGATATGTTGTATAGAGGAGCGTGAATATAGTGGACAAGAAAGTAAAGCGATACTATCAACTGAAGCTAAGTCAGAAGGAAATAGAGCATGAACTGAGTGAATTGCGCAGTGAGATTTTGAACCATTGTGCAGAGGAGGACGTATCGGAGCTTGACGTAGGAAGTTACAGGGTGAAACTTGTGTTCCAAGAGCGTAAAGAATACGACGATGCCAAGCTCTATGAAGCGCTGCCTGACCTTGAAGTGTGGCGAATGCTCTCCAAGCCTGATCCCTCCAAGATCACGAGCCTGATTAAATTGAACGTGATCTCAGAAGATAGCATTCGTGATACATTTTCGATTAAGTATGTAACCTTGCTGCAAGTGGATAAGGAGTAAATAAGTAGATACTGTATTTAGAAAAATAAAGCCTCACCGTGTGACGAAATAATACGTCAGCACGGTGAGGCTTTATTTTATAGTTCATCAGCAATACCTAATAATGCAATCCCAATAATTACGATAACAACAACCGCATACTGCATCTTGCTCAGTCTTTCTTTGAGGAATATACGAGATAATATCACAGAAAAAATGCTGTACGATGCGATGAGTGGGGCTGCGATAATGGCGTTACTAGACATAGCGAACACATAGAAGAATTGTCCCGTTGTTTCTAAGACGGCGGCGCAGCCTTTGTCCCGTTCTTTAAATATGTTGAATTGTTGTTTCTTAATGAACTTAAGGTATGTAAATGATAATGCGGCACAAATGAAAAAGGTGAATTCATACGCGAGTAGAGCAGCATCCTCACTGATCAGGCTGAGCTCATCCAAATAGATTCCATCGGCGAAGGTCCCGAGCCCATCGATTAAACAGTATAGAAGAGGAAAGATAATAGCCATGAAGCCGATTTGATACTTTTTATCGATCTGTGTGGAGCTTGCGCGAAGAGCTTTATGTTCGGCACTCTTTTCCAAAATAGCAATGCCAATAACCCCTAAGGTGATAATCGCTATTCCTAAGATTTCGACATATCCTATCTCGTGGGTGAAGAAAATGAACAATAATATCGCCGTTATAGCTCCAGAAGAATTTTGCACGGGAGATGCAATCGAAAGTTCAATATATCTCAGTCCAATATATCCTATTGCCATCGATAAAATGTAGAGTGCAGAGACAGGTAAGTATCGGATCATATCCGTGGGATCAAAATGTAATCCCTTGATTAGCATATAAGCCGTGGCGTGGATCCCCATAACTAAACCTACCATAATGACGATTTTGATATGACTGAATCGGTCATTGCTATCCGAGCCCTTTTTGTAGAATAGATCAGCGCCGCCCCAAGCGAGTGCTGTTAATATAGCAAATAAAAACCACATGCTCAATTTCCCCTCGTTGTAGATTAGATAATAGTCCACAGTGAATGGTATCTTAATTCGTAACAGGTGGCGATTAAAAATGTCATGATTTTAAACGAAATTTAAACTCAATTATATGCCACCTTAAACTTACTCAAATATTATATACAATATGAAATGTTGAAAAGGATGGAGTGCGATATGAGATTACTGGAGTCGATATTGATTATATTCTCGATACTCCTGCTGATTCATTTATTTAGCCAAAGGCTGACTAAATTAACAGGGGCTGTCGTGAGTGCTGCAAGTGGCGTTATCCTGTTTATGCAATTGATGATGGAAGGATACCGATGGCAGATGTTGTTTGTGTACTGTATCACTGTCATTAGTATTAATCTCATTATGCGAAGACGCAGGAAAATAACGGTTCAGCCAAAATCCAGAAGGAAAAGGATTCAGGGAACTATTTGCTATTCATTAATGGCAGGATTAATTTTTATTTCGATGCTCCTTGCTGTTTATTTGCCAGTATTCAATTTGCCTATTCCAGATGGTCCAAGCAAGGTTGGAACACAAACTCTTTATTACAAGGATGAAAGCAGAGATGAGATTTTTACCGATGATCTAGCGGATAAGAGGGAGTTAATGATGCAAGTTTGGTATCCTGCTCAAAAAACCGAGGAAAACGACAAAAGCGCGCTTTTTCCAGAGGACAAAAAGGTATTTAAAAAGTTAATTGCAGCATACTCAGAATCATTACATTTGCCAGCATTTGTTCTTGATTATTGGAGATATATAAAGAGCAACGCTTATGAGGATGCTGAAATACAAGCCTCGGTAACACCATATCCGATCATCCTGTTAAACCATGGCATGGGAACAAGCAGATTATTACATGCTTCTCAGGCTGAGAGCTTGGCAAGCCATGGCTACGTTGTAGTAGCCATAGATCATACTTATAATTCAGCAGCTACCGTTTTTCCAGATGGGCACGTTACTAGGTTTAATACGGATTTAATGGATACAGATCAAAATACAAGCAACAACGTACAACTGGATACATGGATACAGGACGTTGAATTCGTCTTGAAACAAATACGGCAGTTAAATACAGGTCTTCCTACAAGCCGCTTTACCGGGAAGTTAGATATGAACAATATAGGAATTATGGGTCATTCTTTTGGAGGGGCAACGGCATTTAAAGCGTATTACACCATTCCCGAATTAAAAGCTGGAATTAACATGGATGGCTCATTGTTTAACTTAGATACTTCGCATGAGATTACCAAACCATTTATGTTCATCGAATCTGGCGAATATTATATGGCGAAGGAGAATGGCGATAAGAAACTTTCGGAACAAGAACTGCAGAAGATGAACTTAACTAGGGATGAATATAATAGAATTATCGATAATGTGCATAAGGAAAACAGGATTATGGATCAGGTCGCTCAGCATGGGGGGACGATGATTTATGTAAAAGGGACGGCCCATTATAATTTCACGGACTTTCAGTTCTACTCTAGATTACTGAAGCTGATGGGTATGACGGGAGAGATTGATGGAAGTAGAGGAGCCTATATTGCCAATCAATACATTCTGGACTTTTTTGATAAGCATTTAAAGGGTACCCATGGGCAACTATTGAACGGACCTAGTCCAGATTTCCCGGAGGTCGAATTTCCTAAGTTTCACTAAAAATTTACACTTAACTGCATATTCTAATGAGGAGTGGTATAATAATGCGGTGGTTCGGTGATGTAGAATCGTCCCGCGACAGAATACAACCAAAGAAGTGATGATGCAGTGAACCTAATAAGGCCAGCTATGAAGCAAAAATCGATTTTTATGTTAAATAAGTATTTTACAGGGAACTCGATAGATTACAAACAAATTATTGCCATTATTATTCCGATATTTGTGGACCAAGCGTTTATAATTTTGATGAGTCTACTGAATACTGCAATGATTAGCTCCTCAGGGGTTGCTGCCGTCAGTGCGGTAAGTATGGTAGATTCATTGAATATTTTCTTGATTAATGTGTTTGTCGCAGTGGCGACAGGCGGTACAGTTATTGTGGCGCAATACAAAGGTAGTGGGAATCAAGAGATGGTATCCAAAGCTGCTGCACAAGCAATATCCGCAGTTACGATATTATCTGTAATGATCAGTACATTCGTTATTATATTCCATAACCCTACTTTAAATGTACTGTTTGGTAATGCTGAAGCTGAAATCTTTCAGAATGCCAAAATTTTTCTTATCGGTAGTTGTATCTCATATCCATTCATTGCTATATTTCAAGCTGTAAGTGGTGTGCTCAGAGGTGTTGCCGAGACAAAAGCATGCCTGGGTTTATCGTTAATCATGAATCTAACGTATTTATGTTTAAATGTCGTGTTAATCACGATTTTTGATATGGGTGTTATTGGATTAGTTATTTCTATGATCCTAGCAAGAGTACTAGGAATGGCTGCTTCGTTAATATACTTATTGAAATATAACCAAACGCTACGGTTTAAAATAAAAAATGCACTGAAGCTTAATTTTTCAATCCTAAAGAAAATTATGTTTATCGGGATACCTTTTGCTGCTGAACAAATGTTCTTTAATGGGGGGAAATTGTTAACCCAGACCTTTATCGTGCAATTAGGGACAACGGCGATCACGGTCAATGCGATTAGTGGCTCAATATCGCTGCTATTTCAAATCGGTGGAAGTGCACTAAGCATCGCCGTAGTAACCGTTGTTGGGCAGTGTATCGGACGCAGAGAGATGCAAGATGCAAGGAAGTTTATTAAATCCTTTATTGGTCTTTCTACGGTGTTCTTCTTGGTTGTGACGGCAATCATTATGCCGCTATTCCCGCTGATTGTGAAGTTGTTCTCGCCACCTGAGGAAATGGTTCCCACCATATTCTCGCTCATGGTGCTAATTGCGATAGCCCAGCCTATCCTGTGGTCAATAAGCTTTATTATGCCATCGGCATTACGTGCAGCAGGCGATTCGAAATTCACATCGGTCTCTTCGTTGCTAACCATGTGGATGTTCCGGGTAATATTAGGTTATTTATTAGGTATTACATTCCATCTCGGTATTATGGGGGTATGGGTGGCCATGGTTTCCGAATGGGCCATTCGTGGATTTTTATTCACGATGCGGTTTAGGGGAGAAAAGTGGTATAGTCACAAACTTGTATAGAGTAACAAATGATAGCCAATTATTAAAAGAGCTGATGTCGGCATTCGACCGACATCAGCTCTTTTTTCTAACTACATATATATTTTTTAAATTTAAAGATCTATTTTTGATGAACAGAATCACCTTTGATTAACGTAACGTAGATTCGTTCCGTATCTAATTCTTCGGAAGCGATAAGTTTTAATAGTTGTTCTGAAGCGACTGCACCCCATTTATGCTTGGAATAATCTATGGTGGCTATTCGAGGTTGTGTATAATGCGTTAGCTCCATGTTATCGAATCCAATGAGGTGAATATGTTCGCCGATACGGAATTCACTTTGTTGCACAGCACTATATACACCAAGGGCCATTTCATCATTAAGACAGAAGACAGCAACCGGTTCGGTATAGTCTTCCATAATTTTCTGAGCTGCTTGTTCACCAGATGATTTACGGAAATCCCCTTGAATGATAGTGCATTCAATCGGTTGATTTCTATCCATCGTTTGCTTCACGGCTTGAAGTCGTTGAATCGAATCAAATGAATCAGGAGGTCCTGAAACAATATATATTTTACGATGTCCTTGTTCAATTAAGTATTCAACGGCAAGTCCGGCTCCTGCTTTATTATCGAGTAGTACTTGGTTAATGTTAGGGTGCTTTAATTCTCGGTCAAGCACAACCAGTTTATGACCTCGATCTGCAAGGAGCAGCAATTCCTCACTAGTGAAAAATGCATCTAAAACGATAGCGCCATCGATAATTTTCTCAGGTAACAAACGATGGGACTGTCTTCCGCTACAGACGATTAAATCATAGTCATGTTTGTTTAGAACTTCTTTCATTCCTTGTAATAATTCACCATAAAAGGCGCCTTTAAAGTCTGTTAAGAATGCACCGATAATTTTGGTTTCACGTCTTTTTAAATTTCGAGCCGCTGCATTAGGAATGTAATTTAATTCTTTTGCTATAGCTAATATTCTTGATGCGGTTTCCGCGTTGACTTTGGTATTTCCGTTTAGTGCATAAGAAACGGTCGAGATCGAAACCCCGGCTTTTTTAGCGACATCTTTTATACTGACCACGACATTTGCTCCTAACGTTCACTCCGTCATTATAATGAATAATTAGTTCTATTATATCAAAGATGAAGGCGACCCTAAAGGATCGCCAACAAGATTTTACATATAGATGTTGATTTCATTCATAGTATCGTTCATTAATTCATCTAATTGTTGCTTACTGATACGCATGCCGCCTTTACGATAACGGTTTGCTGTTTCGGTTGTAATAGCATCTTTTCCATTTATGGTTATACGGCTAATCGCTTGGCCGGTAATATGGTAGATAAAGCGAGACTTCGTTCCACGAATTGTAAAGTCAAATTGCATACCATCGCATGTTGTTGGTAGGACAGGATCCAGAATAAGATCGCCAGCTTCATGACGAATACCCAAGGTGTTTGAGATCAATTGATTCATGTAGATCCCAGGGCCACTGGAATAAATTCTCCAACCGCCTTTAACAGCGACATCTCCCGTACGTAATTCGTTGAACCGATCTTGTGCTTCGTAACGATCATTAAATTTCCCGTCGGAACTACTGAAGTAAGCATTGCTTTGACGCAATTCAGCATTCGGCACGACGTCACGGATACCTACTGGGTTAATCATGGCAAGGCCTTTCCAAGTTTCATCGGCTTTTCCGAGCTTAGCCATTGCTTCTACAAAGCGAATGTGAGCATGGACGTATTGCAGACCGACCTCACGACCAAAGTTGGCTGCTTGTTCAGCTCGCTTGAAGTTTGTGTTTACACCACCAACATATTGAGCTGGACGATTCATTAAGCGCACGCCATCTGGACAATACAGTTCTTTCTTAATAAGGTCATAGTGAGCTGCTGCTTGCTCTTCAGTTAGTAATTCACCAATCATACTGCGAGTCATCGGGAGAAGACGATATTGAATACCTGTCTTCGTATCGGTTGGGTGCAGCATCAATTCAGCTTGACCTGGCTCTTCCATGAATACAAAGCCTGGAATCACATCGGTTTGCAGCATATATCGATTGAAGTCAGCTTTGATAGCAGTAGCATGTTGTCTTAATTCAGTCGCCATCTCTTCATCTATTTGGGAGAGAGCTGTAGATAGTTGGTTGAACACTTGGTATGTCAGTGCAACCGTCCAACTGCTGACCATATACTGTTTCAACTGTGCGTTCGCAGGTTGAAGTGTATCATCCCAATCGCCATCGCCATAAGAAGATAAGTGTGTATCATGCAAGTAATGATTTTTAATATATTCGATTTCTTTTTTTGCATGATCATAGATCGTTGCTTTCTTCTCTGTTAGCTCGCCTGTATGACGGATAGAATAGGGTACTTCTTCTTGAAGGATGCTGTAATCCTTGGTGATGTTTAGATAGTCGCCCAAAATTTTGAGAGGCCATACAATAATATCGCCATGGCTTTCTTCTTGTTGAATTTGATAGTACTGATCGAACATGAACCATTGCGGCCAGTTGCCTTCATCTTCATATTGATGAGTAAATACTATTTTGATGATGTCACGAACTTCATCATATTTTTGAGTTGCCATGAAATATTCGATGGGGCCTTGGCATACATCACGAGTGCCCCATGCAGCACCGCCGTATTGTTCTAATCCGTGTGGAACAGAATAGTGTACTAACATATTGTGTGTGTACCACCATGCCAGGGCGTTTACCTTTTGAATCTCATCGGTAAGACCTTCGGGATGATTCAGGTTAAATCCGTTCATGACGTTCTCAAAAAATGCACGATAGTTAGCGATTTCGTTCTCGACATCTGGAGCTTTAAATGGCAAATCCTGACCCTCAACTAATCCTTGTACCGTCATATTCCATTCGCTTGTAGTAGATAATTCTAGGACTACGAGAGAAGCTGATCCAGCATCAGCATGTTTAGCCATCGCCGTTTCATCTTGTGTTGTCATATCCGCACCTGTAAATTTCATACGATAGCATAGGTTTGGAAGTGCTTTTGCACTATCGGATGCTGTATCCGCACGGAATGTAAGCATAGAATCAGACTGTTCCATGTGATAAGGGACAACATGTTCATTATTGTTCATCGATACTTGATTAGTTACGAGATAACGATAAGCTTTACTGTTTGCAGAACGAACTTGTAAGTGCAATTCCGGTGTGTTTACCGTTGTAAAATTCGTAATGATGATCATATCATCTGCCATTTTGTAATACCAGCGAGCATAGTTAAAGCCCATTTCGAACATCGAAGGCATAGTAAGCAAGTGATACGTACCCTGGATTTCGATATAAATTCGTTGACCGGATGTTTTCATTACGTTCAGAGCGTTACGAGCGTTCGTTAACATTTTATTGAATGATGTATTACCAACAAGCAATTGGGAGTTGAATATACCATACATATAAGAAGTTGTTGTTAAGACTTGATCGTTCAAACGGGCGTTATCCCCAGTCATTAGAATATGACCGTGTGGACGCTCAACAAGTAATTCCTTGGCCTTCAACACGATATGCTCGTGCGTATCGGTAAAGAAAGATAACAACTCTTCTCCTTGCCACTCTTCTTGATGCCGGTTGGGGAAGAGACTCTTTAGTTCTTCAAATGTCATCGATTCGGTTGTTAGAGGAGATCCGATAGGCGACGCAATGCTTACTTTACTTACAGATGTGCTTGTTGTAGCTTGAAGTTCGGATACATACGCCCGTGCTTCAACAATCTCCTTGTTGAATTCAAGGGATGTAATGGCTGCCTTATGATCTGCTCTAAATAGACCGTAGAATACAAAATTTGCAGATCCATTCACCGTTACGCGCTCTGATTGCAATGCTGTATAAGCAAATTCATATTGATACACTTCATTATTTAATTGTGCTTGTTGAAGTGCAGCAGCCTGATTTGTTGCCTTATATGATAAACCGAAAAATTGGAATCCATCGGTGGAGAATCCGACTGACTTCGTCAATGAACCTTGTTGGATGTAAGGGAATGTACCCGCTTGCGGTAAGTTCTGACGCGAGCAAACGACGTAACCTTTCTCTTCATCTTCAAACATAGTATGGTCAATATATTGGGATAGGTAAGCTTCGTTCGAACGTACAGCCCCTTGATCCGCTAGACCGATATCTTGTCCGTAAATGACATCAACAACCTCGCCTTGCCCTTCAATCTGAACATCCCAGAACCAAATATTCATAGGTGTTAAAGTAAACGTTACAAGGTATTGAAGGGATTCGAAAGTGCCGCTAAATATTACTTGTGTATCTGTATAGTTCACGTTGCTTGCGGAATGAACGCCAAGGAGTGGTACGCTTTTTATACCGGATTCATTGTGTACACGAAGATATAGATTATTTAGAGATCCATCTAGTGGATTGGCTATCCATTGATTGATCATAATGTTATTCATTCGTATTTCACGAATATCTCCACTATTCATGAAGTTGAAGGCTATATGATTTGATTTTATTTGAAAATCTGAAGGGTTAGTCAATGTCATTTTTTTCACTCGCTTTCCTTACTTTGTTAAAGTAAATTTTAGTTCGGTAACGTCTCGACTATTGCCACCGATAAAGGCGAAGAAGTCACCGGAATCGCTCTTGAATTCTAGGTTTGAATGATGATAGCGAAGCTGTTCTTCAGCTAATGTAAATGTAACCTCTTGACTTTCTCCCGGCTCTAGTATTATTCTTCTGAATGCTTTTAATTCTTTGACTGGACGTACCACTTCTCCTGATAGGTCACGGACATACAATTGAACAAGCTCTTCACCCTTTCGGTTCCCCGTGTTGGTAACACGTACCTTAATGGTCAAAGGTTGTTCCTCCGTCATCGTTGTAGAAGAAAGAGTCGCCTCGTTATATTCAAAGGTTGTATAACTAAGACCGTATCCGAAAGGGTATAACGGTTCATTAGGCATGTCTAAATATTGCGATACATAACGCACTTGTGCATCAGGTGCACCTTGCGGACGGCCTGTGTTGAAATGATTGTAGTAGACGGGCACTTGACCCACTGAATATGGGAAGGACATGGATAATCGAGCTGTTGGACTCTGTTTGCCATATAATAAATCAGCAATCGCTGCTCCACCTTCGGTTCCTGGATACCAAGCCTCAAGTAGGGCGTCCACTTGGTCGTATACCCCGTGTAAATCTAGGGGGCGACCGTTAAAGAGAACTGCAACCATCGGTTTATTCAACGATTTTAACGCGGTGATCAGTTCTCGTTGTACCTGAGGTAGAGTAATATCTCCACGGCTACCAGCCTCGCCACTCATTTCGGAATGTTCACCTAAAGCGAGTACAATGACATCGGCATGCTCAGCCACTGCTAATGCTTCTGCAAGCTGGGCTTCCGTCATCGTCTCGATATCGCAACCTTGCGCGGTGTCTATTTGTGCAGAACCTACAAGATCGACCATACCGCTATACAACTGAACGGCTTCATCTTTAGATCCCATCCAAGACCATGGACCGAGAATATCTCCGTTTTGAGCGAACGGACCAATTAAAGCGATTTTTTGCTCTTCTTGTAAAGGTAGAACGTTGTCATTCTTCAATAACACAGAAGATTTAATCGCTGCATCTCGGGCAATTTGACGATGTGCTTCTGATAATATGAGTTTTTCTTCAAGCTCGATATTTGCACCACGATACGGGTTATCGAATAAGCCTAATTTGTGCTTTAGTTTCAAAATACGTAGGACGGCTTCATCAATGAGCGATTCATTAACTTTGCCGTTTTCGATCCAAGCTTTTAGATGATGTTCATAGCAAAGTGTCATCATTTCAATATCAACACCAGCTTCGATCGCTTTGTAAGCTGCTTCTGCTTCATTCGCAGCAATGCCATGAGGAATCATCTCTTTAACTGCGCCCCAATCGGAGATCAAGACACCGTCAAAGCCCAATTCGTCTCTAAGAAGGTCTCTCATTAAGCGGCGATTACCAGTAGCTGGAATACCATCCACCGTATTAAATGCCGTCATCACCATTTCGCTGCCTTCATCTAATGCAGCGCGGTAGGCAGGGAGATAATATTCACGCATTTGGCGTTCGGACATATCCACAGTATTGTAGTCACGACCACCTTCCGCTGCGCCGTAAGCGGCAAAGTGTTTCACACATGCTGCAACACGAGATCTATCTTGAGTTAAATTCGTTCCCTGTGAACCCCTTACGAAGGCTCGTGCAAATTCACTATTTAGGAAAGGATCTTCTCCTGTAGACTCCATGACTCTTCCCCAACGCGGATCACGTACGAGATCCACCATAGGTGCGAACGTAACGTGTACACCAGCGGCTGAAGCTTCTGCGGCGGCTATGGCCGAGGTGCGTTCTGCTATATCCATATCCCAAGAGCAGCCGATCGCAAGTGGGATAGGGAAGATGGTTTTATACCCATGAACAATATCTGCCATAAATAACAGTGGGATGCCTAGACGATTCTTTTTTAAATGAGCTTCTTGTACTTGAATGACTTCTTTAGCTCCTGTCAAACCTAATACTGAGCCCGTATTTCGAACCAATTCCTCGGAAACTCCCATAGCTTCCATAGGCCCTGTAATTTCACCTTGGCTCTCTGAGCCTTCAAAGAATGGCCCCGCTAGCTGAAGTAGCTGACTGATTTTTTCTTCTATAGTCATTTGTCTTATTAATGAACTCAATTGTTGGTCCGTCATATATAGGTCCTCCATTTTACAATCGATTCGAAACGTTTCGATATTCTCACAAAAATCATTATAAACTCCTTTGATAGGGGCGTCAACCTAAATAAAGATATATTTCAGGGGAAGTGAAACGTTTAAAAATTACCAATATAATTACTTGAATACGATTTCAACATGTTATATAATGACTTTCGAAACGTTTAAATTACTATATTATTGTTTCTATCATAGAATAATGTTGTGTGTTGAAACGTTTCTCTAGGTGGTTTACTTCCCTAGATGGTGTGCATTTAGTAACGAATTTATAAGGGTCTCTGTACTAAATGATTGGGAGGTGTAAGTCGAGACTATACTCAGTCAATATATTGTTGAACTGTTGATGCAATATTATTAAACATAATGTACACAATATTTATAACATTTATCATCATGATTAGAGAGGAAGTTAAAAAATGAAGTTGAAAATGCGTAAAACAACAGCAACCGTATTAGCATCTACTTTACTAGTTATGGGTATCCTTTCAGGTTGTGGAGCAAAATCAGCAGACACAGGTAACTCAAATGATAAAGTAACAACAATTAGTGTGTGGGGAATGGGAGAGGAAGCAAAGTCAATCCCGAAAATTGCTGAGCTATTCGAAGCAGAAAATCCAAACATTAAAGTTGAGGTACAAGCTTTACCATGGGATACAGCACACGACAAGTTGCTAACAGCTGTTGCATCGAAAAAAGGGCCAGACGTTGTGCAAATGGGAACAACTTGGATTCCTGAATTTGCGAACGCAAAAGCGCTAAAGGATTTAACTCCATATTTAGATAAATATCCTGGATTGAAACAAGAAAATTTCTACCCTGGATCGGTTGAAACTGGAACATATGAAGATGCTTATGTAGGTGTACCTTGGTACATTGATACACGCGTTCTTTACTATCGTACAGATTTACTAAAAGAAGTTGGTTATGATCAAGCACCAAAAACTTGGGAAGAAATGCAAGATGTATCAAAGAAACTTGCTGATCGTGGACAAGGGAAATACGGCTTCTCCCTTGACGTTAAAGAACAATCTCTTGCCTTTATGTTAGCTCGTCAAAACGGTTCTAAACTGTTTGATGCAGAAGGCAAGCCATTATTTAACCAACCGGAATTTGTAGGTGCTGTGAAATACATGAACAGCTACTTTGAGAACGGTTCTGCTCCAATGGATCTAGGTATTGACGCGATTCAGGGTTTCCGTGGAGAGGGTGTGGCGCCGATGTTCATCAGTGGGCCATGGATGGTTCAATTGATTCAAGATCAAGCGCCTGAACTTGAAGGTAAATGGGCAACAGCGGTATTACCTGCGGGTAAAGAAAACAACTTCTCATCTCTTGGTGGAGCGAATATGTCTGTATTCGAATACACCAAAAATGAAGAAGCATCACTGAAATTCGTTGAATTCATGGCGAAACCTGAAACACAACTGAAATGGATGGAATTAACGAATTCCTTACCTTCTTCGAAAGAAGCTTGGGAAAACCCGATTCTTCAAGAAGATGCGAACTACAAAGTATTTGGTGAACAATTAGAAACAGCGATTCCAATGCCTTCTACAAAAGAATTTGAAGAAATTGCTCAGAGCTTTTTGAGCAGCTTTGAAAAGGTGTACCGTACAAAAGGTGCTGACATTCAAAAAGAAATGGACGATTTCAACAAGAAAGCTGAATCGATTATTAATAAGTAATAACTATGTACAAGAGGCTAACTGGCTCCAATAGCTGGTTAGCTCTCCTTGTCTGTCTATAGGAACCTGAGTAAAGGAAGTGACTAAGGTATGAAAAGTTTCACCTCGAGAAAAGCGCCATATCTCTTCATTGCACCGGCGATCATTTTACTCACTTTGTTTTCGTTATTGCCTATACTCGTGGCCTTGTTCATTAGTTTTACTGATATGGACTTGGCGGGGTTAGCAGACTATTCAAATTTGAGTTTTATTGGCTTTAAAAATTATATCGAGGTGCTTGCGGATCCGGTATTTTTAAAAGCCATTTTTAATACGTTGTTTTACGTTATTGTTGGCGTACCACTCGTTATTGTCACATCACTTGGTGTAGCTTTATTGATTAACTTAGGTGTTTCAAAAGTTTTCAAGGTGTTCCGTGTTGTCTATTATTTACCATCTGTTACTAATGTTGTAGCAGTAGCGGTAGTCTGGACTTACTTGTACAACCCGGCATTTGGTCTGTTCAATTACATTCTAGAATCCATGAACTTATCTGCAATTCCGTGGTTAACGGAGCCTACAGTAGCCAAAGTATCATTGATTCTCATGGCGCTCTGGAGAGCCGTAGGGTTAAATATGATCATTTTCATTGCTGCACTACAAGGTATTCCAAGGTCATACTATGAAGCTGCGCAATTGGATGGAGCCAATACGTGGCAACAGGTTACGAAAATTACAGTTCCGATGTTGCGCTTCGCGATTTTCTTCGTATCGATTACGACGATGATCGGATGGCTGCAGTTCTTCGAAGAACCATTCATTATGACCAAGGGTGGACCGCTTGACGGTACGATGTCAGCAGCATTGTTTATTTATAAAAATGGTTTCCAATTGAGCAACTTTGGATATGCTGCGGCTGGATCATTTATATTATTTATTGCTGTTATTGCGGTAACGTTGGTTCAGTACAGAATGCAATCTAAAGAATCAGATTATTAAAAGAATGGGGGTGAACCGATGAAAGGAAATAAAAAGGATAAATTATTTCAATGGACTGCGGGGATTGTATTAACAATTGGAGGTATTTTGTTTGTACTTCCTTTCTTTTGGATGATCTTATCGTCCTTTAAGATGGAAAGTGAAGTTATTCAGATCCCTCCAACATTGTGGCCGAAAGAATTTACTATGGAGAACTATAAAAATCTATTTGAAAATATGAACTTTGGTGTGTATTTGAAAAATACATTGATAATTGTTCTTTTCTCATTCTTTGGCATGTTCTTAAATGCGATGGCCGGCTTTGGCTTTGCCAAGTATAACTTTAAAGGGAAAGAAAGTACGTTCCTTTTAGTGTTGGCAACGATGATGATCCCAAGTCAAGTAACGATGATCCCGGTTTATCTAATCTTAAATAAAATGAATTTGACGGACACCATGTTGGGGATCGTATTGCCTGGTCTCGTGGGTGCGTTCGGAATTTTCTTGTTCCGTCAATTTATGACGACTATTCCAGATGAAATTCTGGAAGCAACAAGACTTGATGGAGCTAGTGAGTTTAGGATTTTCTTGCAGATTATTCTTCCGGTGTCGAAGCCGATTCTTGCTGTACAAGGTATTCTTGCCTTTATCGGTGGATGGAACAGCTTCCTATGGCCGTTAATCATGGCGAACAATGAACGATTATATACCTTGTCCGTCGGGCTCTCATTACTGAAAAGCCAGTACGGTGGAAATTTTGCCTTGCAAATGGCGGGTGCAACCTTCATGGTGATGCCTGTTATTATCATCTTTATTATTTTCCAAAAAAATATTATTGAGAATTACACGACTTCCGGTTCGAAATAAGACTCAGTGTAAAAAAACAAAAACAGTTAGTTTAGATACCTCAGCTCGTATTACCAGAGCTGAGGTATCTTCGTTATGCAGCTCGTCGGTATTCGTTAGGTGACAAGTCATCCAAACATTCTATGTTTGTAGACAAAATATAAGATCCACCAAGCTCATGCATGGTGGATCTTTTTTTGTCCATCTCTGAAATGGGCTTGAATCATATAATTAGGAGACGTACTTCCTGTTTTACTCTAGTCAAGCACCGACAAATAGCTGCTAAATTGATTTATCAACGCGGAGCGGTGGCGTTCCTTATTCGTCACGGCATAGACATAACGTTCTATTAGATTACCGGGGATTGGGCGCATCTGAAGGAGTCCACGATCGACCTCACTCTGGACGGCCATCCGAGAAACGAAGGATACATGTGCTCCAAGTATAACCGCTTGTTTAATAGCTTCAAGCGAATCCAATTCCATATAGTAGGGCAGTCGCCGATCATGATTTTCCAACCATTTATCCGTCATTCTTCGCGTGCTGGATTCTTTGCCATGCAGAACAAAGGATGAAGAGGCAATTAGATCAGGCGTTAAGTTCTCGAGGGTAGCTAAGGGATGGGTTGGTGAATGAATGAGCACTAATTCGTCTTCGCATAGGGCATCGGCTACCAATGTAGAAGTGGTAAAAGGTTCAGCGGAGATAATGCCAATATCAATTTCATGGTGCTCCAGCATGTCTTTTACGATGGGGGCCGTCTTGACGAAGAGAGAAAGTTGGATCCCAGGGTGCTCCTTAACAAACCGATGCAAGACAGCGGGAAGAACATAAGTAGCGGGAACATAACTTGCTCCGATTCGGATGCTTCCCCTCCGGAGCGTGTCGAATTCCATGACGACACGTTCAGCTTCCGCCGCGAGCGCATTGATTTTGACGGCATAATGGAGCAGGGCGTAGCCGGCGTCGGTTAGTATGATTTTCCCCATTCGTGCTTCGAACAGCTTAACGCCGAAGTCCCGTTCCAGATTTTTCATATGAAAGGTAACGGTCGGCTGCTTTAACTCAAGGATGTCTGCAACGGTTGTAATCTTGTTGTGTTTTTCGAGCAACTCCACAATACGTAGCTTTAATAGATTTAAGTTCATCATATTTATATCTCTCTTTCGTAGGTTCTTATCTATAGATTTAATCTATGAATGTTAACAGTATTCATTGAAATAATTAATTTTGCCTTTACATTCGCTTAACACGGGTATCGTATTTCACACGTAGACTGGTACTTGTAGGTCAATGATCAATTACACAAAGCCAAAGCATACGAGGAAGGTAATGATATGGATTTGAACATACGCGGGCTCGGTAAAGCCTTTGGAGGAACCGTTGCCTTGCACCCGACGGATTTGACTGTACGCCAAGGAAGCTTTACGACCCTGTTAGGTCCTTCGGGCTGCGGAAAGACGACAATTCTGCGTATGATTGCAGGATTAGAAACGCCGGATCGAGGTTCGATCTCCATTGGTGACGAGGTGATTTTTGCAGACTCTAGCAAAAGAGCAGTGCCGACACATCAACGTGGGTTCGGGATGGTATTTCAGGATTTTGCCTTGTGGCCGCATATGACGGTATTCGAAAATGTTGCTTTTGGGCTTCGAGCAGGCAAGCGAACTACCAAAATCCGTGAAACCGTGCTGGAAGCACTCGCAAAGGTTAAGCTGACAGGGATGGCAGAGAGATTTCCACATCAACTGTCGGGGGGGCAACAACAACGGGTCGCTTTTGCACGCGCCGTAGCAATTACTCCACGCCTTGTATTATTCGATGAACCGCTAAGCGCATTAGATGCCGTACTACGCGAGGATATGCGTCTTGAAATGATGTCTTTAGTTCGTGACCTGGGGCTTACCGCTCTCTATGTCACCCATGACCAAGTTGAGGCAATGTCGATGTCTGATGAAGTTGTGGTGATGAATAGTGGTCGTATCTTGCAATCAGGAACACCGGAAGAGGTATATGGCAAACCTTCAGATGCCTTTGTTGCTCGTTTTATCGGCAAATCAAATTGGCTTGTGCCAAACCAGACGATGTTTCGTCCAGAGCACCTGATGTGGGAGCCGATGGGAGAAGATGGTCATTCTTTTCAAGTAGAGATTACGCACGTTAGCTATGTTGGAGACCGTTATGAAGTTAGGGTCAAAGCGGAAGGGCAAGAAGAGCAATGGACTGCGTATCACCACACGCGATTAGCAGTTGGTACGAAGACAGAGGTTTATTTACCACATCATCGCCTTCATCACATAGATAAATCTAAATAAAGGGAGAGATTAAATCATGGTTAATTTAAATACGATTAAAAATGGATGGACAAAGGGAACGGCGCTGACGCTGACCTTAGCACTTGGCTTGACGTTGACAGCTTGTGGGAGTAATTCAAATTCTACCGCTAAAGAGGCTTCTGCTTCTACGAACAACAGTGTGCCTAGCACACAAGTAGCCGATCAAAAGCTCGTCCTTTATAGCGCGGGACCTGAAGGTCTGGCGAATAAGATCATTGAAGGCTTTGAAGCCCAAACAGGCATAAAAGTTGAAATGTTCCAAGGCACCACGGGTAAAATTCTAGCTCGTATGGAGGCAGAGAAATCTAATCCGGTTGTTGATGTTGTGATTCTGGCATCGCTACCTTCTGCTCAAGGATTAAAGAGTGATGGGCTAACGCTGCCGTATCCAGATGCTAAAAATGCAGACAAGCTTAACCCAGAATGGTCTGATTCAGAAGGGAACTATTTCAGCACGAGTGCTTCTGCTCTCGGTATCGCTTATAACACAAAGCTTGTATCAACTCCACCGACATCTTGGGAAGACTTAACTAAGCCAGAATACAAGGGACAAATTAATATTCCTGATCCGACGTTGTCAGGTTCTGCGCTTGATTTCATCACAGGTTATCTCAGCGATAAGGGAGAGAGTGGTTGGTCTTTGTTCGAAGAGTTTAGTAAGAATGATGTTGCAGTTGCTGGAGCCAATCAAGAAGCTCTAGATCCAGTTATTACAGGTGCAAAAAGCATGGTAGCCGCTGCAGTTGACTATATGACTTACAAGGCGAAAGCCAAGGGTGAGCCAGTAGACATCGTGTATCCGAAGGAAGGCACCGTAATTAGTCCACGTCCTGCGGCAATTATGAAATCAACCCAGCATGAAGAAAATGCTAAGGCATTTATTGACTATCTTCTATCGGATGAAGCACAAAAGCTAGTATCTGATGCTGCACTTCTTCCGGGCCGTACGGACATCAAAGCTGAGAATCGCGCGAACCTGGATGAAATTCCGCTTCTCAAAGCTGATTGGTCATGGATGAATGAACATGGAACAGAAGTGACGGATAAGTTCACGAAACTATTTAAATAAACATGAGAAACTCTTCATCTTTGCGACACATTCGAGTATGGTCGATTGTCCTAGCATTACTTGTATTGACAATAATGATTGTAGTCCCTTTGATTGAAATATTTATTCAAAGTGTATATCGGGATGGTGAGCTGCAACTAGCAGCTCCATTCCGAACTTTGGCCGATGCCGAGCTCTTCAAAGTTCTATTGGGCTCGATCTGGCTAGGAATCTGCGTTATAGCGGGTACTACAGTTCTCGCACTACCACTGGCTTGGGTCATGGTGAATACTAGGCTTGCTAGGTGGCGTTGGCTGGATATCGTGTTTTTGATCCCATTTATGACACCGCCTTATATTGGCTCTATGGGCTGGATTCTCTTTATGCAAAAGAATGGGTATCTAGAGCAGCTCGTGCCTGGACTCGGGTCCATAACTCCTGCTTTCTTCACTTTCGGTGGCATGGTCATGATTATGAGTCTACATTTGTTCCCTTTCCTATATTTACTGCTGCGTGGCGCGCTTGAGCGGATTGGGGGTAGTCTTGAGGAAGCTGGAGCTGTATTAGGAGCACCGTTCATGTATCGTTTTCGGCGGATCATTGCACCGTTGCTGCTATCTGCGTACGGTATGGGCGCTATGCTCATCTTTGTCAAAACGATTGCTGAATTTGGAACGCCTGTCACTTTCGGGAAACGTATTGGATATGAAGTCATGACCTCGGAGATTCACAAATATATATCGAGTTGGCCGATCGATTTTGGTAAGGCGACTTCGTTAGCCTCCGTACTGCTCACCGCATGTTTGTTGATTTGGTATGCGCAGTCGGTTCTGAGTCGGCGCTTCACTTATAGCTTGGTGGGTGGTAAGGGAATTCGTCGTTCTTCCTTGCATTCGCAAGGGAGATGGACTTGGATCTATGTTATTTTTGTAGCTCTGTTGTTACTTCTGTCCATTGGCGTACCTTATTTCTCAATTATCGCGGCTTCAACCATGAAGCTGCGCGGAGTAGGGCTTGCTTGGAACAACTTTACGCTGGATTATTACAAGGAATTGCTGACCTGGGGCTCTACAAGCATGAGAGCGTTGATGAATAGTGTACTCCTCTCACTTGCAGCATCAACTATTGCCGTAATTCTTGGCACATGGTTTGCCATTGTCATAGGAAGATCACGTACCCGTATTGAGCGCACGACGGACTTGTTCAGTTTATTACCGAATACCGTCCCAGGTATTGTTATGGTCGTAGGTTTGATTCTGCTGTGGAATTCACCTTGGATGCCGATTCCGCTGTACAACACGTACGGTATGGTTATTTTAACGTATGTCATTTTGTTTCTTCCTTATACGGTGCAATATGTAAAAAGCGCCTATGGACAAATTGATCCCTCATTGTTTCAAGCTGGACAAGTATTTGGCGGGAAGCCGCAATACGTGTTCCGCCGTGTGTTGCTACCATTAATCGTTCCCGGTATGTTGGCAGGTTGGATGATGACGTTCACCATCGCTTCGCGGGAACTAGTGGGTTCGTTGTTGATTCTACCACCGTCCGTTCAAACTTCAGCAACCTATATCTTTGCTCAGTTTGAACAAGGACAAGTATCTTTGGGCATGGCGATGGCTGTCGTGTCCGTTGGGCTCACCACCGTGATGCTTGTAATTATTGAGAGCCTGGGCTCCAAAAGAAAGTGGAATGCTTGATGATTAAATTAAAAATTTGGGGCGGAGCGGGCGAACATGGCCGCTCCTGTTATTTCTTCGCCGGAGAACAAAACCGGATTATGTTCGACTGTGGTGTTAAAAAAGAGGGAGAAGGCATCTACCCACTTATGATTGCTGAGGAAATTCCCCAGTTAAACGCAATTTTCCTATCGCATGCACACGAGGATCACTCCATAGGACTACCATTATTATATAAGCATGGATATAAGGGAGACATTTGGACAACGAGGGCCACTGCGGATCAACTAGAGCGCTATTTTGACAGTTGGCGTAAATATGTGAGCAGACGTGGAGGGGAGCTTCCTTACGAAGAGAAGCACATCAAAGCGATGACTTACCGTTATCTGGAGGATTATGCACCGCCCGGAGAATGGTTCGAGCCTAGTAATGGTCTGAAATTGAAATGGGGTCGAAGTGGGCATTTGGTAGGTTCGGTGTGGTTTATGCTAGAGATGGAGGGGCGTAAGTTGTTCTTCTCCGGAGATTACAGCCGTGAATCGCAGTTGCTGGACGCGGATACCCCTACCAATTCCATAACTGATCTTTCTATAGTAGATAATGCATATGGGATGGAAAATGAATCGCAGATAATAAAGCTGGAGCAGCTTAGACAAACGGCTGAACGCGTGCTTGAAGCAGGGGGACAATTGTTACTGCCAGTTCCTGCACTTGGCCGAGGCCAGGAATTACTCATTTGGGCAGCAGAACAATTTCCCGAGTATGACCTAATTGTAGAAAAAGGGATTTGGCAGGGCCTTGAAACTATGGGAAATCGGCCTGAATGGCTTCGTAGTGGGGCTCTGGAACGGATCGAAGCAATGTTAAATAGCAACAAAGTGATTATTCCGCTGGACGATCAGGATCGTTCATCTCTATTGGAGCGGGATATACCTTGTATTATTTTTACCGGGGATGGGATGATGGAATCTCCGCAGGCACGTTGGTATTATGAGCAATTATCGCAAGGGGCGAACCATAGCGTTATTTTGACAGGTCATACGCCGCGAGGCTCGTTTGCGAGACAATTATTAAATGAAGGAACAATGACATCCGGATGTAGGGTGCAGCACATATGCTACAAGGTTCATCAAGGACTACCTGATGTGAGCCAGATGTTGAACGAAGTACCGAGCAGGCAGGCTGTTCTGGTTCACGCCCCCAAAGAAGAAACGGATCTAGTTGTGTCGAGATTGCTGGATGAAGGGTATCATGGGTTGTATTCATTGGAACCAGGTGGAGAACTAAATATTTGATAGATACATTGTAATAAATTCTAGACCCGCACATAAATGCGGGTTTTTTCCTGTTATATGGGTAAATATGAAAACTGTAAATTTGTTAAAAGATTTGATCAATGGCATCAGTGACAATAAATTTTCACCAGGTAGAAATATTACTAGAAGTGAATTTGTTAAAATCCTGGCCGGTATTGCGGGTGCGGATGTCTCGCTGTTCACGGGCAATCCATTTGCTGATGTAAGTTCTTAAACGGTTAGCCTAATAAATAAAACTGTGACCCACAAGATGGATGCTTTGCAAAAAGTGGCCTCTTGTGGGTCATTTGTGTTTAATAGTAACGATTAAACAAGGATGGAAGAATAGAATTTTATCCTATAAAAGAGATGATAGTCCCCCTTGATTTTGTGCTTGTCCACAATTCATGCTTGTTACATCTAAATTTAATTAACAGAAACAGTATTTTCGTAAAGGGGGTAGAGATTTGGAATGCGGAAATAAACGATCTTAGGAGTGTGATGCTGAACGGTTCTCTCTACATGCAACGTTGAAACCGCTTACATTCACTGAGTTTCAAAATTTACTTTTTAAGGGGGATGCAAGTGTTAATAATTGCTCAGAAGAGGTATCTCAAATTAATGACCTTGTTTATGGCATTTATCTTAGCAATTGGAACATTCATTCAGGCACCTATAACATATGCTGAAGAAGTAGACCCGCTTGCTCCACAAAATTTAAGAGTAGTAGAAGGCTCTATCACGGCTACGAGCGCAACGATTGCATGGGACCTTCATGAGGATCCTACTAAAATTGATATTGATGTTTGGAAAGCCGATAATAACGAATATTATACTTGGGGCAATAATGGTAGCCGAACACTAGAAGGATTACTACCCGAAACCACATATAAACTATACATTACTTGGTATGAGCGCCCAACGCCTAGCGTAATTAAGAGTAACGTTATTGAGTTTACGACACTTGCAGGAGATTCCACGCCAGAACCTTCAACGGAGATTGGCCCAAGAGACTTAAAGGTTGTGGATGTAACACACAATACCGTATCCCTAGAATGGAAGCCTATACCTGGAATAACCGCTTATTGGATTTGGGATCAAAATCAAAATGACAAGTACATTACTTGGGCAAACGATGGAGCGAAGGTAGTTGGTGGTTTAGAACCGGAGACGACCTATGCTTTCTATGTTGGCCAGGATGGAATACAAGCTGCTAATCTCACCCCGGAACAAAAGAGTAACGTAGTCACATTTACGACTTTGCCGGATACGAGCGAATACCCAGATCCACCACTAGCAGCACCAAGTTATTTGAAAGTAACTGGCGCTAGTGATGATTCTGTAACCTTAAGCTGGGGAGCAAGTCCTGGGGCAACGGGTTATGATCTCTATGTGAATGGAGATTGGAAAGGCGGCACATGGGATAATTCTGCAACGACAATTACGTATAAACCAACGGGAGGGATGGTGCCTGGTCAAACATATAATTTCGAAGTTGGCGCGCAAAATCCACCAAATCCTGTTTCTGCAAATAGCAATAAAGTGACGATCACTTGGGGAGAGTTAGTAGCTCCAGCGAACCTACAGGTTGTTACAGCAACAAGAACATCAGCTTCATTAGGATGGGCACCAACCCCTGGTGCCACAAGCTATGATGTATATCAGGATGGCACTTTCATCGGTTCGAGTGAATCCAATCGTTATGTAGCTACTGCTCTTACTGAAGCACAATCTTATTCCTATACCATCGTGGCGAAGAACAACCTTTGGGAATCACCAGAAAGTAACGAAGTAACGGTTGTACCGGGTAGTAATTATAATATTGTTACGTATTATACATCTTGGTCAGTGAGTGAAGAGGGTAGAAATTATCAACCTACCGATATCGACGTTTCCCAAATCACTCATATCAATTATGCCTTCTCTGATTTATGTTGGAAGGGATTCGGAACAGGTGCTGTAGCGTGCCAGAACGAGAATATTCCACTACAGAAAGACTACGTGTTTGATGGTGAAATGGTCATTGGTGATCCTGAAGTAGATTTGAATAATTTCAACACCTTTGCAACCATAAAAGAGCAAAACCCTCATTTGAAGTTAATGGTCTCTGTAGGGGGTTGGTCTTGGTCTAAAAACTTCTCGAATATGGCTGCGACAGAAGAGACTCGTCGTGCTTTCGCTAACTCTGTTGTGAAATTCCTTCGTACTTATCAATTGGATGGACTTGATATTGACTGGGAATATCCTATTGAGGGTGGAGAGGATACCAATTCCAGAAGACCAGAGGATAAGGAAAACTTTACATTGTTAGTTAAAGTAGTTCGTGAAGCTTTGGATGCAGCGGGTTCAGAGGATGGCAAGTATTATCTTCAGACGATTGCTGCTGCACAGGGAGATAATTTCGTTATTAATGCGGATCTTGCCCGTTCCGTCAACTATCTCGATTTCGTCAATATTATGGCCTATGATTACAGTGGTAAATGGGACACATTGGCCCATCACAATGCGCCATTATATTTCGATAAGAACCATCCTAAAGCAGGGACCTATGCACCTAGAAATAATGTGCAAGGTGCAATTTTAGGACATTTAAATGGAGGAGTCCCCAATTATAAATTAGTCGTAGGGGTTCCGTTCTACGGAAATGGTTGGACCGGTTGTTCCGAGAATGGAGAATATCAGATTTGTGCTGGAGCGACTCCATTTGGAACATGGGAAGGCGGACAATTTGATTTTACAGATGTAGAAAACAACTATGTGGATACAAATGGTTTTGTCCGTTATTGGAATGAAGCTTCTAAAGTGCCCTATGTATACAATAGTGAAACGAAAACTTTTATTAGCTATAACGACAAAGAATCCATCATGTACACCACATCCTTACTGAAATCATTGAATATTGCGGGTGTGATGAGCTGGGAAATCAGTGGAGACCGCAATAGAACGTTAACTACAGAGTTGGTTCAAGATCTTCCGATTGATGGATCTGTGAACACTTCAGCATTAGCAGCTCCTCAAAATCTTCAAACCATGTCCAAAGGTAAGAATGAAATTAAAGTGAAATGGGATGCCACGGAAGAAGCCACGGGATACGAAGTTTTCGTGAATAAAGTATGGGTAGGAAATACAATAGAAACGCAATATACATTAAGCTCCCTTACAGCAGGCACCAATTATAAGATCCATGTTATTGCCGTCGTCAAAGAGGATGATCATGTTCAAAAAGTATCAATTAATAGCAATGAGCTTAGTGTGACCACACAATCAGAAGTTGTTACACCACCGATAACACCGTCAAATCCAGACGGGGGATCAACTCCTTCAGGCGGAGGAGGAGGAACTGGATCGACGCCATCATCAACAGTCCCTAAATTACCAGGTCAACTTGACATTCAGATTACTAAAAATGGTGATAAGGGCAATGTAAAAATTCCAACAGCTGCGGCATTAACTGCTATTAATCAGTCTACTGGGGCTACATTCCGAGTCGTGGTTAGTGACAAAGATCTGAAGCAGATCGAGATTATTGTACCTAAAGAGGTTATTGCTGCTATTGCATCAAAAGGGGAGCAGACGCAACTCATCATCATCATGAATGATACCCAGTATATTATCCCTATTCATCCGATCGATGTCGCTACTGATATTAAAATTACGATCAAATCTCCTGAACAAGGCAATAATGATCAAATGATGAAGCGGATATTGAGTAAGGGGATGAAGAACCTTGTTAGCCCGCTTGAATTTAAGATCGAACAGCTAAATTCCGATCAGACATCCGTTGAAATTACGAACTTTGGTAATTCTCTTCTGAGTCGTAAATTTACGTTTAACGCTAAGGATATTGACCTGAATCGAGTTACAGGAGTTATCTATATCCCAAGTACCGATGAAATTCGCTCGGTGCCAACCTTATTTACGGTGAACCCAGATGGTACCGTAACAGCCGAATTGAAGAGAGCCGGAAATAGTATTTACACCGTTGTTGAAACCAGCTATAAATTCCTAGACATTACAAAAGGCTGGGCACAGAAGGATATTGAACTGGCAACTGCGAAACTGATTGTTTCTGGGGAGAGTACCGATCATTTTGGAGTCGATACTAGTCTTACGCGTGCTGAAGTGGCTTCAATGATGGTTAGAGCATTAGGTATTGTACCTGATGGGACGGAAGTAACCTTTAAAGACGTTGATCAGCAATCGAAGTATGCGAGCGATATTTCCGCTGCGAAGAGATCCGGAATAATCAAAGGTAAGACAGCAGATACATTTGGTCCAAATGATCCAGTGACACGTCAAGAATTGGCAGTCATGCTTGATAACGTAATGAAATATACTGGCAAGAAGCATGATACAGTAGATCCTGCTGTACTAAATCAGTTCGTTGATCAAGCGGCTATTTCTTCCTATGCGAGAGCCTCACTAGCCCTGATGGTAGAACAGAAAGTGATCCAAGGAGTTTCGCTAACCAAACTAGATCCCCTGTCGAATGTCACAAGAGCTCAAGGCACAGTTATGGTCATGAGAGTTATTCGTGCATTAGGATTATCGGATTAATATCGAAAGGCACGGAATTCGTATTCCGTGCCTTTTTTTACTATTTGATTTTACGACACCATAGATTGACGGAAGGAAATGAATAAGCTAGTGTTAGGAACAGCTAGAAACCGCAAAAGGAGATTGAAAATGCCTACGATTACTGCAAGACCATTTGATCAAGAAATGCAATCCATATTAAGCGAAATTAAGACGAGCTACCATGCCTGGGAATTAAGTAAGAAGGATCTATCGGAGCTACCTAAAGATATATATGTTATTGAAGATGGTCAAGAATTGGCCGGATACGGTGTGATTTGGGAATACAGTAGTGGGAACCAGTTAGTTCAGAAGGCGGAACAAGATTATTTCAATGATGATGACAAATACATGGAGAAAGACTTCTATATTGATATTAAGAATAAAACAGATATCATCTTTATCGAAGCATTAGATGTGTTGAAAGAATTTGAAGGCAAAGGTTATGCAGCATATTTTATCAACTGGTTAAAAGAGAAACACCCAAACCAAAAGATGTATGTGTACGCGTTAGAAAAATCACGCAACTTTTGGTATAAACAGGATTTTGAGACTGTAGGAACTACGGTATGGATGTCATATAATTAATAGAATTCTACTTAGATAAAATCGGGCATCCCCTTAGTCACTTCTGTGACCCTGGGGATGCCCGATTGTATTGTTATCATAGGAGTTAACGAAGTCCCATCGCACCGATCTTCGGAGTTCGACCCTCTGGCTCATGCCGATTCTGCTCGGACTGAATCGTTCCATCCTCTAGATGCAGCCAAGTGTCGAAGCTTCGTTGTCCTTCATGCATGACAACGACTCTGGCACCTGGAGCAAAGGGCTTATCCAAGTAAGCATTACGCGTCGTACGGCCAAAGCATAGGCGAATGCCATGCCAATTCCCCCAGTAGTCGTGGCCATGATCATGGCCAACAAATGTCCCCATCACATCTCCCATTTCGATCATTGCTGCGAATAGGCCA
The DNA here is from genome assembly GCF_014639155.1 of Paenibacillus segetis. Taxonomy (NCBI): domain Bacteria; kingdom Bacillati; phylum Bacillota; class Bacilli; order Caryophanales; family Paenibacillaceae; genus Paenibacillus; species Paenibacillus segetis. The sequence continues at coordinate 255,205 of NZ_BMFT01000001.1, forward strand.
GAGTTCACCCAGGGAGCACAGCAGAATTCAGCGTTACGCTCCCCGTAGCAGACGCTAAAGTCCCACACATCGTTATATTCAGGTAATGGAATATGGAAAAAGGCTAAGGAAGGTAATGGCGTACCGCCGTTGCTGTTGGTTAGCTGATAGGATTCACGTGCATACCAATCAATCTGATCACGGCGGACCCAATCATAGAAGCCCATCCGGCTATACTCTAGCGGCGAGTAACTGCCAGAATCCAGGAAATAGAGAGCACTCGCATTTTCCCCGTCTGTCCCCTTCACTGTTAGCACATAGTTGCCTGATCCATGAACCCCAGGGGGATCGGGCTTGGCATAATTATGACTGTAAGTCAGTTGCATTGCATGCAACTGCTCACGCGTAATTATTCCTTCAGAATCATGGTTACCAAATACAGCCGCCCATGGTGTATTCAAGGATTCCGGCACAGAGCAGGCCCGCCGGAATGCGGCGGCTGGGTCTGGTGTGCTGGCGGAGGCGATGATATCCCCCGTGAAGACGACCAGATCGGGTTGCTCTGTTTGTATAATGCGGAGCATCATGGATTCCATCTGTTGTTCTTCCATGTCATATGTTGCAAATTCCGGATCGGTAAATTGCACGATCTTGAAGGTCCCATCTTCCCGGAATCGCAGGGTCTTAGCCATGATGTTTCTCCTCGGGGATGCACCCGTCGCTCAGTAGTCCCTCCGGTAATTTAGCATCCCATTGCTGCGGCACCGATAGACCTAATGCTAGAGCAGTAACCTCGGCCGTATCCGTAATGGATACAGGACCTGACAGACGACCAATCTTGACGCCTGGTCCAATGCAGCCCCAGAAGACATTGCGGTCCATCGGATGGTCGCTACCATGATTGTGCTTCTCTGCCCCACCTCCGCCATGATCTGTGAGTAGGATGATCAGGCTGTCTTCTACAAGATTGAGCTGCTCTAACCGCTCTAGTATCGTGCCAATTCGCTCGTCGCAAGTACCAATCATTTTCAGGTATTCCGGTGAATCTGCGCCATATCCGTGTCTATGTCCAGAGCCATCCGGCTCATCCAGTTGCAGGAACAGTAGCCGTACGTCGGGATTCTCTTCTACGTATTCTAATAGAGCAGGAACAAGCTCCGCATCGGGGAGGGAAACCTTATTTACTCCAAGGTTATCTTCAATAATACCGGAATTAATAGGACTCCAACCGGTAAAAGAAGCAAGCTTGGCCTCCGGTTGTTGTTCTCTAACTAGCCGAAAGAGGGAAGGAAAGGGAGAATCGGTCGGAAAGGACTCATTTGCCACCTTGTCATTGGTCAAGCCATGTTTGTCAGGACTTACTCCGTGTAAGATGGAACCCCAGCATTCCGCACTGATTGTCGGTAATTCCGCCTGCGCTTCATAGGTGAAAGCACCCCGCGTAAGCCAAGCATCTAAAGTAGGGGTATTCGCTTGTTGTACGAAATTCCCCGCTCCATCCATGCCAAGAATAAACACTCGCTGTACCGCTTTTGCTTGTTTCATCTTGTATCACTCCTCGTAAGAAATCTCTAGTAGAAGGTGAGTTTTTCCAAAAAAATAGGAACCTCACCTTGTGTACACGCCTTTAGCATACGAGCAGCTAATGGAACCGTCAATATGAGAATCGTATTGTGCAAAAATTGTGCACGAAGTAGTCACAATCGTTATAAGGATAAGTCATCATCCTAGTAGTTCGTGAAATTGAAGTCCATCTATAATAAGTGACAGAAGGAAATAACTAGAGAGGATGAGCTGTATGACAGAACTTGCATCATCCGATGCAATCACCGTGACACCCACAGTCGCACCTAGCCGAATGCGCATATTTCGCAGGAAATTAAAGAAATACAGGGCGTTGCTTCTTATGATGATTCCCGGACTAATTTACTTGATTGTAAATAATTACATTCCCATGTATGGAGTCATCTTGGCTTTTAAGGAACTGAACTATGTTGATGGAATATTTGGGAGTCCATGGGCCGGTCTGTACAACTTCAAGTTTCTGTTCAACTCGCCGGACGCTTATCTGATTACACGAAATACAGTCTTATATAACGGAGCTTTCATTATCGTAAATACATCTATAGCATTGCTCGTGGCACTATTGGTTAACGAGATCAAGGATAAAGTCGTCACTCGTTTTTACCAGAGTACGTTTCTGCTTCCCCATATTATCTCCATGGTTGTTGTAGCTTACCTAGTATATAGCTTTCTGAATGCAGAAAGTGGATTTATCAATCGGACGCTTGCGAATTGGTTCGGCTTCGATTCGATCTCTTGGTACAATGAGGCGAATTATTGGCCATATATTTTGGTCATCGTGAATATGTGGAAAAGCGTAGGATACTTGGCTATTATCTATTTCGCAGCGATTATTGGCATCGATAAGGAGTACTACGAGGCGGCAACCATAGATGGTGCCAGCAAGTGGAAGCAGATGACCCGTATTACACTTCCGCTTATTGCACCGATGATTATCGTCATGACTCTGCTCTCGATCAGTACCATTATGCGTTCAGACTTCGGTTTATTCTATCAGGTGCCGATGAACTCTGGTCCACTGATGCCGACTACAAATACGATCGATACGTTTGTCTACCGTGCAATGATTGTACGTGGAGACATTGGAATGTCAACGGCCGCTGGTGTCTACCAATCCGTCGTGTGCTTCTTCCTGATCCTGGGGGCGAACTTCGCTGTCCGTCGAATCAGTAAGGACAATGCCTTATTCTAACGAGAGGAGGCATCCCAACGATGCCGATTGCAGCACGTATTCGTAAGCCTTTAATTCACTTGTTCTTCTTGCTGTTTAGCATTGCATCGCTGATGCCATTCGTTCTGGTATTCATGGTCTCCATTACAGATGAGAGCTCTATTCTCAAGAATGGCTACAGTTTTTTTCCAAGTAAATTCAACTTTGCCTCTTATCAGTTTTTGTTTAATGATTTTGGGCAGATTGCGAGGTCATATGGCGTAACCATCCTCGTAACTCTGATAGGAACAGTTATTAGTTTATTTATTACAGCGCTCTTCGCCTATCCGTTGTCACGTAAGGACTTGCCACTGCGCCGTACGATGTCGTTCATTCTGTTCTTTACGATGTTATTCAGCGGGGGGATGGTCCCTTGGTATATCACATATGTAACGATGTTAGGTCTAAAAAATTCATTGTTCGGCATGATTATTCCGAATCTATTGATGAGTGCGTTTAACGTTTTGCTAATGCGAAGTTTTTTTGCTAATACGATTCCAGAATCCATCGTCGAATCGGGAACCATTGATGGAGCAAGCGAACTGACCATCTTTCTAAAACTTGTGGTGCCACTATCCGCACCCATTATGGCGACGATTGCGCTATTTAATCTACTAGCCTTTTGGAATGACTGGTATAACTGCATGCTGTTTATCGATAAACCTGAGTTGATTAATATCCAGTATCTCATGACGAAGACATTAAACAACGTACAGTTTCTAGTAATGAAAGCGGATACTTCCAGCCAGGCTGGTGAACTACTCGCTAAGATGCCAACCGAAGGGGTTCGTATGGCGCTGGCCATCATCGGTATTGCCCCACTCCTGATTGCTTATCCGTTCTTTCAAAAGTATTACATTAGCGGCATTACTAGCGGGGCAGTTAAAGGTTAATCCTGCACTGCTGGAGTTTTAATAGAAATAAAGAGAAGAAGGGAATGGTCCAGTTGAAGAAAAAAATGTACACGTTGTTAGCTTTACTTATGGTAGCTGTGTTAGTGCTACCTGCATGTGGTTCAAGCAAAAGTAATGATTCAAACAAGACGGCCGGAGAGAACTCCTCTACATCGGCAAATCAAGAAGAGGGGGCAACGGATCTCAAGCCATACAAGCTTACACTTGTCTATCCTGGTGATGCACAGAAAGATCTAGCTCTTGTGCAGGAAGAGATGAGTAAGTATTTGACGGAAAAAATTAATGCCACGATCGAATTGAAGCCGATTGATTGGGGATCTTGGACTGATAAGACCAATTTGATGAAAATTTCTGGGGAATCTTTTGATTTAATGTTTACTGCAGGATGGTTCGGTTATGGTCTTGATGTATCCAAAGGACAATTTCTAGACCTAACGGATCTCTTAAAGAACCAAGGCAAAGATATCCCGACTGTCCTTGGTGATGACTTTATCAAAGGTTCTCAAATCAATGGCAAATCCTATGGCGTGCCAACAAAGAAGGAATTTGCCCAAGGCTTTGGTTTCGTGCTAAATAAGGCATTAGTCGATAAATATCACTTCAATACTGAAGGAGTAAAAACTCTAGAGGAAATGGAAGAGATGTTCAAGACAATCAAGGAAAACGAGCCGGATATCGTACCTGTTGTTAGTAATAAATTTGCAAATACTTGGGGCGCTGCTAATTACGATAACTCCATAATTTCGCGTGACAGTAAAGAGCTCAAAGTTATTGATACATTAGAAGATCCAAAATTTGTTGATTTCCTTAAACGTATGAGACAATGGAACTTAAATGGTTGGTTTGATAAAGATGTTGTAACTTCGGATACAAGTGGTCAAGCGGATAATATGCTTAAATCAGGAAAAGCCTTTGCTTTGGCCCAATCGTTGAAGCCTGGTAAAGACAAAGAAATGTCTGTGACAATGGGAATTCCGTTAGTCCAAGTCGAGACAGCTTTACCTTACACCACGACAGGCGAAGCCAACGGAGCTATGCTTGCTATCTCCCGTACTTCAAAGGATCCTGAAAGAGCCATGATGTTCTTGAATATGCTCTATACGGATGCCAAGCTGCTCAATATGCTAGATTGGGGAGTCGAGGGTAAGCACTACGTCAAGATATCTGACAATATGATTGATTATCCTGAAGGTGTAACGGCGGATACACAAGGGTATGCAAGCCCAGGTGGATGGATGTTCGGTAATCAGTTTATCTCTTACCTGTGGGCTAACGAAGATCCTGACAAATGGGAACAATTTGAGAAGTTTAATGCTAGCGCTGAACGTTCTATTGCTCTTGGCTTTACCTTTGACGAGACTCCGGTTAAAGCAGAGTTGGCGGCCGTGGGTAACGTAGATAAAGAGTTCCAAATGGTTCTGAATGCTGGTGCCATCGATGATGTAGAAGGAACGATAGCTAAATACAAAGCTAAACGTGATGCTGCAGGTTTCCAGAAGATTCAGGAAGAACGGCAACGGCAGTTAGATGAATGGGCTAAAACGAGCAAATAATAGGGAGTATATAGGAGTTGGAAGAGAGATCTCCAACTCCTTCTTCCTTTTCCTGCATGTTGAGATATAATGACTTGTATACGTACACCAACATGAAGAAATAGGCAGGGAGAACTACAATGAACCCTAAGGGATCTCTTCGTTTCAAGCTAACCATCGGCTTTATCATGATCACTTTACCTCTAGTAATCCTACTGGTGTATAGCAATTTTACGGCCTCCAATTCGGTACGTGAGCAGGCTGCAGAATCTAACACAAATATGATAACGCTTTATTCCAACCAAATCGAAACTACTCTTGGAATTGAAGCTAATTTTCTATATGACTTAACATCGCATGATGCAGATATTCTGTCATTAAATAAAATGGTCTATAACTCTGCGGATTACACATTGACCAGAATGCGAATCTTGAATAGTCTAAGCCGATATAATCGGTTTGATAGTAGTGTCGATATTCAATTTGCTTACTCAACCGCCAATCGGGATCTGATTCATACATCGATCAAATCCGATTCTTACGAGGAGACGACGGTCATTAAACGGTGTATTCAGGATATGCTTGATATGGTGCAGCCGGAAAGCCCTTTATTTAGGGGGTGGAAGACGGTTAGATGCGGTGATATCTACGGCCTTACTCGCATTGTTGACTCACAGTATGGAGTGTACTTAGGTGCTTGGGTCCAGCTGGACCATTTAATGATTCCACTCGAGCTGATCCAGCTTGGAGGAGAGGGTTTCTCCGCCCTAGCAAACCCTGACGGAAGACTGATTGCCGGTAGCTTCGATATTGGCGGCTTTAATGATCCACCTCTAATTAATTCAGATGCAAGATACCAGAGACTTGAAGGGAAGAATGGCACTTATGTTGCCGTTAGCAATCCCATCACCTCGACGGATGTCACGTTGATTGCCTTCATTCCTGAAGAAGGGATGCTAGATAATATTTATCGGTTCCGCGAGGTTATCGTATGGATTCCGCTATTTGCTTTTGTGTTGCTCTTAATGTATTTGATTTATCTCAACAGTATCATTCTCAGACCGATGAACGCTTTGCTCAAAGGAATGCGTACGCTCAAACGAGGCGATTGGGCCATCAGATTGAATAACTCACCTTCCAGGGAGTTTCATGCGGTTACAGAAACGTTCAATGATATGGCACATCAAATTCAAGAGTTGAAAATTAATGTATATGAAGAACAAATTCGGACGCATAAAGCGGAGCTGAAGCATTTGCAATTGCAAATTAATCCGCACTTTTTGTTAAACAGCATCAATGTGATCTATAATCTTGCCCAGCTCAAAAATTTTTCAGTGATTCAGGCCATGTGTCTAAATCTAGTGAAATATTTTCGGTTCACGACCAAAACGAGCCAGCCTTTCGTCAGGCTCTCCGAAGAAATGGAGCATATGGACAGCTACTTGTGCATTCAGCAACTCCGCTTTCCCGGTAGGATTACCTTTCGGATTGCGATAGATGAGGATGCCAAGCTGGTTCCGATTCCTCCACTGATTGTGCAGCCTTTTATTGAGAATGCCATCAAGTACGGGTTTGACTTTATGGAGGAACCTTTTCATATTGAGATTCAGGCCATGCTGGATGTTAATCCAAGCTTCTGCTGCATTCGAATTGCTGACAATGGCTGTGGATTCACGCAAGAAATGCTAGAATCCCTGCAAAGTGGTCGCTATTTCCAACGAACGGATGACCAACATCTGGGCATTTGGAACAGTTATCATCGTTTGCAACTCCTATACGGGAATGCCGCTCGCCTGAATTTCGATAATTGTGTGGAATCCGGCGCTTTGATAGAGTTGAGGGTTCCGGTAGAGTTTGCCGGACAGTCAGATAAACCGATGTATTAAAACCATAAACGCTTTCTGCAATTGGAAACAGATAAAGTAAACGACCAGAGAATTATACAATTACAGCAGGAGGGTGAAAGAATTGCAGATTTTGATTGTCGATGATGAGATGTACTCCGTCTTGGGGATTAAAGATGCAATTAATTGGGAGGAACTTGGGGTCTCTGCGGTCTACGATGCTTATAACATGAGGGAAGCGATCAAGATCTTTAAGGAACAAGAAATTCAGGTCATGATTAGCGACATCGAGATGCCAAAAGGCACAGGAATCGAATTGCTAGAATGGGTAAATGAGTTCTCACCGCATACGGAGACGATTTTTCTGACTGCCCATGATGACTTTCGATTCATGCAGCGGGCTGTTCAGCTTAGTAGTTTTGACTACATGATGAAGCCGGTGGAGTACGAAGCCTTGGAGGAAGTCATCCGCAAGGCGATCCGCACAGTGGAGAAGAAGAACGCTGAGCTGGCTCAAAGTGAACAATATAAACCATATTACGAGTTATGGAACAAGAAGAAGCCGCTGCTTAGCGAGCGTTTCTGGTATGATCTGCTCTCGGAACGGATCGTGGCCTCCGTGAACGACAATTGTAGTTTGCCGGCTGAATATGGCATTACCCTCCTGCCTAACGATAGATTGCTCCCCGTCATGGTGAGTGTGGAGAATTGGAAGCGAGAGCTCAATACGAGGGACGAAGAAGTGATGGAATATGCCATCCGTCAATCCTCCTCTGAATTATTGATTGGCAGCTATAGGGGAGAGGTTATTCAGTCCAAACAAGGGGTCACGATGGCTATCCTGTACTTTTCACCTGAGGAGGAGTCTGTGCTGCTGAACAGTATTGGCCAGAAATGTACCGAGTATATTGATGCTTGCAGTCAATATTTGAACTGCACGGTATCTTGTTATATTGGTGAGCCGGTTCAACTGCATGAGCTGACGGGAATGTACAAAAAGCTGTTGTCTATGGAATACAACAATCTCAGTGTATCCAATCAGCTCAACTGGCTATGCAAGCGAAGTCCAGAGCCTGTCCCGGATCCCAGCCTACCTGATTTTACGATCTGGGCGCTGTTACTTGAGAACGGTAAGGAGGAAGAGCTGATTCAGCAGTTCCGGAACAGTCTTCAGGAGCTATCTTCCGAACGGCGTTTTGGAGCCAATGTTCTACAGGCCTATTACCAGGGATTCCTGCAAATGATTCACTATTTACTACAGAAAAAAGGTCTTTCTTCCCATCAGTTAATCCATGATGTCAGCAGTCCTCAAGTAAAAGCGCCTCCACGGACATTGGAGCAGATGGAAACATGGGGAACTTGGTTAATCCATAGGGTGCATTGCTGTCTCTATCAGGAGGTGTCAGTTATTCCGCGGCTTCGTGCCTATATTACTGATCATCTCAGTGATAACATCACCCGGGAAATGCTTGCCGAATATGTTCATCTGAACCCAGCCTACCTCTCACGTCTGTTTAAGAAAGAGGTGGGGATGAGTATTACGGATTACTTACTTAACGAGAGGATGCAGATTGCCAAAGAGCTCATTGTCCACTCAACGATCCCGATTTCCGAGATCGCGCAAACGATAGGGTACAGCAATTTCTCCTATTTTTCTAAAATGTTCAAGAAGGTTTATCATGCAAATCCTCAGCAGTTTAGGAAGCTGTCAGGTTGCTCGGGGAGCTAGATTACCCTATCACTTACCATACAAATAAACAGATAGAAAGTGAGTGGTTTACAATGAATAAATCTATTTTGGCTAAACCAACGGAACAACAATTACGATGGCACGACATGGAACTCGGTATGTTTTGTCATTTTGGGATGAATACATTTTGTAATCAAGAGTGGGGGATCGGTAACGACTCACCGGAGATATTTAATCCAACTGAGCTCGATGCGCGGCAATGGGTACGTACCGCTAAACGGGCGGGATTTAAATATTTCATTCTGACGGCCAAACATCATGATGGATTCTGTCTGTGGCCAACGAAAACGACGGATTATTCGGTGAAATCAAGTCCTTGGAAGAACGGCCAAGGTGATGTTGTGCGTGAGGTTGCCGACGCATGCCGCGAGGAAGGGATCGCCCTTGGATTATATCTGTCACCATGGGACAGACACGAACCATGTTATGCTGACAAGGAAGCTTACGATGACTTCTACGCCGAACAGCTGACAGAACTGCTTACGCAATACGGACCGCTAATCGAGGTATGGTTCGATGGAGCTGGTTCCGAAGGACGCGAGTACGACTGGCCTCGTATTATGGGACTTGTTAAGCAACATCAACCTGACGCAATGGTGTTCAACATGGGGCAGCCGACCATTCGCTGGGTAGGCAATGAAGATGGTGTAGCTCCTTATCCTTGCTGGAACACTTCTTCGGAGGCTCGTGCGAGCATGTTTACGAGCGATATGTTGACCTGGTTACCCGAGACATCGAACTGGGTACCGGCTGAATGTGACGTGCCGATTCGCACTCACCATTGGTTTTGGCATCCGAATGATGAGGACAGCTTGCGTTCGCTAGACAACCTGTTAGACATTTATTATCGTTCGGTGGGACATGGCACAGTGCTGCTATTGAACATATCACCGGATGATCGTGGATTGTTCCCGGACATCGATGTGGAGCGGGTCATAGAGTTTGGGGATGAAATTTCTCGTCGCTTTGATCATCCGATCGCGCAAACTTCGGGCGATGGAACAGAATTGACTTTGTCTTTGCCCTACGAATTTCTTGTTGACCATGCCATCGTGATGGAGCAAATCTCCCAGGGTGAACGGGTTCACGAATACGTTCTGGAGGCAGCGCAGGACGGAGTTTGGATTGAGCTTGTACACGGTACGGCGATTGGACATAAGAAAATCGATGCTTTCCCTGCGATACGTACACAGCAATTACGACTCACTGTAACGAAGTACGTAGATCTGCCGCTTATCCGCTTCTTTGCGGTATATTGTACAGAGATTGATTCGAGATAAGAAGGGGTAGGCGGGCGAGATTTTATACGGGGAGGTAACTTCTATATGAACAAATTATCAATTCATGGGCCACAATTTATGTTAGGCGAACGTCCGATTCAGATTATTTCTGGAGCTATTCATTATTTCCGCGTTGTGCCGGAGTATTGGGTTGACCGCCTGATGAAATTGAAGGCTTGTGGGTTTAATACAGTTGAAACTTATGTACCATGGAATTTTCATGAACCAGATGAAGGAAGATTTGTATTTGAAGGTATGGCAGATTTAGAGCGGTTTATAAAGCTTGCAGGCGAGCTTGGTCTTTATGTTATTGTTCGGCCGAGTCCCTACATTTGCGCGGAATGGGAGTTCGGTGGACTCCCAGCCTGGTTGCTCGCTGATCCAGGAATGCGTCTTCGTTGCTATCACTTGCCTTATTTAGCAAAGGTCGATGCCTACTACGATGAGTTAATTCCACGTCTGATACCACTGCTGTCGACGAATGGTGGACCTATCATTTGCATGCAAGTTGAGAACGAATATGGTAGCTACGGTAATGATCAGGTATATTTGCAATATTTGCAGGAAGCATTAGTCAAGCGCGGTGTAGATGTACTGTTGTTTACCTCAGATGGGCCAGCTGATTTTATGCTTCAAGGTGGGATGGTACCGGGAGTATGGGCATCTGCTAATTTTGGATCGCAACCTGACGAGGCTTTCAAGATGATGCTCGAATATCAACCAGATCAGCCACTCATGTGCATGGAATATTGGAATGGCTGGTTTGATCATTGGGGCAAGGAGCATCACACCAGATCGGCAGAAGATGTGGCGAATGTATTAGATGAGATGATGTCTATTGGTGCATCGGTCAACTTCTACATGTTTCATGGAGGAACGAACTTTGGTTTCTATAATGGAGCTAACCATGGAACTAATCCTGAGGACAAATATGAGCCGACGATTACAAGCTATGATTATGATGTTCTTGTCAGTGAATGTGGAGATATCACGGAGAAATTTCATGCTGTACGACAAGTGATTTCCAAATACGTGGAGCTGGGACCACTTGAACTGCCTGAACCGATTGCCAAGCGAAGTTATGGTGTCGTTCAAATGAAGGAACAAGCCAAGCTATTGTCTTCCCTTGACTGTCTATCCTTACCAGTTCAGAGTACATGTCCCGAACCGATGGAGCGGCTTGGTCAAAATGCTGGATTTATCCTGTATTCGACGCGATTGACCGGACCTAGGTCGGAAAGTAGACTGCATCTTCAAGAGGTACGAGACCGTGCTATGATTTTTGTTGATGGTTTGTATAAAGGAACAATTGAACGTTGGAACCCGGATCATGAGATTACATTTGCCGTTCCTCCAGAAGGTGTTACGGTCAGCATCTTAGTGGAAAATATGGGGCGAGTAAATTACGGTTCTTTAATAAAGGATCCGAAAGGAATAACAGAAGGTGTTCGATTTGGTCCACAGTATTTATATCATTGGACGATTCATTCGCTTCCATTAGATGACTTATCTAACCTCTCATTCGAACCGAGTGTTCAAACACTACATAATGAACCGAGCTTCTACAGAGGTGAATTTATCGTGGATGAACCTGCAGATACTTTCTTGAATACAACAGGATGGACGAAAGGGGTAGCCTATATCAATGGCTTCAACCTGGGGCGTTACTGGGATATCGGGCCACAAGGAACGTTGTATATCCCTGGACCACTACTACGTAAGGGAAAGAATGAGCTGATTATGTTTGAATTACATGGTTGCGCAGCTCCTGAGATTATTTTGCAGGATTATCCTGTGCTGAACAAATTGGATGATAAATAAGTATACTGATTAAAAGCTCTCTACAAGCATTTTGATGCTTGTAGAGAGCTTTTTTTGCTTGATCAATCAAAGAAAGGGCTTGTGGTCATTCATGCTCAGAGCGACGTATGAACGATAGCACGATATCCTGGGGATGGTCACCGAAGTTACTACCGAAAAGATTGAGTCCATGCTTGTTAACAGCATCTTCCCGGACTTCGAAACGAATGCTAATCGGCTTGTTAAAGGATAGATTGAGCATGTCAATAGTTGTTGGAGCAGAAGGAACGCCGTTTATCTGACTGCCCTTACCTGAAATGCTCCATTCTGTCAGCATGCCGAATTCTGTGCCACTCTTCCACCGTTCTGGAGTTAATTTCCCTTTACGGTCACCGAAATCAGAGGGACAAGTATAAGTGCCGACGAGCTGGTCGTTGATGGTTAGGGTAATATCACTTGCCCAATCTTCTCGGAACGCAGGCGCTTCTGAGCATACTTCTGCCGAAATACGAATCTCATCCAACATGACGCCTGGTGGTAGAGGATTGGCAAAATAGTATTCGACATAACCAGATTCTGCGAACCATAGTAGCGATGCGTCAATTCGATCCGGCATATAGAATACCCGCGGGTCATCTTGGGAGCCAATCACATTCCCATCTTTTCCTGCCATACCGCAGGATGGTTGTACTGAACAGTGGGAGTACATTCCGATGGGCATATGTATTTCTTCTGTTGGATGCAGGCCTTCTCCTGGTTTGGCAGGCAGATCGAGTTGGATAGCCCGGCAAGTGACTGAGCATATCTTCTCACGGTTGGCACCTTGCGTGGAAACAATCAGATTTACCTGCTCCAACGTTTGTACATTAATAGAAATTGTAGGTTGGGCCATACCAAGAGCCTCAGCCAACTGGCTGACACTCATTGGCCTGTCGCCAAGAGCCTCAAGTATTCGAACGCGAACATCTCCTGACAACGCTTTAGCTACATCCAAGATACGCGATGCAGGGTAACGAATCGTTTCTTGTATTATCTCGCTCATAAATTTTTTCCTTTTCGTAAAGATAGATTGAGAATATTGTACAATGAAGATTGAGTATTGTAAAACTATAATTAACATTGCGAAAAACATATACTGGTGCTAAAATGAGCTCAACTTCACATTTTGAAAGGTTGTGTTTACTTAATGACGACTTCTGTAATGAATTTGGAATGTCATAATGTCCCTCGTTCTGAACATCCACATCCGCATTGGCAGCGCTTGGATTGGATGAACTTGAATGGCCAATGGTCATTTAGTTTTGACCCGGGCGATGAAGGCATCAGCAGTCAATGGCAAAGCAATTATGAAATCGCTTACGATTCTTTGATTACTGTACCTTTCTCCTGGGTAAGTCCCTTGTCCGGTATAGGCAGTGATTCTAAAGGGATAGGCTGGTACCGACGTACTCTGACATGGAAGCCTTCCGTGAAAGACTCACGATTGTTTCTGCGCTTTGGAGCTGTGGATTATATATGCGATGTGTGGATCAATGGTGTTCATGTCGGTTCTCATCAAGGTGGTTACGGTTCGTTCGAGTTCGAAGTTACCGAGACTTGGCAAGTTGAACGCGAGAATACGATTGTCGTAAGAGTAGAAGATTTCGATCATGATTATCAGGCACGTGGTAAGCAGGGGTACGGAGAAATTCGCGGTATATGGCAGCCGGTTTGGTTAGAGTCCCGTCCACAAACGTATGTGAAGGATGCTAAATTTGTGACCTCCATTGACGGGAAGGTGGAAGTGACGGCAAGAATCATAGCGTATGAAGCTGGAACAGCAGAATTAACGCTGCAATTTGCAGAGGGTTCCATCCTACACAGCGCGGATCTAGATCTCGTAGCAGGAGAAAATGAAATCAAGAGCTCTTTTAAAGTGAATAATCCACAGTTGTGGAGTCCAGAAACGCCTTATCTGTACGAAGGTGAATTGCAGTTAACGGGATCTTGTGGCAGAGATGTAGTTAGCACTTATTTCGGAATTCGTGAGATTCAAACGGTTCGTTTCGACGACCGCGGATATCGCTGGATTACGCTGAATGGCAAGCCGATTTATTTGAACGGTACCCTTGACCAGTCCTACCACAAGACAGGATATTTCACTTATCCGTCGGATGAAGAAATGCGAGATGAAATATACCTCATGAAACGTTTGGGGCTGAACTTTGTTCGGATTCATATCAAGCCGGAGGAGCCACGTAAGCTGTATTGGGCAGATAAGCTTGGCATTCTCGTTATGGAAGATATGCCTTGCTTCTGGGGTAACCCCGATGAAAAAGCGCGTACATCCTATGAAAGTGAAGCGCTTGAGATCATTGAGCGGGACTATAACCATCCATCTATTTTCTCATGGGTGATGTTCAATGAGACATGGGGACTGAAGACAGACGCTAAAGAAGCAGGGGTGACGGCTGACATATCTCAACAGAGCAGTTATCTGCCAGAGACGCAGGAATGGGTCCGAGAGAAATATCGCTGGGCTAAGCAAATGGATCCAACCCGGATTATCGAGGATAACTCGCCGTGCAACTATGATCATGTTGAATCTGATATCAATACATGGCATTTCTATCTTAATGGTTATGACCAGCTTCGAAACCATCTACATGAGGTTGTGGATAAAACATTCCCGGGTTCGGACTTTAACTGTATCGGAGGTAATGTTCAATCTGATGCTCCGCTGATGAACAGCGAGTGCGGTAACGTCTGGGGTATTGAAGGTGGAGCAGGCGACAGTGATTTGGCGTGGCATTATCGATATATGATGAATGAGTTCAGGAAGCATGATAAGCTGTGTGGTTTTGTGTTCACCGAGTTACGTGATGTGACGAATGAATTTAACGGTTATTACCGTCTTGATGGAGTGGGCAAAGACTTTGGATACGACGCCTTTGTACCCGGCATGACGATTGCCGATCTGCATTCCCCGGATTTTATCGTGCTCGATGCACCTCCTTGTCAGACATTATTTTATGGTGAAAAGACCATTGTTCCGTTGCTACGCTCTAGTTTTTCGGATCAATATCATGGGCAGCAACTGCAGGTGAAGTGGGAACTGTGGTATGACGATTTGGGTGTTCGTACGGTAGAGGCATGCGGTAATATGCAGGTTGATTGGGATGGCTACGGAGTTAGCTCGCTCTCTTCATTATCACTTACTATGCCAGCTCGAGAAGCAGTAGCAGTATTAGCGGTTTCCCTAGTGAATGATGCAAACCACACGATTATGCGGAATTTCATTACGTACGATGTAAGAAGCGGCAAAGCTGATGGAGTGATCGGCCCTCAGTCCGGTTGTATTCAGATTCCAGTGAGCTCCTACACAGAACAAACATTCAAGCAGCAATGGGAGTCTATTCAAGGTGCCAAGGTGAGCGGAGGCGGAGAGGGCCACTTTATTTATGAGGTAACCTTGCCGGATCCAGCAGAACAAACCTTGATCCGAGATATCGAAATCATCTTTGAAGCAAGTTCCAAGCGGTTACTAGCCCGGAATATCGAAGGGGGCAAAGTGAACGATATGGGAATTGGTGCGATGCATGGTGCGGATGCGATGGTGGAATACAATCCGAATACTTATTACATGACCGATGAGGAAGTACATCCATCCCGACTGAACCTCCTAATCGACGGCAAGGCGATCGGTTCGTTCGATCTTCCTGATGATCCGGCGGACGCCAGAGGTGTATTATCTTGGCACTATCAACCGGTCCAGAATAAATTGGATGAAGCAGGTTCCTATGGTTATCTCTGCAAGATGAGGATTCCGGTACAGTTGACTGCGGAACTCAATTTCAGCCGTACTTTTCGTTTGGAATTGCAAGCGGAGGTAGGAGGCGTCGCCTTGTACGGTCGGAATGCTGGACGATATCCGTTTGATTTGCTGATCCGGTATAGCTAAAGCGTTGACAATAACTTTAGGAGGTCTTATTGTTTTGAACAAAATAAAATAATTGTAATAAAGTAAAATGTTCAATTACTAGAGGGTAAGCCCTTTTCGTCCGTTAAAAGGGATAACATCCAAAAAGAACCACAAAACGAAGGAGGATACATATGGAACAGCAATCATTCAGTAATCTCATTCTAGAGAATGGAGCCGATCCTTGGATTATTCAACATAAGGATGGCAGTTATTATATGTCAGTTACGTTGGGAGATCGTATTGCACTTTGGCATAGTAGGACTTTGATCGGATTGGCTGAGGTTAAACCGAAGACGATATGGATCCCGGAATCTTCCGGGCCATATTCGTATAATCTATGGGCGCCGGAGCTCCATTATATTAATGATAGTTGGTATATCTACTATACTGCGAATGATGGTGGCGGGGATGATACAAGGAGAGTATGCGTACTTCAGCTCTCGGGGAATGATCCGATGAACGATGAATGGTTATTTAAGGGAGTCGTCAACACGGATTTTCCGGGGTTGGATGGAACTGTATTCCAACATCAAGGAGAGCTGTATTTTTTCTATTCAGGTTACGGATACTTCCCAGATTATGGCTCAGCAATATATGCAGCTCGTATGTCTAATCCCTGGACATTGACAGGACCTAATGTGCTAATTACATCACCTACAGAACCCTGGGAGAAGAGGGGCGGGATGGCGATTAATGAAGGACCGGTATTTTTGCACCGTAACGGATGGGTATTTCTCGTATTCTCGGCTAGTGCGACCTGGTCTGATGATTACTGTCTGGGAATGACGATGATTGCAGAGGATGGAGATCTTATGGATCCAGAGGCTTGGATCAAGCATGATGGCCCAGTCTTCGTTAAGAATCCAGAATTGGGTGTATTCGCCCCGGGACATAACAGTTTTACGATTTCGATAGACGGCTCGGAGGATTGGATTGTTTACCATGCGTATTCATACTCCGAGACTGAGCAACAACGTTCGGAAGGAATGCCACGCAGTACGCGGATCCAAAGGTTCGGATGGACAGAAGATGGGATGCCGGATTTTAGCGTTCCACTGGCAACAGATAAGAGCGTTTCCTTGCTTTCAGGAGAATAAAATGAGGATAGCAGTCTGTTCAAGCGGAGGTTTGACGAGATTTTAGGTTGAAAACAACTTTTTGTTACAAATATTTTGCATTTAATTACTTTCATTAGTCTGGTAGGTTGTAGCATCCAAAATCAGCTTCATACAGAGGAGTTAATGTGTAGCTTTGGCTATATGAAGGGGATTGTAATGTGTGTGCCGTGAGAATAAGGTTGTATAAAGACAAAGGTTACTTAAAAAATATTATCATATTTACAGAATGAAAGCGTTGACACAATAAAACTATGCGCTTATAATTTATCAATAGATACAAAATAATTGTATTAAAACATAATATTAATTTGTATCTGGATAACTACAGACTGAGGGGTTAAAATCCAATGAAAGGAGAAGCTTGACAGATTAGGACGACAGAGATTGTAGTCAATTCTTACTTGGATTGTTTGAGAGATTTATTTAAAGGGAGGATAATATGAATAAATTTTCAAAACGTATTCTAAATCTATTATTTGTCTCGATATTGGTGATATCAACAGTAACTGCATGTGGTAGTTCAAATAACGCTTCTAAGGATAACTCCTCTAATGAATCAAATGTTTCCGCAAATGATAACAAAGACAAATCTTATACAGATATTAGTGCCACTATCCGTGGGAATAACGCTCCAACGCAAGAGCAAATCGACGAGGTAAATAATACTTTGAATGATACATATTTGGGAGATATTTTTGATGAAGTCATTCCAAATGATTATTCTGCCTACCCCTTAAAAGAAAAGGTAACATTAGATGTCTGGATGCCGGCAAACGTCAACATACCAGATATGAATAATCATGCTGTGCAAAAACAAGTGGAAAAATTGACTGGAATTAAAGTTAATTTTATTACACCGCCAATTGGACAGGAAGCAGATGCCTTTACCTTGATGATCTCCTCCGGAGAATTACCTGATATCATTATTGATCCAGGACGGTATCCGGGAGGTTTCGAAGCTGGTGTGAATGATGGTGCTTATATCGATCTTACAGATCTAATGGAGAAAAATGCTCCTAACTATACAGCTTGGCGTAATTCTGATGAAACGAGAAGAAAAACTACGATTACAGATGATGGTAAGCTGTTGGGCTTCTACGGCATAGCGCCATATTCGGAATGGACTTGGTTCGGAATGCTGATCAAACAGGAAGCATTGGACAAAACAGGTATGGAAGTTCCTAATACGATTGACGAGTGGCATGCCTTTTTAACAAAAGCCAAGGAAGTTGGGTATAGTGAACCGTTGAACTATGGATCCAACTATGGTCAAATCTTTACCGGCATCATTAATGGTGCTTATGGTGTATGGGATTGGACGTTCCTCGATGAGAACGGAAAAGTTGGTTGGGGTCCTGCACAACCAAAAGCTAAAGAATATTTGGCTTTGATGCAACAATGGAATAAAGAAGGATTGCTTAATCGCGACTGGGCTACAGCCGACTTTAACCAAAGAATGGCTAGTGCGATCTCCGATAAGACAGCTGTAATGATGGATTCTCCGGATACGATGTGGAGCTATTGGAAGGAGCAAAACAACATGGACTTTGTTGGAGCGCTAAATCCAGTGCTGAATGCAGGAGATAAATCTGCAACGACCTATAAGAATTTTAAAAGAACAGGGAATTCGGCAGCGATAACGACTCAAAGCAAAAATGTAGAGGCCGCTATGGCATGGTTGGATTTCGCCTATACTAAAAAAGGCTGGGAAATCTATAACTACGGGGAGTTCGGAACGGTACATTTGATTGATGAAAATGGTAAACCTTACTACCCTAGTGACAGCTATATGTACAAGGACCCTGAAGGTCAGCCAGTAGCGGTTACTATTGATAAATATCGCAGACATGTTTGGGCAAATATTCGTGATGAGCATAACTCCAATCCGCTAATTGTTTCAGAAGGAAGTTATTCCGGAGATATCAGAGAGTATTGGACAGAGAACATGGATACAAGTGTAGCAATACCACCGATTACATTTACAAAAGAAGAGGCTTCACGCGAGGCGGAGCTCGGAAATCAGTTGTCTACACTAAGAGGGGAATATTTTGCGAAAATTATCAAAGGTGAGTTATCGGTAGATGCCTATGATAAATTCTTGAAAGAAGCGAAGAGTATGGGGATGGATGAGTTCCTAAGTATTCATCAAGCAGCATTGGATCGATATAACAGCAGATAGATTCCATATAACCTGAATTGTGTCAAAGATTATGACGAGGGTGAACCAGTAGGTCGAAGCTTTCTGGCCCCTCGTTATCATTTGAAGGTAATTCGGGATACGAAAAAGTAGGTGAATGGTTCATGGAGATAATCCGAAAGAATAGGAAGGTTGACAGCATCGTTAAAACCGGAAAGCCTAAAAACACCAAATCTATACTTAAAAAAGACTTTAAGAAGAACTGGTTTGCCTATTTGCTTGCAATTCCGGTAGTTGCTTGGTTTCTAATTTTTTGTTATGGCCCGATGTGGGGCGTTTTGATTGCCTTTAAGGATTACAAACCATTACTCGGATTTGCCCAAAGTGACTGGGTGGGATTTAAGCATTTTGTTGACTTTTTTCAGGGGCCCTATTTTTGGCGGGTTGTAAAAAATACGCTCCTTCTTAACGTTTGGGGTATCGTTTTTGGATTTACCGCTCCCATTATATTGGCGTTGATGCTAAATGAAGTTCGTGACGGAAAGTTCAAAAAATCAATTCAGACTATAACCTATATGCCTCACTTCATTTCATTGGTAGTTGTCGCAGGTATTATTCATATATTTACAGCGGATGAAGGGGTAGTTACTCAAATCCTTCAATTGATTACAGGTAAAGATTACACCTCGCTCCTTGGGTATTCTTCTTTCTTTAGGCCAATCTATACTTTTTCCGGCATATGGCAGAGTGTAGGGTGGAGCAGTATTATATATCTTGCTGCAATGAGTTCCATTGATCCTGCACTGTATGAAGCGGCTGAGATCGATGGTATTGGAAGGGTAAAAAAGATGTGGTATATTACGTTGCCGCAAATCGCCCCTACTATCGTTATTCTATTTATCTTTGCTATTGGCGGATTAATGGCATCCGGACATGAGAAAATTATTTTGCTCTATAATCCTCTGACATATGATACAGCCGATGTTATTGCTTCTTATGTTTATCGAAGAGGTTTGAGAGAAGCTAGCTTGAGTTTCTCTACTGCAGTTGGATTATTCAGCGCCGTGATTAACTTTGCGCTTCTATGGATAACGAATAAAATAGCCAAACGCACTTCAGAAGTTAGCCTTTGGTAGAAAGAAGGATGGCTATGTCACAGCAAACACGATTTAAAAGAAGTAGATTGAAGCCTGCATCTTTCGGAGATCGAGTATTCGATGTCATGAACTATACGTTGTTAATAGTATTAACGCTGTGCTGTTTATACCCTTTGCTACATATTTTATTTGCTTCGGTTAGTAATCCTACTGCGTTAATGGCTCATAAAGGTGCATTACTGAAGCCGCTGGGATTTACCCTCGATGGGTACAAGTTGGTTTTTAAAGACAACAGTCTCTTAATTGGGTATAGAAACACCATTATATATGTAGGATTAGGCACGTTAGTGAATATGATCATGACCATTATGGGTGCCTTCGTATTGTCGAGAAGAGATTTATATTTCAAAAATTTTATTATGATTATGATCACGATCACCATGTTTTTTGGTGGAGGATTGATTCCTTGGTTCTTATTGATGAAGGATATTGGTATGTACAATAATCTATGGTCCATGATTCTGCCAACGGCACTGAGTACGTGGAACATCATTATATTAAGAACTAGTTTCCAAGCACTTCCGCTTGAATTAGAAGAAGCTGCTACGATTGATGGCGCAAGCCAGGCTAATATTCTGGTAAGAGTAATCATCCCGCTTTCCAAAGCCACCTTAGCGGTAATCTTTTTATACTATCTGGTTGGTAACTGGAATTCATGGTTTAATGCGATGGTGCTGTTGAAGGATCGGAACCTATTCCCATTACAGTTATTAATGAAGGAAATATTAGTAGCCAATGATTCGACTGCTACAACAATAGGTAGTGCGGGCGGTGTTGTGATTAATAGTGCTCAGAGCGCCACTGCATTCCGAGAACTCGTTAAATATTGCGCTATCGTTGTTTCGACGGTACCTATTTTATGCGTATATCCTTTCCTACAGAAATACTTTGTTAAAGGTGCGTTTGTTGGTTCTATTAAAGGCTAAACAACAAGTTATAAAGGAGTTTTATAATGAATATTTATTCTTCTATTCCTCGTCCTGAGTATCCACGTCCGCAGTGGGTGCGACCTGACTGGATCAATTTAAACGGGCAATGGGGATTTGAAATCGATCATGGCAAAAGTGGAAAAGAACGCGGTTACTATGAATCTGGGCGCGATTTATCCGGGACGATAACGGTTCCCTACTGTCCAGAGAGCAAACTATCAGGTGTTGAATATAAAGACTTTATGGCAGCGGTATGGTACAAACGAGAATTCTCTGTACCGGAGACTTGGACCGGTGGAAGAATTTTGCTGCATTTTGGTGCGGTTGATTATGAAACTGAGGTATGGGTTAACGGAGTATCTGTAGGAACACATCGTGGGGGATATTCTTCTTTTAGCTTTGATATTACTGCAGCTATTGTGCCAGGAGTGAATATCATTACCGTTTATGCTGAAGACGATGTTCGATCAGGGCGTCAACCGCGCGGTAAACAAAGTGAAAGATTCCGTTCACATGGCTGTGATTACACCAGAACGACAGGAATTTGGCAGACGGTTTGGCTTGAACAAGTGCCTGAGGCATTTCTATCTAACATGAAGTTAGTACCCGACCCAGATAACGCTTGCGTGCACATGGAGCTACAAATTGGAGGCGATGCAGCTGGGGCAACGCTTTCCGCTACTGCTTCTTATGAAGGAAAGTCTGTCGGGGAAGTTAGTATTGTGGTGTCCGGTTCATCTGCAAAAGTAACACTACCATTAGCTGAAGTTCATTTGTGGGAAGTTGGGAACGCGAGACTATATGACCTCCAGTTATCATTGGATAAGCAAGGTCAGGTTAGTGATTCCGTCAATTCTTACTTTGGACTAAGAACCGTAAGACTCGACGGAATGGCATTCCGGATCAATGGGAAATCCGTATTCCAGCGCCTTGTGCTAGATCAAGGATTTTATCCTGAGGGTATCTATACCGCTCCGAGCGATGAAGATCTCCGACAAGATATAGAAATTTCGATGGATCTTGGTTTTAACGGAGCTAGATTACATGAAAAAATATTTGAGCCTCGCTATTTATACTGGGCGGATAAGCTGGGTTACCTGGTTTGGGGAGAGCACGCCAACTGGGGATTGGATATATGTACAGCAGAAGGTCTGTCTCAGTTTTTACCGGAATGGATAGAAGGGATGGAACGAGATTTCAATCACCCAGCCCTTATTGGTTGGTGTCCTTTTAACGAGACATGGGACCGGGACGGCGCCAAACAGAATAACGATGTGCTGCGTATTACTTACGAGGTAACGAAACGGCTGGATCCTACCCGTCCTGTTATCGATACGAGTGGTAACTTTCATGTCGTGACCGACATTTTTGATCTTCATGACTATGACCAAAATCCGGCGACGTTCAAAGAAAGATATGAGCCGATGAAAAACGGTGGTGAGGTTTTCGTTACTTTCCCTGATCGCCAAAAATATGAAGGACAACCGTATTTCATTAGTGAATACGGCGGCATTTGGTGGAACCCGGATCAGAAGGATGAGCAATCTTGGGGTTATGGAGACAGACCTACGTCCGAAGAAGCATTTATTGAACGTTATGAGGGATTAACGAATGTATTGCTGGATCATCCGATGATGTTTGGATTTTGCTATACCCAGCTATACGATGTGGAGCAGGAAGTAAATGGTCTATACACCTATGACAGAAAGCCGAAATTTAATCCTGATACGATCCGCAGAATCAACTCACGTAAGGCTGCGATTGAGGATTAGAGCCTTCAGATTAGCTTCATATTCTGGAACCGGTTAGAGGGTTCTTACTAAAAAGCCCCATTGGGGCTTTTTCTTGTCCGAAAGCTTGTTGGTGAATAATAACTTGAGTTCATTGGGAAGGAATGAGGTTGGTTATGAAGAGACTGAATGTTAGAAAGGCAATACTACCTGCAATATGTTTGTTCCTTATCTCGCCTATTGGATGTGCGAAGAATGAGGCTGCCAGTCAGGAGGATTTTTATAATGTAATCATGCAGGATGGGGCAGACCCTTGGGTCTATAAGCACACGGACGGAATCTATTATTTTACCAAAACGACCGGTGGTGACGTTACCATCTGGAAATCAGCGCAGTTAACAACGATTGACGCAGCTCCTAGAAAGGTAATTACTACAGGTGGTCATAATATATGGGCTCCTGAACTCCACTATATAAATGGAGCCTGGTACATCTATTATGCCATGGACGATGGGGATAACGTTAATCATCGGATGTATGTGATGGAGAATACCTCGGCAGATCCTACACAGGGTGTATGGAAGCAAAAGGGACAGATCACCGACTCTACAAACAAATGGGCTATTGATGGTACTGTTCTGCAAGTACAGGATCAGCTGTATTTTATTTGGTCCGGTTGGGAGGGAGATGTCGATGTGCAGCAGAATCTGTATATCGCCCATATGAGCGATCCTTGGACGATTGATTCAGAGCGCGTTGAGATTTCAAGACCAACCCATAGCTGGGAGGTGAACCATTCTCCCTATATCAATGAAGGACCTCAGGTTATCGTTCGAAACGGAGTAATTAATCTCGTCTACTCGGCAAGTGGAAGTTGGACTAATGACTATTGTCTTGGGTTGATAACGGCCGATGTCTCAAGTGATTTGATGGACCCTGCCTCATGGAGTAAAAGGGACCAACCTATTTTTAGCTCTGAGAATGGGTTATATGGACCGGGGCACCATTCATTTACTACATCTGTGGATGGCACAGAGGACTGGATCTTTTATCATGTTGCCAAATTCAACAATTCTGGGTGGAACCGTGAAGTTCGTGCCCAAAAATTTACTTGGAATGCTGATGATACTCCCAATCTCGGAGTTCCTGCTAATCCGAACCTTCCTATTTCTTTGCCTTCTGGTGAAACCGCTCATATTCGCTATGAAGGTGAGAACGGGACATTTGGTGGAGGTGCTGGCGTAATACCAAGTTCCACAGGCTCAGGAGGATCTAAAGTGGGTCAGTTTGACATGCCGGATAGCTATGGAGAGTATTCAGTTAAAGTGGCATCTGCAGGTGAATATATTCTATTGGTAAGAGCAGCGAATGGTACTGAGGGAGGAGAGGGGGCTTATCTCCAGTTAAGTATAAATACAGGTACTCCTAGTAGACTCTATATAACTAATAAAGGCTGGGAAAACTGGGGGCTATCCACAGCCAGAATTCAACTTGAGGCAGGTATGAATAAAATTAGATTTACGAAGGATGTAGGGGATGTAGAGTTGGATTTCTTCGATATTAAGCAGGTTAATTAGGTCCTAAACATGATATAATTAATATTGTTGCTTTATTTCAACTTTATGTAGTACTCTCTTTAGAGATAGATCATTTTCTTGGAATACTAATATGGAGGTTCATATGCTGGAAGTTGGTATACACGAGTCCGATAGGTTGGTTCAGGTCGCTCATGCCCTTTCTACACGCTCCCGGGTTGACATACTTCGCCTTCTTAACACACGCAGTATGAATATTATTGAACTTGCCGAGTCTCTTCAGCTTCCGGTATCGACTGTTGCTAACAATGTGAAGATTCTCGAGGCTGCCAAGCTGATTAATACAGAACTACTTCCAGCGGTACGAGGTGCCATGAAGGTATGTAGCAGAAATTATGACGATATTCTAATCTCGCTAAATACAAGCATCCGGACATCCAAGGATGGCATGAAATTTTATGAGCTTGAGATGCCTATTGGATATTATAGTGATTGCGAGGTTCATCCGACCTGCGGAATGGCTTCTCACGAAGGAATGTTGGTTAGAGAAGATGAACCGGCAAGCTTTTATCATCCGAAGCATGTTGCAGCGCAGATTCTTTGGTTCCGTAAGGGATATGTGGAGTATTTGCTCCCGCTTGAGATTCCGCAGAATGCGAGCATCCAGTCGATCGAGCTATCCATGGAAATGTGCTCGGAAGCGCCGAATTATGACAACGATTGGCCTTCTGATATTTCTGTGTGGGTGAATGGGGTAGAGATCGGAATGTGGACCAGTCCTGGAGATTTTGGAGACCGGCGTGGCACATTGAATCCTGTTTGGTGGGAAGATTGGACGACACAATATGGATTACTAAAAACATGGCGGATTGATCATGAACGGACAACCTTGGATATGCAAAAAGTATCTGACGTTTCATTAAAAGACCTTGATATCGACCAGCGCCCGAGCCTACGGGTCCGTATTGGGGTCAAGCCTGATGCGGTACATAAGGGTGGCGTTAATCTTTTTGGAAAACAGTTTGGAGATCATGAACAGGATCTGGTCATGCAAGTCGCTTATGTTCTAGATGAGACTGAATAAGAAATTAAGAAACCATCATTCCTTACGGAACTGATGGTTTCTTTGTGTTATGTACGGCATCCGCCATTAATTACAAAAATATTGTATATAAATGATTTATATTAATATAATACACATAAATGGTTTGAAAACGTTGACAAAAGGGCATTAAAACGCTATATTAGGTTTAAAAGATACCAAATATATGTAACAAAACAAATTTGTCTCGCAACTAGATGGGGAGGAAGTAGGAGTAATGGTAATGATTGATCAACAAATACGCAATGAATACCCTCGTCCGCAATTTGTCCGTCAGGCGTGGATGAGTCTAAATGGAGAATGGGAGTTCGATTATGACGATAATGGAATCGGAGAGCGGGAAGCTTGGTACGAAGCTCATGATTTTAGTAAAAAGATTATAGTCCCCTTTTGCTATCAAAGCCGATTGAGCGGAATAGGCGATACGGGGTTTCATGATACAGTTTGGTACCGGAAGGTAGTTTCCTTACCTGAAGGATATGAGAAAGAAAGACTGCTCCTTCATTTTGGCGCCGTTGATTACGAGGCAAAGGTATGGGTGAATGGTAAGCTTGCAGTGCAGCATGAGGGTGGGCATACGCCGTTTCATGCCGATATTACGGATATTCTCGTTGAAGGCGACAATATCATTGTAGTGAAAGCGACCGATTACAGTCGGGATGTAACCCTACCACGAGGCAAGCAGTTTTGGGAGGAGAAATCAGCTAGTATATTTTATACGCGAACCACGGGGATTTGGCAGAGCGTGTGGCTGGAACCGGTCGCGGAAACTTATATCGGGCGGATGAAGGTGACACCGGATATAGATAAGAATGATATCAGTCTGGACATTTTCCTCTCAGGGTATCGCCCTGGTGCCATCGTTAGTCTAAAGGCTGCAGTGACTTTTAATGGAGAATTTATTACGGAGGACTTATTCTCGTTGCGAAACGAATCGACGAGTCGGCATATCCACCTGGAGGATTTCAATGACCATGGACTAGGACGCTGGTGGACCCCAGAGAAACCGAATTTATACGATTTGGAATTGACACTCATCGTAGACGGTACGGTAGTAGACACAGTGCAAAGTTATTTCGGTATGCGAAAAATATCCATTGAGGACGGGAAGCTACTACTGAATAATCGCTCCTATTATATGAAAATGGTGCTAGACCAGGGCTATTTTCCGGATGGTATACTGACTGCCCCAAGTGATGATGACCTACGTAGGGACGTTGAGCTAACGAAAGAAATGGGGTTCAATGGTGCGCGCAAGCATCAGAAGATTGAAGATCCGCGCTATTTGTATTGGGCTGACAAGTTGGGTCTGCTGGTGTGGGGGGAAATGGCAAACGCTTATCAATTTTCTCAATCCTATGTGGCTCGCCTGACGCGGGAGTGGATTGAGGCGGTGGAGCGAGATTATAATCACCCCTGCATCGTAGCTTGGGTACCGCTCAATGAAAGTTGGGGTGTTCCCAATATTCTGGTCGATAAGCAGCAGCAGCAGCACGCTTTGTCGGTCTACCATATGACGAAATCGCTAGATTCTACGCGGCCAGTTATATCCAATGACGGTTGGGAGCTCGTTAGCACGGATCTCGTTACTATTCATGATTATGAGTGGCGGAAGGAAGTATTGGCGGAACGCTATAAGGATAAAGAAACGGCACTGGCCGCTCAACCAGGCAACCGATGGATCCTAGTTCCCGGCTTCCCATATGCCGATCAACCGATTCTGGTTACAGAATTTGGAGGTATCTCTTTCCAACTGAATGAATGGGAAGGTTGGGGGTATTCTGGGGCTACGAATGAAGAGGATTTTAAGGAGCGTTTGAATAATGTTGTAGAACCTTTACTTCGTTCTCCAATAATTCAAGGATTCTGTTATACACAATTTACGGATGTGGAGCAGGAAATTAACGGATTGTTGACTTACGATCGCAAACCTAAGCTTCCATTAGAGACTATTCGCTCCATTATTGAAGGAATTCGAAATTAATTTAAAGACGGCAGATTGCGTTATTTAACGGTTCTGCCGTTTTTGCTTAACAATATTAGGTTCGAAGGGATCTGGTGAATATGAATAGACATGACAGAAAAGGGACTGCTCTGATCCGTGAAGTGAACCAAACCGAGGTTCCTTACGGAACTTTGGCTATTTGGTTTATTGGGCAAGAGAGCGTCATTATTAAAGGCGATGGAGTAACGATCTATATCGATCCTTATGTATCGGATGTTTTGGACAACAACGGGCCGGCACGCTCTTATCCAGCGCCAATAGTTCCACAGGATATTACAGGAGCAACGCTCTGTCTGATTACACATGAGCACGAAGATCACATGGACGCCGGAACCTTACCGATTTTCCATAAGCAGAATAGCAAGGCGCCAATCATGGCACCGGCCTGCTGTAGGGAGCCTTTAATCCGGATGGGAGTTGGAGATCACCAAATTATGGTGGCGGATGACCGTAGGACAACAGAACTGTTCTCGAAGTTGAACATATCAGTTATTCCTGCCGCTCATGAGCAATTGGAGCAAGATGCGGATGGAAAATACCGATGTGTTGGCTATGTTCTGGAGCTGAACGGCGTGACGCTGTACCATGCAGGGGATACAGTAATCTACCCCGATCTCGTGGAACGTCTCAGCAAGATCAAGCCGGATGTGGCGATGCTTCCTATCAACGGTCGCGATTATTTCCGCCAAGAGCGCGGCATTGTCGGTAATATGAATTATCGGGAAGCCGCTGAACTGGCTGTTAGAATCGGCGCGGAAACCGTGATTCCGTTGCATTATGATGTGTTTTCCGGCAATGCAGAAAAACCGGGCTATTTCGTGGATTATCTGTACGAACACTTCCCTGAACAGAAATGTCATGTGATGGCTCGCGGAGAGCGGTATGTGTACGTTTCTAGCCTGGCATTCCTGCAATGAGATAAGGAGTGAGCAAAAATGAAGTTACATAATGCAGCATTTGAAAACCTTCCATTAGGTGCGATTAAGCCGGCAGGATGGCTAAAGAACCAACTACGAATTCAGGCGGATGGTTTTACCGGTCATCTGGAGGAACATTGGGGGGATGTAGGGCCGGACAATGGATGGATTGGTGGCAAGGGAGAGAGCTGGGAAAGAGGTACATATTATTTGGACGGCTTACTGCCACTTGCTTATTTACTTGAAGATGAAGTGCTGATTGCCAAAGCAAACCGCTGGGTTGAGTGGTCACTCGCCAGCCAGAAAGAGGACGGGTCATTTGGACCGGAACGAATCGAAACTGTAAACCATGATGTAGAGAAAGATCAGGACTGGTGGCATTACATGATCATGCTAAAGGTGATGATGCAGTATGAAGAAGCTACGAGTGATGATCGAGTAATTCCATTTCTAACGAAATTTTTCAGATATGTTCATTCGACAATAGCGTCTCAACCTTTACGTGGCTGGGCCAAGACACGAGGCGCTGAAATGTTGCTCTGCCTTGTATGGCTCTACAAACGTACAGAGGACTCCTTCCTACTACAGCTTGCGAGCATCGTGGCGGAGCAGACAACAGATTGGAGTGATATTTTTCATGACTTCCCATTCTGGCGGAAGGTGGAGCAGTGGGATTGGACGACTCATGTTGTAAATGTGGCGATGGGGATTAAGACGCCAGGGGTACTGTATGAATTGAAAGGTGACCCGAAAGAGCGGGAAGCCGTGCATCGTGGAATCGATTCACTAATGACATACCATGGTCAGGCGCATGGGATGTTCTCAGGGGACGAGTGGTTGTCAGGTACTCATCCTAGTCAAGGGGTTGAGTTGTGCGCAGTTGTTGAATATATGTTTTCTATGGAACAGCTTACTCGTATTTTTGGGGAGGGTCGTTTCGGTGACATTCTTGAAAAGGTAGCTTTTAATGCATTGCCAGCGGGCATTTCTCCTGATTGGACCTCGCATCAGTACGATCAGCAGGTGAATCAGATTGTATGTAACGTCGCTCCACGTTCATGGAGCAATGGACCCGATGCGAATCTGTTCGGTCTGGAGCCTAACTTCGGTTGTTGTACTTCAAATATGCATCAAGGCTGGCCAAAGCTAGCTTCTCATCTGTGGATGAAAGATCAGAATGGGGGGCTAGTAGCGGTATCCTATGCTCCATGTACCGTAAAAACGGAGATAGGTACAGGGACCTTGGCAACGCTGGAAGTGAGTGGCGAGTATCCTTTCCGCGATAAAATCAATATCTCGCTAGCATTAGATCGTACCGATTCTTTCTCCATATCCTTACGCGTACCTGCTTGGTGTAAGGAACCAAAAGTGATTATCAATGGGGAAGAGGTAGCACTTAGAGTAAATTCCGGTTACGCCAAGGTACAACGGGAGTGGCATAACGAGGACCAGATTGAGCTGCATTTACCGATGGAAGTGGAGATGGAATCACGCAATATGTACGCAGTCAGTGTATCTCGGGGACCTCTTGTATATGTATTGCCTATTCAAGAGAATTGGCAAATGATTCAGGAGCGTGAGATGTTCCATGATTGGGAAGTATACCCGGGATCTCCTTGGAAATATGGTCTACTTGCAACCGGTGATTTTGAAGTTGCCGAATCGGAAGTTCCCTACCAGCCTTTTCTTGCTGCCCATGCTCCTGTTCAACTTAAAGCGAAAGGCCAGCTGGTACGAGACTGGAGAATGGAAGGAAACAATGCCGGTACACCACCGCTGTATCCCAACACGGAGGGCCAAGCGGTGAAGGAACTGCTGCTTGTTCCTTATGGCAGTGCAAGACTTAGAATCGGTGAGTTCCCGTTGATCGGACAACCTAAAGCGTAAAGCGTTCAGAGAGCCAATCAAACAACAAGGATGAGAGGAAGATATCAGTGATTTCACTACAAGCATATGAAGGTGAGTTTCAAGGTGAAAAGGCAATTTGGTTGAAGGCAGGGTGCTATGAAGCAGCTCTTTTACCCGAAATCGGTGGAAATTTGATTGCATTTCGTGATGTTGAAATAGGTTTGAAGTTTTTGCATGAACCTGATTTAGATGAAATGCAGTCCTTCAAAGAGAGACCTATGATTCATGGGATTCCTGTGTTGTTCCCTCCTAACCGGTATGAGGATGGCCGATTCCCTTGGGATGGTAAGGTTCATCAATTCCCCGTGAATGAAAGTGCTACAGGTAATCACTTACACGGTTTTCTTTATAATACCCCATGGGAAATAGATGAATACGGACAGACTAATATGGAAAGTTATGTATCTGTGTCGGTTAAGGTAGACGAGCATCATGATGCATTTCAATATTTTCCTTACCATTGTACGATTAGGCTTCGCTACAGCTTGGGAGAGAACGGGCTTTCCCAGCGTGTTACGATCCTTAACGAGGGTGAAGAGAAAATGCCTTGCCTACTAGCATTCCATACTTCGGTCAATGCGCCTTTTGCGGCAGGAAGTTCGGCACAGGACTACAGGCTGAAATTGACAATCGGTGAGCGCTGGGAGTTGAATGAACGGATGTTGCCGACAGGTCGTTTTCAAGCTCTAACACCGGAGGAAGCTCTTATGTCAGGCGAGGGGGTCTATCCTTTCTTCGAAAGTATGGACAATCATTATACGGCTTCATCACAGAACGGCCGGAATCGTATGGAACTGACTGATTTGAAGCGTCAGATCACGTTTGTTTACGATGTAGGAACGACTTATAAGCAATGGATGATCTGGAACAATGAAGCCAGGGAAGGATTCTTCTGCCCTGAACCGCAAATCAATCTTGTAAATGCCCCTCTTGTTAACTTGCCTGCTGATGACATTGGCTTATTCAGCCTGGATCCAGGAGAAATTTGGGAGGAAAGCAGTAGATGGTACGTCCGTGAATAAGCGTTTAATTACAATCCTGGTACCTCATTGGTATCAGGATTTGTTGTTAGAGGAGACGTACTGCTAATAAAACTCTGTTTGAAATAGTATAAGAAAGTATAAATAGTGTAAGGAGAGCAGAAAATAAAAATCTGTAAATTCATGAATAAGAGGTGCTTAGGATGTGGTTTGCAAAATCTCAAGAGGAAGTACTGCAAGAGCTTCAAGTGAATGCGGCAACGGGGCTGACAACGGAGGAAGCCAAATCCAGACTTGAACGATACGGTCCTAACAAGTTGGAGGGAAAACCAAAGAAAAGCATGATCATCCTTTTCTTCGAGCAATTGAAGGATATGTTGATTTATGTGCTGCTTGGTGCTGCGGTTGTCACACTTCTGATTGGAGAATATGTAGACGCATTGATCATCCTTGCCGTTGTGATTTTAAATGCGGTGATCGGAGTTATTCAAGAGAACAAAGCCGAGAAAGCGATAGAAGCATTACAGCAAATGACCACCCCAAAGGCACTAGTCAGACGTGATGGAGAAGTGAAGGAGATAGCGTCTGAGGACATTGTACCTGGTGATATCATTATTTTGGATGCAGGCCGATTTATATCTGCCGATTTACGACTGATTGAAAGTGCGAACCTGCAAATTGAGGAATCTGCCTTAACCGGAGAATCCGTACCGACAGACAAAGAGGCGAATGCGATTCACTCCGACCCCAAAACACCAATAGGCGACAAGTCTAATATGGCGTTTATGTCCACTCTTGTTACTTATGGTAGGGGGGAAGGAATAGCCGTAGCAACAGCGATGGATACAGAAATGGGCAAGATCGCCAAGATTCTTGGCGATGATGATAAAGAATTGACTCCACTTCAGAAAAAATTGGAGGAACTCGGCAAAGTTCTCGGTTATATTGCGATTGGAATCTGTGTGGTTATGTTTGTCATCGCTTTATTCCAGAAGAGAGATCTATTCGAAATGTTCTTAACTTCGATCAGCTTAGCGGTTGCAGCTATTCCAGAAGGTCTTCCAGCGATCGTGGCTATCGTATTAGCATTGGGTGTTACCAGAATGTCACGGATCAATGCCATTGTGAAGAAGCTTCCGGCTGTCGAGACGTTAGGTTCGGTAAATATCATTTGCTCAGACAAAACAGGTACGCTTACTCAAAATAAAATGTCTGTCGTAAAGCATTATGTATCCTCGACTCAAAATAAGGATGAACCTCCTGTTGAGCTGATTAAGTCGCTTGTCTTATGTTCCGATGCAACCTTCGAAGAAGGTAAAGCTACAGGTGACCCTACGGAAATCGCTTTGATCGTATTCGGAAATGAGCATAACTTAGTTAAAAGATCTCTGGATGCCGAGTATAAAAGGCTGTCAGAAAAGCCTTTTGATTCCGATCGTAAGTTGATGTCTACATTGAACGTAACCAGAAAGGGATATCGGGTACATACCAAAGGGGCTATCGATCAGCTATTGCAGATATCCACTTCTGCAGTTGTTGATGGTGAGGTTGTGCCTCTGACTGAAGAGCTGAAGCTTCAATATCTTAAGGCTGCCGAAGCGATGTCAGATGAAGCCCTAAGAGTTCTTGCCGCAGCGTATAAGGATACCGATCAGATCATTGAACCTGATGAGATGGAGCAGGGCCTGACGATCCTTGGATTTGTAGGGATGATCGATCCACCAAGACTTGAGGTGAAGGATTCAATTAGCGAAGCGAAGATGGCTGGTATTACCCCGGTCATGATCACTGGTGACCACAAGAACACGGCGGTTGCGATTGCGAAAGAATTGGGCATTGCGAGTTCCATTGAGCAAAGCATGACAGGTGCTGAAATTGATGAACTGTCAGACGAGGCATTCTCGCAAAAAATTAATACGTATCGAGTGTTCGCCCGCGTCTCGCCTGAGCATAAGGTGAAGATTATTAGAGCATTCAAAGCGAAGGGGAACATCGTCTCGATGACAGGGGACGGAGTAAATGACGCACCTTCTTTGAAATATGCCGATATCGGGGTAGCCATGGGAATTACCGGGACCGATGTCTCCAAGGGTGCTAGCGACATGATCCTAACAGATGACAACTTCACGACGATTGTTCATGCGATTAGAGAGGGTCGAAATATTTATTTAAATATTCGGAAGACGGTTATTTTCCTATTATCGTGTAACCTGGGGGAAGTCCTGGCTGTACTCGCTTCGATCTTGTTCTTCTGGCCCGTTCCGTTATTGCCAACTCAGATTTTGTGGGTGAACCTGGTGACAGATACGCTACCGGCAATTGCACTGGGTGTTGATCCAGGTGATAAAGATGTGATGAAGAGAAAACCAAGAGACCCGAGTGAAAGCTTCTTTGCAAAAGGTGCGGGTCTAAGAGCGATCATAGGTGGAGTCCTGATTGGAAGCATTACGTTATTTGCTTTTTATCTAGGATTACATGAATTCGGGTATAGCCTGAACTCCAGTAATATCTCTGAGGATGCAATGACGAATGCAAGAACGATGTCCTTTGTGGTATTGGCATCTTCACAGCTGTTTTATTCGTTATCCATGCGGAGTGCTACGAAGTTTATTTTTCAAGTTGGATTGTTTACTAACAAGTATTTGTTAGGTGCAGTCATCGTTGGGTTGGTTCTGCAATTCGGGGTAATCTCAATACCGGTTCTAGCCAATGCTTTTAAGGTTCAATTCTTATCCTTAGCTGATTGGGGATGGGTAATTGCATTAGGACTGGTTCCCCTGATTGTGAACGAGATCATTAAGTTGTTCTTGTGGGGTGGTAGACATGGTGAGGAGAATGTAGAGCAGTAAATACGAAGAAGAGCGCAGAGCCCACAGGGGTTCTGCGCTCTTTTTACATCTAGATTTCAAGCTCTTCAAGTGCATATTTACAAAATTGAAGAGATGATTCCATGTCCATGATTCTTTTGCGTATAAGCATATATCGCCCGAAAGTCGTGGCCTTTGGCTCATGGGATTCGCCTCGCTCCTCACGAAGGGTTTCATTGCCTCCCAGCATTTCATTGTAGCGATCAAGCTCACTTTGGCAAAATTCCATACGCTGATATAGCAGTTCCTTTGCTTTCTGCGGTTCAGAGAGCCATAGACTATATAGCTTGAAATGGAGCTCGTCTCGTAGAACCGGATGCTCAGCAGGCATTTCCACCCACTGCCGTAATTGGGCGAGTCCTGCTTCGGTAATGGTATATTCCTTCTTATCCGGTTTATCGGTTTGCTCAATGAGCTTATATGAAATGTAGCCTTGTTGCTCCATGCTCGCAAGGAGCGGATAGATTTGACTGTGCCCAGCTTGCCAGAGTGGTTTGATTTTTTGCGTCAAATCATAACCGGACAGCGGAGCAAAACTTAATAAAGAAAGAAGACCATAAGAGAGTGTATTCATTCGTACGACGACCTCCCATTCATATAAATACGCTTACATCAACGTTTTTTGATGCTATGTCATAATTGACATAGTAATCGTATGGGTATAACATTATTTATGATCTAATTATATGTAAAAGTAGACATATATGCAATGGAGGGAGGAACCGTTGATGGAAGGAAAACAAATAAGCAAGAATCATTTTTGGCCTATCATGACTGCCATATTCTTCGGGACCTTTGTCTCTGTCTTAAGTACGACGACGATTAACATTGCTGTTCCTATGTTAATGGACCATTTCCATACGAGCCTGAACACGATGCAGTGGATGATTACCGGCTTTATGTTAGCTACGGGCGTTACAGCACCACTTACAGGTTATCTTGGAGGAAGATTTAGTTATAAGAGGTTGTATTTATGCGCCTTAATTGGCTTTACGATATTCTCCTTATTATGTGCTGTAGCTTGGGGGCCAACATCGCTAATTATCTTTCGGATGCTCCAAGGCGCCTGCAGTGGTCTGATCATGGCTTGTACCATGACCATTATATTTCAAGTTATGCCTATTGAACGTAGGGCGTTTGCGGTGAGTCTGTGGTCGCTGTCAGCCATGGTGGCTCCAGCAATTGGGCCGACATTTAGCGGCTGGTTACTGCAGTATGCTAGCTGGCATTGGTTATTCCTCATTAATATTCCAGTAGGATTGATTGCGATTATTCTAACTCAAACGTTGATTCCTTATTATCGGATTAATGTCCCTAAGTCATTCGATGTCCCTGGAGTCATTACCGTTGTTCTGGGTAGTCTCTCTTTATTAACAGCTTTTAGCCAAGGCAGTAGCTGGGGCTGGGGTTCCTGGAGAACACTATCTTTGATTGTTGTAGGCATCATCTTGTTGATATTATTTGTATGGCGGGAGCTAACGACGGAAGTACCGTTGCTCAATTTACGTGTATTTAGCAATCGACGGTTTACCATCATGGTGAGTATTTATAGCATTGTTACGGTAGCAATGTATACAGGGACGTATTTGGCTCCGTTGTTCCTACAAACGGTGCAAGGAGAAACACCACTTACAACGGGATTGATTCTGTTGCCCTCGTCAATCGTACTAGCGTTGCTTAGTCCGATCGTCGGCAAGCTATACCCTAAGTTTGGTCCTGTGAAGTTGATCTCCTTCGGTATTCTATTTATCTTCATTGGATTATTCCTGATGAGTTGGCTTGGCGTGAATGTCTCGAATAACTTCATCATGTGGGCGATGATATTGCGTAACTTCGGACTCGGCTTCGCCAATGTCCCAAGTAGTACGGCATCGATGGAGGAAATTCCAGTTGAATGGTCCGGTCATGCAACCTCGATTAACAACTGGGTTCGTAATGTATTAAGCTCATTTGCAATTGCCGTATTCACCTCACTATTGTCGAGCAGATCTCTATTCCACTCCAAGGAACTGATCAGTTCAAGTGTAGGAGACACAGGCTCGATCCGATTGCTCTCATTCACGATGGGGGTGGATGATGTGTTTGTTCTAGGATCCATTATTGTATTATGTGCACTGCCGTTAATGTTATTATTGCGGCGCAGCAAAGAGAGTATTTCAGCAGTTGAAGGTGCGGTATAAATGTGTCCCTTTTTTCGATTCTAGGGTATAATGTAATTTCATTGAGCCATCTGAAGATGGCTTTAAATACATAAGCATTTCTAAAAAAGTGGAGTTGACACTTAAGTGTCAGCTCTTTTACGTTTACCGGATTGGGTAGTAAGAAAAAGGCAAGTATAGAGAGATTTATAGATGGGGAGGAAAATAAAAATGTGGTTTGTCTTTGCCGCCGCTGCGGCAACGTGTTTTGGGTTGCGGGGAATTTTATATCAGTGGACATCCCAGCGTCCAATTGAACGAAGTCTGCTGTTATTTGGCGTGTATTTGTCAGGGACCTTGATTGCTCTAGGAATAAACGTGTTTACAGGTCAACCATGGAGTAGAGGAGTAGTGATCGGCCTGCTGATGGGTTTGTTTTCGTTCATCGCTAATGCTTCCATGTATAAGGGGTATGCTGTTGGGAAAGCTTCGTTGATCGCATTGTTCACGGGGCTGCCACCAGTCATAGTGGTCATCGCGGCTTATCTGTTATGGGGGGAAACGTTAAATATCTGGCAGTTATTATCCTTTGTTGTGGTGATTCTCGGCTTGCTGTTGATAAAGTATTCGCAGGATTTTAAGATAGGGCAGTTAAAAGGACTTCAATGGGGTCTGCTGACCATGCTGTTTTTTGGCATGACCGATCTGTCCTCCAAGCAGGCTACACTGCTTGGAGCGTCCACACTTCCGTTGCTTGCTGTCATGTATGGAACTGGGGCGACATTATTTGGAACGCAATGGGCCATCAATCGGTTTAAAGCTTCGAGGCATGCTGTGCGCATAGCGGCCGCGGAAGTTGAAGGTTCGGCAACATATACAGAAACTGCCCCGGAAACGGTGGCAACTCCCAACCAATGGAGTAATGGCAAAACTCTTGGCTGGGGAATGTTTGTCGGGATTTCGAATGTTGCGGGCATGATATTCCTTATCCCAGCTTTCCGAGAAGGGGTTACGGGCATTGTATCGGCGATTAGTGCCATGAATGTTGTCTTTGTGTTACTCTATGCCCGCTTTTATCTCAAGGAAATCATGTCTCGTCGGGAAATAAGTGGCTTAACACTTGCATTGGCCGGAATTGTGCTTCTTCGTTTGCTGGCATAGGACTCACCTTATTCAACAGGTTGAACCTTGGAGCGCACATGCTCCTTGTATTCACTTGGGTTGACCCCAAAGTGTTTCTTGAACAACCTGGTGAAATAAAACTGATCGTGTATACCGATCTGTGCGGCAATTTCCTTTACATAGGTATTGTCCTCCAAGATTAACTCGGCGGCCTTCTCCATTTTTACTGTATTAATATAGTGGATGATGCTTTGGCCGACTTCTTCCTTAAAGATTCTAGATAGATAGTTCTCGCTTAAATTGACGTGATTGGCGATCATCGCAAGCGTCATTTTATGCTGATAATGAGAGTTGATATAGTCGATGGCATGTTTAATATCCCTATTTTGCGTCGATACAATCGGTTGCTTCTTATGCGAGAACGATTGAAACACAAGCATCATAATGGATAATAGCTCCCCAATTTGTTTACACGCCTCGATGTCCTCTATATACGCTTTTAAGAGTTTTGGATCTCCGGTGATCATATTTGGATCGCATAGTGGGATATAGTGGATGCAATTAATAATAAATTTCTTAACTTCATAAGGATTAATTTGTTTGGATTTACAAGTCTCAAGTAACTGTTCGATGATTTGATGGGCTGCTTCAATACCTGAGCGTTTCCAGTTCTGTATTAATTGAACTGAGAAGTCGTGAACGTCAACGAAATCCAAGGTATCAATAAAGCGGATATCATCAGGATGAATGATCGTCTTGTTCTTGTAAAATTGGATCTGCATCGCGTCTTTACATTTCCAGAATGCCCGTTTTGCCTCCCCGTACCCCGTAACTTTATCGGAGTATATAATAGTGGGGGTGATGGAGATATACATTTCGATTAAATGGATGATCCGTTTAATGAAATCCATGATCACAATTTGATGATATTGCAATGTATCGCAAGAGATTAAGAGCAGCAACCCTTTGGATTCTAGTTGAATAATCTCCAGATCATCAATCGCTTTTAAGATGTCCAAAATGATATTTTCGATAAAGGATGCAGATATTTGATTTCGTTGTTGGTTACTTTGCACCTTACTATGCTCAAACGTTATATAAAATAAATAGCAACTGGTTTCGGAAAAATGGAGCGTGATCGAATCTTGCTGTTCCAGCTGTTTCAGATCGTAATCCGGATCATGAAAGTAATCTTTCAAAATAGCATTTTTCACGCTCTTTAGATTATTCTTCATCTGCTGAGTTTGAGTTTCCTGTAGCTGTTGAGACTGCTGCTCTTCCTCTATAAGCTTGACTGATTTCTCTAATTGTCGAATCAAATCATCCGTCTTCATACTGATCTTCAACATGTAATCAACGGCTCCAAGCACGAGCGCTTCACGAACTAACTCATATTCCCCATGGTTACTGGCAACTAGAATTTTGCCAGTATAACCTCTGTTGTTCAGCTCTTTGATCAGTTGTAAGCCATCCATATTGGGCATTTTCAGATCTGTGATAATGATATGAGGATTAAACTTGTCGACAAAGGCTAAGGCTTCAACACCATCAGACGCGGTTGCGCAAATGGAGAAGCCTAGTTCCTCCCACGAAATCATCGTTCGAAGAGCAACCTTAACAATCGGTTCATCATCTACCAGTAATACATTATACATAGGACGGTGCCACCTCTCATGTTGATATGTTACCTTGGTATAGTTAGCTTGCAGCTTGTCCCTTGGCCAATGGTACTTGTGATAAATAATCCATAGCTATCACCATATTGAAGCTTAATACGCTCAGCAACATTTGTAATTCCGATACCAGATAGTTTATCAGCGTTGCCTTGCTTTGTTGTATCAAAACCTTTTCCGTTATCCATGATTTCGATCGCAATGTTGTGTTCATCCTCCAAATAAATCCTGATCTGAATGAGCACTTTTCCGCCAATGTCTGTAACTCCATGAATTATCGCATTCTCTGCGATCGGCTGTAAGATGAGTTTGGGAATCATGCTGTGTAACAACGATTTATCGAGATCATATTCAATATCGAAATTATCGGCATAGCGAATTTTTTGAATCGCAAAGTAATTATCTAAATTCTGTAGCTCTTGCTCAATCGTAATTTGCTCGTCTTGATTGATGATGGTGCTGCGTAGTAGTTCGGCAAGTGAGGATATACCATCACTAAGGACAGGAACTTGGTTGATGATTGCGAGCCATCGTAAAGAATTTAGTGTATTGAATAGAAAATGAGGGTTGATCTGCGATTGCAGCATTTGCAATTCGAGAGAACGCCTTCTTTTTTGATGACTCTTCTGATCCTTCATAAGCTGCTCAATTTTGGCGACCATGCTATTAATTTTATTGGCTAGAACAGCCATTTCGTCCTTACTGTAATCTTCTATGCGATTAGACAAATCACCATAGGAAATTTGGTTGCAGAACGCGATAATTTGTCTAATCGGTTTGAGGATACTTGCATATAACACCAGAATAATTAGAATACAAAGGACTATTATGATGCTAATTACAATCAGTAGACTTGTTGTTATTTTACTTGTCTCTGAATTGATATAAGAAAAAGGAACGGTTGATACGAGATACCAGCCCAATTGACTATTATTTATATATGAGACTTGCTGCATATGCCCATTTACAGTGCCTGTAAAGGAATGATTCTTCAAACGTTCTTGTTTCTTAATTTGATTAAAAAGTTCATCTTTATAGTAGGAATCTCCAAGCAAAGTCTCCTTATTACTAGAAGACATGATTTTACCTTCTTTATCCATAATCATAATATTCGAGCCTGTTCCCAGATCGACACTAGAAAGAATAACTTTGGAGAACAACTCTCCACCAATAAAAACAAAGACATAACCTAATTGGTTATCAATGTTATTCAAGTCATTAATTTTACGACCTAGAACAATTGTATTCGATGTCCGATAGCTTTTGACGTAATTAAGACTATCATAAGGGGTATTTAAATCCACTTGATGAATAATATCTTCATATTTGTCATCGGGAATGCCGTCGTATCCTAGTTCATAAATAGGTTCTCTCTTGGAATTAATGATTCGAACATTTTGCACATATGCAGGATAGATGTTTCTGTATATATTGTCCATGGTAATATTAATGGCGGCATTGCTAGGAGCAGTCTGGCCAGGGACTGCAGCCAAACGTTCCTGAATCGTACTATTCGTAGAGACAGATCCGGCGAGAAATTGATAGCTATTGAGTTCAGTTAACATATTTTTATTGAGCAGGGTTAAAGCTTGAAATGTTGATTTGCTTAATTTTTCATTGATTGATTTTGAATAGATCGAGTAAGAATAGAAGCCTATAAATAGGATCGGAATCACAGAGACAACCAAGAAAATGAT
The DNA here is from genome assembly GCF_014639155.1 of Paenibacillus segetis. Lineage (NCBI taxonomy): Bacteria > Bacillati > Bacillota > Bacilli > Caryophanales > Paenibacillaceae > Paenibacillus > Paenibacillus segetis. The sequence continues at coordinate 296,074 of NZ_BMFT01000001.1, forward strand.
GGTTAAACGGTTCTGGATTTTAAATTTTCGCATGATTTGTGGGAGACTTGGAAAACGCTTGCATTTTTTACGCTGCATATGATGACCTCCGATTTCTCTCTTATTACAAGTTAACATAAAACAGAGGAGAGATCATTGATGAGCAGACTAAAAGCAAGAATAGTCCATGTAAACGTTAACATTATCCATTCCGTTTATGGGTCTAGGTGATTAACAAGTGACTTTTGGAGAGTCCAGGATGGATTAAATTAGCTGACACCATCGCAGGAGGATAAGATAATACATAGGTTGGTTTGTATTGTAAATGTAAATTCAAAGTAAAGGGCTCTATACTTAATTTATCAGATAAAGCGCTTTCCTAATCTGAAGGTAGATGAATTACTAGAGAATCTTAGGGAGGGTTATACATGAAAAAGAAAAGACTGATTAGTTCATTATTAGTAGTCTCGTTATTGAGTTTGGGATTGGTAGGATGCGGTAATAGCAATAATAATGCTGCAGCTACGACTGACACGAATTCTAAGAATACAACGAATGCGGCAAATGAAGCTACAGGAGATGGAACGAAGACTTTTGAGAACAAGGAGCTTAACATCGCAGTATTCCAAGGCGGTTTTGGACCGGATTATTGGAATGAGATCGTTAGTAAGTTTGAAAGCGCTTATCCAGGAGTTAAAGTCAACATGACGATTAATCCTAAGGTCGGCGATGTGATCAGACCGCAGATCGTTGCGGGAAATCCCCCTGATTTCTTATCCATTTCCGATACGGAGCAAAGTGGTATCGTATTATCTTTAATTAAGGAAAAAGGTCTACTTGATATTAGTGATGTATTCGAGAGTAAAGCACTCGATAAAGATCAAACGATCAAGGACATGATTCTTCCAGGGATGCTGGATAGTACACGCTTTCAGCCTTACCAAGATGGAAAGATCTATCTGGCACCGTTCAACGCAGGACCCATGGGCTTGATTTACAATAAAACATTGTTCGCTGAAAAAGGTTGGGAGGTTCCTGAAACTTGGGATGAGTTCTTTGCCCTTGGCGATGAGTTGAATAAAGAAGAGAACTACTTAGTTAACGCGGATGGAAGTAAGACGAAGAGAGCACTGTTCACTTACCAAGGTATCTATCCGGACTATTTGGAGGAAATTTTGTATCCAGCCATCGCTAGTGCAGGTGGTACAGAAACGCTAGACAAAATCTATAACTATGAAGAAGGTTCATTCAAGAACGATACAGTTAAAAAAGTATTGGATATCTTCTACAAAATTTCTAAAGACGGTTATCTAATGGATGGTACGGTTGCGCTGAACCATACACAATCACAAACCGATATGATGATGGGTAAATCATTGTTTATTGTTAACGGTAACTGGATGGAAAATGAAATGAAGGATTCTCCTAGAGAAGCTGGATTTGAATTTGGTATGACACCTGTGCCTGTATTCAATAAAGGCGATCAAAAATATGTACTGTCCAGCTATGAGCAATTCTCGATTCCTGCAAAAGCGAAAAACCCTGAGCTTGCTAAAGAATTCTTGAAATTCCTGTATACAGATGAGTCCGTCAAACTATTTGCTGAAAAAGCAAACGGTGCCTATGCGCTTAACGATGCGAAAGAATTGTCTAAACCATACCTAACTAAAGGTGTGTATGACATGTTTGACGCTTACAACGGTTCCGTATCCATTCTTCAAGGATGGCAGTCACTACCAAAGGGTTCCAAGGTTAGCGTTGTAACAGAAATGTTCAAGAATACAATTACTCCAGTCATGACAGGTCAAATGACAACAGATCAATGGATGGACAATGTAGAGAAGGCATTTGCACAGATCCGTGCTGAGAAAGCAGCAGCGAAATAATCTAGAATTCATTGTTGTGAAGTAACGAATACCTCAAAATACATCCTGTTAAGGCGTCTTAACAGGATGTATATCGCATGAAGAGGAGTGAGAGAAAATGTCTGATGTGCTGCTAACGAAAGTAGCTCCTACAAATAGAGAAATAAAGGGCACAAAATCTAAAAAGCCAAAATTATTTATCGCTTTATGCACCATTCCTACGCTTCTATTGACCATTATCTTCATGATTATCCCAACAATTAAGGCATTTATGATGTCATTTACAGATGCAACGGGGATGAGTGATGACAATAAGTTTATCTTTCTGGATAACTATAAATATATGTTTCATGATGAGATGTTCATCAAATCACTATTTAATACCTTCAAACTTATGCTCGTTGTACCGGTCATCACATTAGCCATTGGGTTAGTGCTAGCATTTCTATTAACTCAGACGAAGTTGAAAGAGAGAGGCTTTTACCGAACCGTATTCTTCTTTCCAAGTATTATCTCTTTGACAGTCGTAGGTATTATTTGGTCCTTTGTGTTCCATCCGAACATGGGGATCTTAAACAATATCCTTTCAAATATAGGCTTAGGAAATCTGACCAGACCATGGCTAGGAGATAGCAGTACTGCATTATGGTGTGTAGCTGTAACCCTGATCTGGCAAGCAGCTGGTTATTATATGGTTATGTATGTTGCGGCGATTGATGGTATATCTCCCGATGTGTTCGAATCAGCGACGATAGATGGAGCAGGACAGTTTAGGAAACTCATTAGTATTACAATTCCCCTGCTAAAAGATATTATTGGCATTACTTTTGTACTATCGCTAGCAGGAACGATCAATTTAAGTTTCATTATCGTAAGTGTTATGACAGGTGGGGGACCAGCAGGTGGAACCTCTGTGTTATTGCATTACATGTATACTCAGGCCTTCCAAAATTCAAACTTTGGTTACGCCATGGCGATCGCCATCTTTACACTGCTGATTTCCTTTGTTCTTTCTTTTCTATCTAGACTACTTACAAATAGAGCAGAAGGGTAGGGGACGACGGTGGATAGTAATCAAAAGAGCATTAGAAATCGAATCATTGCGAACTGGGCCACAAGAATATTTCTCATCTTTGCGACCATCGTCATGTTATATCCGTTCGTGTGGAATCTCTTGGCATCATTTAAGAGTAATACAGAATTTTTAACAGATCCATTTGCACTACCGACAGCGCTACATTTCGATAACTATGTACGAGCCTTTGTGAAATCCAAGATGGGCAATTATTTCATGAACTCTATCATCCTAGTGTTGTTCTCAACTGCATTGCTTATCGTTCTTGTCGTCCCTATTTCTTATGTGTTAACTAGATTTAAGTTCTTCGGTTCCAAGATGATTCTTAATTTGTACATGGCTTGTATCTTTATCCAAGCAACTTACATCATGGTTCCTTTATTCCTGCAAGTGAATTCATTCAACATGCTGGACAACCGAGGAATGTTAGGTGTCATCTATGCCGTTCTTCAATTCCCATTTGCTATCTTTGTATTAAGCGGATTTCTCAGATCCGTACCGAGAGACTATGAAGAAGCGGCGAAGATCGATGGTAGTGGCAACATGGGTGTGCTCGTTAGGATTATTGCTCCAATAGCCAAACCGGGGATTGTAACCGTAGGTATGTTGTCAGCAATGGGCTTCTGGAATGAATATCCGTTAGCGTTGGTATTGATTCAAAGTGAGGGCAAAAAGACATTACCAGTTGGACTTGCGAACTTGTTTGAAGTTCAACGTTATGCCACAGACTGGAGTGCGTTATTCGCAGCATTGATTCTGGTACTTATTCCAACGATCATATTGTTCGTCATTGGACAGAAGCAATTATTGCAAGGTATCAGTGCTGGCGGTATTAAGGGTTAATTCATCACCCTATAGAGGGATTTGTAAACAAAACAATATACGAATGTGGAATGGATTCCTTTTTGCGATAAAGAGGAATCCATTGTTACATCTATAGAATACAACTCAACGAGATATGGAGGCATGGCATGTATGTATAACTCTATCTATTTTGACGGAACAGCATTGCAGGTTGATCGGGAGCGATATTTGAGAAAGCATGATGTTATATATCAATCACCGACCTATAAAGGATACGAGGGACTTCCGATTGGGAACGGGGATATGGGAGGTATGTTATTTCATACGCCTAGTTCAATCGAATTTGTGTTAAATAAGACGGATGTGATCGATTTTGGCGAGAATGGGAATTTCAAAGCTTGGGCATGGGAGTCCGAAGAGAAGAATACAGCTCCCGTATCCTGTGGGAAAATTAGCATTACCGACGGGTTGCCGTCATTTGATTGGGTCTACCTGAAAGACTACGAGGCAAGATTGAATATCTCGGAAGGTGTCGCTACAATCGCTAGCCAGACCCCTTTTTCTAGCTATTCATATAAGACGTATGCTGCAGAGGAGCCTAGTGTCCTCGTAATGGAAGTAGAAGCTACTTCGCTCGAAGCGGTAGAAAGAAAGATTACGCTTGAAAAATGGGGGAGTCCGAACTTTTTTCACTATTATGAGCAAATCTCTACTACCTATGATAAGAACCTATTTAACACCCATACGGGTAAGAAGGATAACTGTGTATATATAGAGCAACAGCTGGAAGGCACGCATTATATCATGGCTGCTAAGGTGATCGGTGAAGAAGTAGAAATAAAACTGCCTAACTCCCATGGCTGCGAGATCATTCTCCCTAAGTCCAAGTCTCATAAGTTTACGCTACTAACAACGGTAATCGTAAGCCAAGAAGGGAAAGTGGATCTGCAAGAGGCGACTCAGCGTCTGGAGCAAATTGAGCAAGGATATAATCAGTTGTTTCTAGATCACAAGCAAAGATGGAATGAATTTTGGAGTAAGTCCTTTGTTCATCTGAGTGAAGATGATTATTTGGAGAATTTATACTACTTGAACTTATATCAGCTAAACAGCTGTAGTCGTGGTAAATACCCTATTACGTTTGCGGGGTTGTGGGGCTGGTTCAAGGATACCCGAAATTGGGGGCACTTCTATCACTGGAATCATCAACAGACCTATTGGGGTGTGCATGCCGCCAACCATAGCGAGCTAGCCGACAACTACTATCGATATCGAATGAATATGCTAGAGAATGCCAAAGCAGATGCCACGAATCTCTACCAGAGCAATGGCGCCTATTTCTCAGATATCTCTAATCTAAATGGATATAACGCGATTGAACCTGATACGATTCGTAACTTTACAGTAGGGCCGCAGATTGCACTCGATTTGTACAAGCATTATTTGTATACAGGGGATTTAGTCTTTCTTGAAGAACAAGCTTACCCTTTCATGCGTTCCTGTGCTGATTTATATTGCGATATGTTAGTAAAGGAAGAGGGCGTATATAGAATCAAGGGAGGTTCAACCTCTTATGAGAGCTACTGGAATTTGAAGGATACAACAACGGATCATGCTTTGATCACCGCACTCTTGAATGCATTGCTGGCTACTAAGGAACTGGTGGATTTAGAAGATGAACAGGCAGAGTTGTATAAGGATATCCTGCGTTGCTTGTATCCATTAAATACGGTGAGCGTGGAACATGACGCACAAACGATAGAAATATGGTCCGATGGTACCCAGTGGAATGACCAGAAGGTTGGTTATTGTGAGGGAGAATATCCAATGTCCCCTTTTCCAGGAAGTCAGCTTGCGATGGTCTACCCAGCTAGTGTTATCGGGTTGCATAATCAGGATAAGGCAGAGTTTGGACTTGCGAGAAATACAGCCAGAGTTATATTCGATCGAGAAGTATATCAATTAGGGAAGATGGGCTGCTCGGGTCACACGCCAGCGCCGGAGATTGCAGCAAGACTGGGTATGAGCGAGGATATGTTCCCGATTTTACACAAATTCATCACGACGTATCAGATGTTTCCTAACGGGTTCATGCATTTTGCAGATATTAGTCAGGATCAGCAATGGGCGAAGATATTCAACCCTCGTATATTACCACAGGAGGGGCAGACCCAATGGGAAGAAGTACATGATAAGTCTAAGGGCGAACGAACGCTCATTCCTTCGGAAACCTTCTTGCATTGTTATTTTGAATCGGCAGCAAATGTGATGGCGGGCATTCATGAAATGCTGTTACAGAGCTACCATGGATTCATCCATGTGTTTCCGGCTGTTCCTGAGCATTACAGTGCGGTATTTACCTTGCAAGCTGTAGGAAACTTTGAAGTTACAAGTGAGAAGAAAGGGCAAGATGTGCGTTATATCCACATTGTTAGCCATAATGGTGGTAAATGTAGAGTCAAGAATCCTTGGAATACGTCCCAAATCAGAGTTATTTCAGGTCATAAGCAGGTCGAGTTTTGCTTTGTTGGTGATCTCATTGAATTTGATACCTGTGAACAACAAGGGTATTCCATTGTCCGAAGAGAATATCCATTAGAGAATTATTACCAGGATAAATTAACCGCCAAACCCAATCAAAATGTGAAGACGTTCCAAACCTCAAGGCTCGGTAAGTCCAAAGTATACTAATCAACTTTTATAACGGTGGAGGTTTGGTTACAATGACGAGCAGTCAGAACAAGCTATACTATACGAAGCCTGCACAGCGATGGGCAGAGGCGCTACCGCTCGGTAACGGAAGAATGGGCGCAATGGTGTATGGTGGAGTGCAGCGCGAGCAAATTCAATTGAACGAGGATACGCTGTGGGCCGGTTATCCGCGGGCAGAGCATAATCCAGATGCCGCTACCCACTTAGGAGAAGCTCGGCGTTTGCTGGCGGAAGAACGATATATAGAAGCTCAGGAGCTAATTGAAGGTAAGATGCTTGGAACTTCGGGTAGCGGTGTTCAGCCATATCAACCTCTAGGCAACTTATATTTGGATTTCGAAGGGGAATTTGATGATCAAGGATATCGTCGCGAGTTAGACCTGAATACGGCGATAGCTACGACCCATATTGGAGAAGGTGCCACCAGTCAGAAGCGTTCTGTATTCATCTCGGCAGTGGATCAAGTCATGGTCGTACACCTTGAAAGTGTAGATCCAAAGGGGCTCCATTTAACGGTTACGATGGATTCCGAGCTACGTCATACATTGCAGGACACAGAAGATGGTGGCATGGTCATGGTGGGCCGCTGTCCGCAACAGGTGCAGAATCATAACAATGAACTGGAATCTATACTCGTATACGATGAAGAAGAGTCTGGGAAGGCCATGCGTTTTGCCGCGGCAATTCAGGTGTTACATGAAGGTGGCGAAGTGGATTCAGAGGCTACTGGACCAATAAAGGTAAAAGGCGCGAGAACGCTCACGTTGCTGTACACTTCTGCGACGAGCTTCGATGGCTTCGATCAAGTACCAGGCACAAGCGGTCGTGATCCTATAGCTATTTGTTCAAAGGTTCTAGAAGCGGCAAAGTGTAAGAGCTACGACACGCTGCTTGAATCTCACCTCAGCGATTATCAAGCTTTATTTCAGCGAGTGGAGCTGCAACTTTGTGAAATGCAACTAGACACTAAGTTAAACCTAATACCAACTGATGAACGGATTCAGGGCGTGATGAGTGGAGTAGAAGATCCCGGATTGATTGCGCTAGTATATCAATACGGACGTTACTTACTAATCTCGAGTTCACGCCCGGGCACACAAGCAGCGAACCTCCAGGGGATATGGAATGATATGATTCAACCGCCATGGAACTGTGATTACCATTTCAATATTAATCTGCAAATGAACTATTGGCTTGCCGAGACCAGTAATTTGTCCGAGTGCCATGAGCCCTTGTTCTCGTTGATTGAAGAACAATCGGTGACGGGTGAGGAGACGGCGCGGATTCAGTACGACTGCGGTGGTTGGACGGCACACACGATGTCGGATATTTGGCGGACAAATAATGTGGGCAGCCGTGGCGAGGCCGAATGGGCGTATTGGCCGATGGCAGGAGCATGGCTATGTCAGCATTTATGGGAGCATTATTTATTCACGCAAGATCGTGACTTTCTGGAGCAACGGGCTTGGCCGATTCTAAAAGGGGCAGCGCAGTTTGTGCTCGATTGGCTCATAGATGACGAACAGGGCCACTTGACCACGAGTCCATCTGTGTCACCGGAGAATAACTTTCTGTCACCAAATGAACAGGTCGCCGTATCCGTGTCTCAAGGCAGCTCGATGGATATATCGTTGTGTCGTGAGCTACTGACGACGATTGTTGAGGCGGGTGCAATACTGAATCTGGATGAGGATTTCGTCCAAAGATGTGAAGCTGCGCGAAGCCGATTGAGACCGCTGGAGATCGGTGCGAACGGGCAAGTCGTTGAGTGGAACCATGATTTCGCCGAGAATGATCCGTTGCATCGGCACGTTTCTCATTTGTATGGCATGTATCCAGGCCATGAATTCACGATGGAACGTACGCCTGAGTTCAGTCAGGCCGTCCGTCGCTCCTTAGAACTTCGGGGGAATGAAGGAACGGGCTGGAGTATGGGATGGAAGGTGGCACTTTGGGCCAGATTGCATGATGGAGATCAGGCATCACAAGTATTGCACAACTTCCTGAATCTCGTAGAAGAGGGCGGGTTTGATTACCATAAGGGCGGAATTTACCCGAATCTGTTCTGCGCGCATCCACCGTTTCAAATTGACGGTAACTTTGGCGCAACCGCGGGAATAACCGAGCTACTGTTGCAAAGCCATCAACAAGATATTCACCTCTTACCAGCGTTGCCTTCCAGTTGGAGCGAAGGTAATGTGAAAGGGCTTCGTGCGCGTGGCGGTTACACCGTTGATATAAGCTGGATGGCAGGAGATTTGACGGAAGCGAAGGTGTTGGCAGATCGTGATGGAACATGTACCGTTCGCTATCGTGATAAGATACTGACGGTTGAATGTATCTCGGGCGTTCCGGTGATCATTGATTATGATCATGGGCGTTTAGTTGTTAGATCAGCATTGTGAAAATAGAACGGCGAACGATCTCCTTGCGTTAGCGTAAGCAGCATCTTATTAATTAGTTTGGATCAGATTGGTATGGAGGATTTGGTTCATATGACCCCGTTGTCATGGGGGGTGTCAGAAGAGCTTGTAGCGGAAGTTACGAATAAGCAGCATACTGATAAGCAGCATACTGAGATCACCTTTGACTTTTCTATCCTGTGTGGACAGAAAAAAAGTAACCTGAAATAGAGAAAAACCGAAAGCTGGACACCATTCCTAGTGTCTAACTTTCGGTTTTTTGCAATATTCAAAGCTTACTCCTGTGCCGCTCTATTTTCCTGTTCACGCAGATCTATTCTCCGTATTTTACCGGAAGATGTCTTCGGAAGGTCTTGGATAAATTCGATTTTACGCGGATATTTGTAAGGGGCTGTCCACTCTTTGACATGCGACTGAAGCTCCTTAACAAGCTCTGGAGAAGCGGCTGAAGCATCCTTCAGCACGACAAATGCTTTTACGATATGACCACGGATTTCATCGGGGCTCGCAACTACAGCACATTCTTTAACTGATGCGTGCTTCATAAGCGCTTCCTCTACTTCAAAGGGTCCAATCGTGTAGCCTGAGCTGATGATAATATCGTCTCCCCGGCCCTCGAACCAGAAATAGCCGTCTTCATCTTTGCGGGCACGGTCGCCTGTTACAAAATAACTCCCGTGCGAGCAGTTGGCTTTACGCTCAGGGTCCTTGAAATAGGTCTTAAATAACGCCGGCATGTCCAAATGCACAGCAATATCTCCAACTACACCCGCGGGAAGCGGATTACCTTCCTCATCGATTACTTCTACAAGGCCGGGAGCAATCGATTTGCCCATGGAACCAGCTCGAATCGGGGTTTCCTTGAGGGTTCCGATGATTAGAGTACTTTCTGTTTGTCCGTAGCCGTCCCGAATGGTGATATCGAAATGGCGCTGGAAGGTGTCAATGACTTCCTGATTTAAAGGTTCTCCAGCGGATACCGCACAGCGCAGGTGAGACAAGTCATACTGATCTAATCCTTCAGTCTTAGCCATTAAGCGGTATTCCGTTGGGGTACAGCACAATACTTGGATACCTTGATCTTGAAGGAGTTGCAAATATCGATTCGGCGCAAATGATCCATTATATACGAAACCTGTAGCTCCGTTTCCAAGTACGGTCAAGAAGGGGCTCCAGATCCATTTTTGCCAACCTGGTGCAGCTGTTGCCCAGACAATATCGGATGCTTGAATATCCAGCCATAACGACGAAGTGATCCGTAGGTGAGCATAACCCCAGCCGTGACTGTGAACGACAGCCTTGGGATTGCCTGTAGTTCCGGAAGTATAGGCCAGAATGGCAATATCATCTCTGTGGCTTGCGACTGCTTCGAAAGTATCAGGCTGACCTACCATTAATGACTCCAAGTCAATCCAGCCAGATCCGACTTTTCCTTTATTTCCAGAAACGGAGAGACGGTAATTTAAAGCGGGTAACTCTTCGGTAATTTTATCAACTTCATGGGCAACCTCTGACCATGCGATAACAGCTTTGGCCTCAGAATGCTGAAGGCGGTAGGACAAATCCTTGGCCCGAAGCATTTCGGAAGAAGGAATAATGGCAAGCCCAAGCTTTAGACAAGCCATGTAGATGACATAAGCGATAATTCTGCGTGGAACCATAACGAGAACAGGATCACCTTGACGAAGGCCCAGACCAGCTAAACCTCTAGCGAGCCGATTAGCCTGCTTGCGCAGTTCTCCATAAGTAATCTCCTCGTAGTCACCGTCTTCACTTAACCATTTAAGTGCAATCTTATCGGAAGGATGTTTGTCCATTTCCGAAGTGAGATTGTAGTATTCTGGTGCGATCCATTGCTTATTGTCCAAAATGAGCATCTCCTATTTAAAAAATGATGGATATAGCTAATAAAGATAGTATAGCACGTTATCTTAGTATCAGGTACTAACGCTTGGGTGCATTTGAATATTGACTAGTATAACCTGACATAGATGACTAAATTGTTTGATGTCTAATATTTGACTTTTGTGGTAATGACAAGTACAGTAGTAGTGAATTAAATAGGAAGTCCACTAGGGGAGCCGTTAGCGGCTGAGACAAGAGCATTTCTTGGACCCTTTGAACCTGATCTAGTTCGTACTAGCGGAGGAAAGTGGAGTCGGATCCTACCATACTCTTTACGCAATTCTATTTGTGTAAGGTTTATTGATGAAGCCGCTCCATATCTGGAGCGGCTTTTTGTGTATGGTTTTCTTGAAGAGCTACGTTCCTAAGGACAGGACTTCCTAACCCTATAATCTCGGAGGTGGAGGAAGATGAGTTTCACGCAAGAGCTCCGTCAGCAGGCGGATGGTATTTTTCAAGCGATCTTTAAGCATCCCTTTGTGAGAGGTATCGCGAGTGGTGATTTGAAGAAGGAACAATTGATTCATTACATCAAACAGGATTTTGAGTATTTGAATGCGTACATGCGGATTTATGGTATCGCAATATCCAAATGTTCGAATCGTGAGGAGATTGCGGTGTTTAATGAGCAGATTTCTTTTATACTACATAGCGAAATTCACCCACACCAGAACTTCTGCGATGTGGCCGGAGTTAGCTATGAGCAATTGCAAGGATATCCTCTGGCTCCATCCGCACATCATTATATTCGTCATATGTTGACGATAGCGCATGAAGGCAGCTTAGGTGAAATTATGGCGGTATTACTGCCATGTCCGTGGACATATCAGGAGATTGGGCGGCAGTTACTAGAGGAAGTTAAGCCTACGGAATCGCATAAATTCTATGAGTGGATGCATTTTTATGGCGACTCTTCCGTACTTACGACGACAACTAAATTTTGCGAGAGTTTAGATGAATGGGCGGCGGGAACGACCGAATTAGAACGTCAGAAGATGAGAGAGCATTTCTTGTTAAGTTGTCAGTTAGAGTACATGTTCTGGGATATGGCTTATAAGCTGGAGGATTGGCCGGTTCGAATGACGGCGGAGGTATAAGGGAAATAGTGTGTGGAAAAATGCCGAAAACCCAACTTCTTTCCTTCTATTAACGGGAAATCCTCCAGTTAAATTAATCTGAGAGCCCATCTTTCCCTGATGAACTGGAATAACTCCTGTTAATTCAACCGATTTTCGATCATGCAGGGGTTATACCGCCAATTAGATGGAGAAATTCCAGTTAAGTTGTTCAATTAATTGGTATGCAGTCACATTAGATGGAGGAATTCCCGCTATTCACATACTTTCGCATTCATTCACACTCTAACT